>JADJPF010000003.1:326063-652127 GCA_016713405.1 Blastocatellia bacterium
AATGCAAATTTCCGTATTTATGCCCTAGGTTCTAATCAAGCCGCAGGTGGGCCAAAAGTCTTTAATGATGTAACTGTTGGAAATAATAGTGTTGCTAATGTGATGGGTTTTAATGCTCAAACTAATTATGATTTAGCTACGGGTTGGGGATCGGTTAATGCTTCAGAATTAGCACGTAATTTATTTACTCAGCAAAATCCTTTTCAAACCGTTCGTAACTTGCAAGCTACTGCTCAAGGTACAGATAAAGTTATGCTTAACTGGCAGGTGCCTGCTAATTTTGCAACTTCATCTAAGTTTGCTAAACCTGTTCTGGATTTAGCAAAACTAGAACAGAGCGAAAAAGATCAATATTTGCTAGACCCAGAAACTAATGAGTTAAAAGCTTATCGTTTTGGTATTGTTAGGTCTGGAAATAATGAACCTAATGAAAATAGACAAGTTAATGAACCTAATCCACTGGCTAGTGGGCAGGCTCCTAGAATTTCACAATTAATTGTAGACTTAAAAGGAAAAAATAAAGCTAAAGCAGATTTTACAGTTACTGACCCTGACGGTGATCTTGGAAGGCAAAGTGGAGTATCTATTATTTTGTTAGATAAAGATGTTAGAGGTGTCACCACGCCTCGAAACGGAAATTTACTTTTATTTGGCGATAGAGCAATATTTTCTAAACCTTTGGATTTTACAGGTAAAGAAACAGGTAATTTTCCATTTACCTTAAAGGGTGTAAGAGGTTTTCCATCTGCTGCAATTTGGGCTAGTAGTATTAGAGACGATGCTGGAATACTAAACCTTGCTCCGGCTGTAACTGGTATCAATGGTCGTGTTGCTGGTGATGGCACAACACCTATGATTATGAATGCTAATGCAGCAATTTTTAATAATGAAGATAGCGTAGGTGTTAACTTAGATGGAATTGACGATGATGCTAACACGGCAGGGATGACACTTGGGTTTTTGGATGCTAATGGAAAAGTAGTTTTTGCTTTAGGCATTGTCGGAGATGGTGGACTACAAAACTTCTCTCCATTTTCACTTGAGCTAGTAAGAAATCCTGTAAGAGGACAAGCACGGTTCAATGTTAATTTTTCTATTTCTGGTGTGACTCAAGCGGTACGTGCTGGAACATTAAAGGCTGTTTCTGTTAGTCTAGTAGATAGCAATGGTAATCAAAGTGCAGTAAGAGTAATTCCTTTGGATGGAGTTGCTTCAACAAATAACTTATTGCGCTATAATATCTATCGATCCCAAACAACACCAGTGCTACTTGCTCCAACAAATTTAATTGGGATTGTACCAGCAACAAATACAACATTTACTGATAGTGTTTCTATTACCCAAAAAACTACATTTAATTATGTAGTTACTGCCGTCTATGAGAATGGAGAAAGCCCTGCTTCTAATGAGGTGATTGTTACCATAGACAAACCTTAAAAGCTTATTGATCTAGGACAATTATGGAAAGCCAATCAGGAATTATCATTAACCAGTTAGTGGCAGAGGGACGTTGCGCTCTAGACACTCCTTTATCTGAAACAGAAGTGGAGAGTTTTGATAAATTTTATCGTGGCTTTCTTAATAAAAAATTAGAAGATAAATTATCTTTATTAAAAAGCATGCTGTTGATGAGACGTGGAGATTTACGTCATTATGTACAATATGCCACCTTGTTTCAAAAGCGTTATGAAAGCCTAATTCCCCTTAAACAACGTGATTTGTTGCTTAGTTTTCCTTCTGTAACTAAAGAGATTTATAACTTGATTTTTTCCTGTGTAGAAACCTATGGTGATGCTGGCAGAACTGTAGTTGATTTAACTAAAGAACAAGTTAGAGATCATTTAGACCGGACAGAAATGTTTCGTATTGACATAGACTCCCTACTTACTTCTGCTAGTGCCATTGTTCCAGAAAGCAAAGAAATGCTAGAAGAATATTTGTCTAATAAAGAAGCAACAGAAAAATCTTTTAAGTTTTGTATTGTAATCATAGCTGATCATCCTATGATTAGCGTATTACCACACACAGAAAATAACAATACTCTAGCACTTGCTAAGGTAAGAGAATATTTAGAAAAAGTTTTGGTGAACGTTTTGAGGAAAATTTGGTTGAATTTTTTGTAGTAGGAGGTGGATATATTCGGTTGGAAGCGGAAAAGTAATGATTGGTGGGCGAAGCAATATTTTTGACCCTTTATTTGCAGATATTGCTAAACCTATGTCAGATCTTTATTCTGGCCGGTTTCTTACCTTAAAGTATCAATTAGCTGAACAAATCTTGCGCCTAGAATTTCCTGACACAGATTTTCTTATTAGATCCGCAACTACTGGTAAATCCACTACTACTTTAAGCCCTGTAGCAAGACCAAGTTAAAGGATGTTTTATATAAATTGACCAGTAGTTTCCGACTTAACCTAGCAGAAAAATTTGAAAAACTCTCAACCTTTTGCCTCTACGCTTGTGCTTTAGCCGCACCTCATTCTATTGCAGGTTCTCAAGGTAGCTTTTTAGCTGCTGCGCTGTTTTGGCTTATAAGCTGTGCTGCAAAAAAACAATTTACTCTTAAAGCTACCCCGCTAGATTTACCCTTACTAGGCTTATTTGCTTGGGCCGCGCTTTCAGCCTGTTTTTCTTATGAAAGATTAACTAGTTTTAGTGGCTTAAAACAACTAGCTTTTTTTAGTCTTTTTTATTTTGTTGCTGTTCGTGCTTGTGATGGTCAAAGAGCTAGACGTTTAGCTTTAGTTTTAATTATGTCTTGCTCTGTAAATGTTGGCTATTCAATATACTTAAAAGCCAAAGGACAAGGGCTAAAATAGATAAAATACATCCTCATAGCTTACTTAATCGTAGAACTAACATTATTTTTGTTGAAGGTGATGTGCTGCTTAAGGCTGATGGAGTTCCTATAACTTCCTTGCAAGTCTTTTCTGATGTGATAGATAAAGGCGATCCTGACACTATGGTAAAAGTCGAGTTTCGCCATAATGAAATGCTACTTGTTGGAGATGTTTTAAGACGAAGGTTTCAAAAGTCTACAGAGCTAAAAGGGGTTGAACGATTAGGAATAGATGTTTCTCCTGGTCGGGATTTTCGCGCACAAGGCTTTTATAACCATTATTCTACTTATGCAGAAGCCTTGCAGTTAATTACTTCATTGCTATTTGGCTTTTTGCTAGCTTGCCCTAAACGTGGATCAAACTGGGTACTTATTGGACTTGGGCTACTTGCCATTGCTTTTACAGCAACATTGATTTTTACAGCAACTAGAGGCCCTTTAGCAGGTCTAGGGCTATCTGCTTTAGCAATTACTTTGTTTTCTCAAGGTAATCGTCGGCTAATTTTAATTGCAATGCTGCTAATTGCTCTACCTGTAGGAGTTTATGCTATTGCTAAATGGCGTGGTGTAGGACTATTTGATCTAAAAGATGGTAGCACAACTTGGAGGCTTGAAATTTGGCAAGAAGGCGTTAAGCTAGTCAAAAAACACCCTATTTTAGGAATTGGAAAAGGCAGCGAGCGTAAACATTGGCGGGAGTGGGGAATGTTTCGTAATGGAGAACTACCGCCTGGACATTTTCATTCTACTTATTTGCAATTAACTGTTTGGTGGGGTATTCCTGCCTTGCTGCTTTATCTAGGTGTTATTGGGCAAGCTCTACGTACATTTAGCAGATTTTTATTAAGTGTTAAAGCTAGCGCGTTACATTGGCAACAGCGAGCCATTATTTTAGGGGCTTTAGGCGGTTTAGTTGGTTTTAGTGTCAGTGCTTTAGTGCATTTTAATTTTGGAGATGGTGAAGTAGTAATTGTTTTTTGGCTAATACTTGGTTTAGCAATGGCAGAAATTTTATCGATAAAAGATAAAGAATTGGCTAATACTAGTCAAACTACGCAATAGGAATAGCCTAGCTTAAGAATTGTTAAACTAGGCTATTAAAAAAATCTTAAATATTTGGATCTATTCCCAAAGCACGAAGCTTAGCTCTAAGTTGTTCAGCACGAAGACGTTCTTGTTCAAGGTGCTGTTCAGCAAGTAAGCGTTGTTGGCGTTCTCGCTCTATTTGAGCATTGGCTTGTTGTATTTGAGCATTAGCTTGTGATTCAGCTAATAAAATGTCTTCATAGCGTTGGTTAAGCTCCAAAAAAGACAAAAACCTTTGACCATCAGCATGATAGAGCGTTAGTTCTTGGTCTGATTGTTCAAAACGGATACCTAAAAGGGGACTAGTCCAATTTGACATAGGGACAATATCAACTAATTGTTCTCCTAGCCTTTGCCAACCTCGCAATGTATTGCGCTGAGGATAATAAAGATAATATTCTTGGACGTTATATTTTTGATAAAAAAGTAGTTTTTCGGCCATCTCCTTTTTAGTGTTACTTGGAGAAAGAATTTCAAAAACGACTTGAGGGGCAATATTTCCTTCTTCCCATTGTTTGTAAGAGCCTCGATGACCTTTGGGACGGCCAAACATTACCATCACATCAGGAGCAGCAGAAATTTTTGGCTCTCCCTCTACAGGATACCAAAGTAAATCTGCTGCAACAAAACAAGGTAGTATTTTATCTAAATTTTCTTGAATAACTGTAATCCAATAATATTGCAAAGTATTGTCACACATCGGTTTGCCGTCGCTTTCTGGATAAACTATTTTGTCTTTAGTTTTTTGTTTGCTCACGGTTTTTAACTCCTTTACTTTTTTCTTAAAAAGATTACAGTGTTTAAATGCAAAATTTGGCTAATTCTGGTCAAAATTAACTAAGATTTTTTAGTCTAACAGCAGCATCCAAAATATAATCGGCTACTTCGCGTTTAGGCATTAGCGGAAGTTCTACTTTATTGCTATCGCGGTCAATCATTGTTACTCGGTTGCTATCGCTATCAAAACCTGCATCTAAGGCATTAACATCGTTAGCTATAATTAAATCCAGATTTTTTCTTTCTAGTTTATCTTGAGCATATTCAATTAAGTTTTGTGTTTCGGCTGCAAATCCAATTAAGACTTGACTAGTTTTTCTTTCTCCAAGAGCAGCTAAAATATCTTGAGTTCGCTCAAGTTCGATAGACATTTCAGACGAAGTTTTTTTGATTTTTTGATTAGATATTACTAGTGGTCGATAATCACAGACAGCAGCAGATTTAATAACTATTGTTGCATTGTCAAAATTATCTAAAACAGCCCTATACATTTCTTCGGTAGTAGAAACCTTAATTAAATTAGCTTGATCTGGAGGGGCGATTGATACAGGCCCGCTAACAAGTGTAACTTTTAGCACCTCGTTCTATTGCTGCTTGAGCAATAGCGTAACCCATTTTTCCCGATGATCGATTGGAAATAAATCTAACAGGGTCAATATATTCTCTAGTTGGCCCGGCTGTAATCAATATATGTTCATTAATCAAATCTGTTTTAACAACAGAGGTTTTAGCTTTATTTTCTTGGATTATTTGCACGGCTTTTTGAGCTATTTCTAGCGGATCTGCCAAACGTCCTTCGCCTTTCATTCCACAAGCTAAATAGCCTGCTTCAGGATTAATAAATTTCGCTCCTCGATCACTTAAAATTTTAATATTTTCTTGTGTTGCAGGATGTCGCCACATTTCAACATTCATTGCAGGCGCAATTAATGTTGGTGCAGGAGTTGAAAGATAAAGTGTTGTAAGAAAATCATCTGCAATTCCATGAGCTAATTTAGCAATAATATTTGCCGTTGCAGGTGCAATTACAAGTAAATCAATAGCTTGTGCTAAAGAAATATGATAGATATCGCTGCGTTCTGTCGAAGCAAACATATCTGTTATAACAGGATGTGTGGATAATGCTTGAAAAGTAAGCGGTTGGATAAATTCTTGAGCATGTTTAGTCATTACTACTTCAATATCTACACTTAATTCTTGTAAATGGCGTAGTACTAAAACAGCCTTGTATGCACCGATACAAGCACTTACACCTAATGCTATTTTCATAAAACCCCTCTTTTTAGTTTAATTTATGATAAAGGAAAGCTTGTGAGGATATGTTTAAGTTTATTACTCATACGATTGGGCCGAAGCCTTTCGGCTTGCGCTACTGAAACTAAAGCAGTTGTTGCAGAATCCAAATCATCATTGATAATTACATAATCAAATTTGTCATAACAGGCAACTTCTTTAGTTGCAGCTTTTAAGCGGTGTTCAATGACTGATTTGCTATCCAAATCACGACTATATAAACGTTCTGAGAGTGCAGAAAATGAAGGGGGCATAATAAATATTAATACTGCTTCAGGCATTGCTAACTTTATTTGTTCCGCTCCCTGTACATCAATATCTAAAATTACATCATAGCCTTGCAAAAGTATTTCTGTAACATTTTTTTTATGTGTACCGTAATAGTTACTGTGTACTTTTGCCCATTCCAAAAATTGATTTTCGTCTTTCATTTTTTCAAATTCAGGGATACTAACAAAAAAATAGTCTCGTCCATGCTCTTCTCCTGAACGAGGTGGTCTAGTTGTATAAGAAATAGAAAAAGCTATTTCTGAAATACTTGTACGTAGTCGTTTTACAAGGGTGGACTTACCAGCACCAGAGGGGGCAGTTATTACTAGTAAATTACCTAATCTTCTAAAATTATTAATATCATTCGACATTTTGCACTTGCTCTCTTAATTTTTCTATTTCGGTTTTTATTTCAATTGCCATTTTTGAGATATTTAACTCACCAGATTTAGCTAAAATAGTATTAGCTTCCCGGTTCATTTCTTGCAAGATAAAATCAAATTTTTTTCCTGCTTCTTCAACAGTTGTTAAAAGTTCTTTAAATTGTAAAACATGGCTTTTTAACCTGGCAATTTCTTCTGTTATGTCACTACGTTCAGCTAAATAAGCAACTTCTTGGCTAAAGCGTCCTTGATCAAGTTGGATACTGTTGGGGAGGATTTCTTGCATCCTTTTTTGCAATCGTTCTCGGTAAAACTCAGTTAGTTGACCAGCATTGTTTTCAATCTCAGGAATAGATGCTTCTATTTTTTCTAGTCGGCTCATTAGTTCCAATTCTAATTCTTTTCCCTCAACTAAACGCATGGCAGTTAATTTTTCTAAAGCTTGGTCTACAACTGTAGTTAGATGATTATTTAGATCTTGGTCAAGATTAGCTGATGTTGTAGTTAATTGGATAGCATTGGGGAGTTTTGCTAGTAACCCTAAATCAAAGCTAGTGTCTAAATCTAGTTGCATCTGAATTTGTTGTAGAGCCTTAAAATAACCTTTTATTAAAGGTAGATTTATTTCATAACTTGATTCTGCTGTTTGAGTTAGCGTTATAATTAAATCTACACGTCCACGCTTAAGAAAGCTTTGTACACGCTTTTTTAGAGCTATTTCCATTGTAGATAGCTCACTTGGCATTTTAATATGAATATCTAAAAATCGGTTATTAACGGTTTTAACGTCAGCAGTAATACGATATTTTTCATTTTCTAAAACTGCTTGACCAAATCCGGTCATGCTTTTAAGCATAAAGTTTAGTTCCTTGTTAGATTAATCTCTTCACTAATTTCTTCTTGACTGAATTGTAATTCATAAAGCTTTTGATACAAGCCACCCATTGCTAATAATTGGTCATGTGTTCCTGTTTCTATGATTTGCCCTTTGTCTAGTACCACAATAGAAGACGCTTGACGAATGGTTGAAAGCCTATGAGCAATAACAATGGTTGTGCGATCCTGCATTAAATTGTTTAACGCTTTTTGAACTTGTTGTTCGGACTCTGTATCAAGTGCTGATGTCGCCTCATCAAGTATCAAAATAGGGGCATTTTTTAGCAATGCTCTTGCAATTGCAACGCGCTGACGTTGTCCACCTGAGAGTTCAGACCCGTTTTCCCCTACAACTACATCATAGCCGCCACGCTCAATAATAAAATCATGTGCAAAGGCCGCTTTTGCTGCCATTTCTACTTCTTCTCGGCTAATATCACCTCGACCATAAGCAATGTTGTTATGAATAGTGTCATTAAATAACACAACTTGTTGACTGACTAAAGCCATTTGTGAGCGCAAACTTGAAAGTTTTATATCTCGAATATCTACACCATCTAAAAGAATTTTTCCTGCTGTTACATCAGAAAATCTCATTAATAAGTTGCTTAAAGTTGACTTTCCAGAACCAGTTTTTCCAACTAATGCAACCATTTGTCCCTTATTAATTGTTAAATTAATGCTACTTAATGCTGCTTGATCACTATTAGGATAGAAAAATGACACGTCTGATAAAGTAATATTTTCTAAAAATGATATTAAAGTTTTGGCATTAGGCTTGTCTTCTAGCTCTGTATGCTCGTCTAAAATAGCAAAAACTCGTGTTGAAGCAGCAAAAATCTGTTGGTAAGTGTTATGTGTTTGGCTAAGTTTACGCATTGGATCATAAAGCTTAGCAAGTGCTACTAGCAAAGCCGTAAATGCTCCAATAGAAAGACTTCCTCTTACAATTAAACTTTGAGCAAATAAAATCAAGACTCCCAAAAGTAAAAAACCAACTAGCTCTAAAATAGGCGAAGAAAGATAAAGAGCCGTAGCTGTTTTCATGTTGGTATTACGCAGTTTATCTAGTGAGTCAAAAAATCTTTTTGACTCAAAGTTTTCCATTCCAAAGGCTTTTACAACCCGGTTGCTAGAAATAGTTTCTTGAGCAATTCCTAAAACTTCTTGAATACCTTCCTGGGTTTTATGGCTAGTCCGGCGCAAACGTTTACCAAAACGAACTGTAATAGCAAAGACTACTGGAACTATAACTAATGAAAACACAGATAATTGCCAGCTAACAGAAAAAGCATAAGCTAACAATACAATTAAAGTAAAAGATTCTCTTAAAGTATCATAAAGCAGGACTGTTACAGCATGCTGGACTCGTTCAACATCGCTAATTATATGAGCAGTAAGGTCTGTTGAACGATGTTTGCTAAAAAATAGGTCTGATTGCTTTAGGATATGCTCATATAATTCTTGGCGTAATTTAACGATAATCTTTTGCCCTACGTGAGTTAGTAAGTAACCAGAAAAAAATAATGCTATTCCTTTAAGTATAGTAAACAAAAGTAATAAGAGAGCTATAACACCAGCTTGATTTAGTTTTGGAAGATATTCAACTAGGTAAGATACACCAGCGAATTTACTAATAGCATTTGTTGTATTTTGATTTGCTAGACCATCAAAAATAGGAGCTACTAAAGAAATTCGAGCAGCTTCAAATAGCCCAACAAATATAGTTAGTAAAATCCCAGTAATTAAAGCTAGTGTGTAGGGTCTAGCATAGCGGAGTAGTCTTAGTAAATCATTCATTTTTTAGTAGTTAAAACCTTTTATTTAATTTATGCAAAAGTTACCTGCTATGCTAAAGCTTTGATTCTAAAAGAATAATTAGTTAAAAAATTTTTATTAGAAATACTTTACAAAAAGTTAACAACAAAGAATTAAATTTTCTGACAAAATCATATTTAAGCAAAGCTCTAAACGTCAAGGTTGCTTGACACTTCCTAGTGTATGAAATATTGTCAAATGGCTTGCTAAAATCTAAGAAATTTATCTAAGCAAAGCTAAATAAAGCTCCAAGAAAGGCAACAAATATGGTTATGTCTCAATCCTCTTTTTTTCCATCTCATCAATTAGAAATCGTAAGCGAAACCCCTATTGCTGAATTGATAGAGGAGAGAATTACTAAACCATCACAGGAAATTTTTATTGATAAAGGGTTGGAAATACCTGATAGCTATGATGTTGATACTATTCGAGCAATGCTACAAGACCCTTTTCATATTTGGGTTTATTGGAATGTTCGCCCACAAGTCTTTGATAAGCTAAAAGCTGTTTTTCCTCAGCATATTGCAGAAAGCTTTTCACCAGTCTTAAAAGTAACTGAACTTACCTTTAATGATGTTAAATTTATCAATATTTTAGAATCTGGGGATTATTGGCTAAGTGTTTTGCCTGATAAACATTATCATATTGAAGTAGGAATGCTTTCATCTGAACGCGGTTATATTCGTTTATTAGAAGCAGATGAAATCACGACTCCTAGAGGAACTATTTCCAAAAATATTGATCCAGAGCCAGAATACAAAATTGTTGGACAAGATTTTGCAGATAATTTAAGAGCATCAGGATTTGCTGCTTTTGCTGGTATGCTAGGGCCGGAAAGAGTAATGAACGCGCTACCAGAAAATGTTTCTAGTATTTTATCTACCGTATCATCAGGCGAAAGTTTACAAGATGATCAAATAGACAACCTACCTCCAAGAATACGTGCTTTGCTTAAAGAACTACAAGAAAGAGGCGAAGGAGGCGATTTAACTCTTCTAGCTTTTCTTTATTTAATCCCAGAATATTTACGCGAAGCTGTAGCAGAGGTGGAAGGTTTATTTGCTGACGCGCTACATCCTCATCATGTTGCACCACGTTATATGGTTGGCTCTTCTGAGCATCGCCCTTATCCATCGCGTAATCCTTGGTTGCCTAGTATGACTAATAAAACTATTAGCTTTTAGAAAAAAGCAATTATGCTGTGTTAAGGAATAATATGGAAGCAGGCTATCTTGCACTAATACTGCATGCACATTTGCCATTTGTGCGACATCCAGAATATCCAGAATTTTTGGAAGAAGATTGGCTCTATGAGGCTATTACAGAAACCTACATTCCACTGCTATTTTTATTTGAAAATTTAGTCAAAGAAGGAGTTAAGTTCCGTGTTACAATGACTTTAACTCCTAGTCTCTGTGAGATGCTAGCCGACCCACTCTTACAATCTCGTTACTCTGAACGAATTGCTAAATTAGTTAAACTTACTACCAGCGAATTAGAACGAACCAAGGACACACCATATTTTGAGGCTGCTAAACTTCACCATGAACATTTTGTAGCTGCACAAAAGCTATTTAATGAAAAATATCATGGTAATTTAATAGCAGGTTTTCGCAATCTTCAAGATGAAGGTGTGCTAGAAATTATTACTTGTGCAGCAACGCATGGTTTTTTACCTTTAATGTCAAATGATGCGGTTAGACGTGCGCAAATACATATTGGCTGCCGTAATTATGCTAAACATTTTGGACGTTGGCCTAGAGGGATTTGGCTTCCAGAATGTGCTTATCAACCTGGTGTAGACAAGTTATTAGCTGAAGCAGGGTTAAAATTTTTTATTGTAGACTCTCATAGCATTATGTTTGGCGATCCTCGCCCACGACGCGGGATTTTTGCTCCTGTTCTTACTCCATCAGGTGTTGCTGCTTTTGCTCGAGATGTTGAAACCAGCGAACAAGTTTGGAGTGCAGATATAGGCTATCCAGGTCATCCAAATTACCGTGAATTTTATCGTGACCTAGGCTGGGATGCTCAAGAAGAATATATTAAGCCCTTTTTACATTCTGATGGGAAACGTCGTAACTTGGGAATAAAATATTTTCGTGTTACTGGCAAAGTTGAACTACACGAAAAGCAACCCTATGTTCCTGATTGGGCTAGAGAAACGACCATTAATCATGCTAATCATTTTATTCTTTCGCGTTTAGCACAAGTAAGACAGCTTAAGCAAATGATAGGACGTAATCCTATAGTGGTTTCACCATACGATGCAGAACTATTTGGGCATTGGTGGTTTGAGGGGCCACAGTTTCTTAGTTTTTTAATTAAGAAAATTCATTATGAACAAAATGAAATTACTCTAATTACCCCTTCAGATTACTTAGAAATGTATTCGGAAAATCAACAACAAACCCCTTCAGCCTCAACTTGGGGTGCAGAAGGCTATAATCGAGTTTGGGTCAACACTGCTACTAGTTGGATCTATCCTCATCAACATATGGCAGAAAAAAGAATGATTGAACTTGCCCAACGTTATCCAAATGCTACAGGTCTTTACTTGAGAGCCTTAAAACAAGCTGCTAGGGAGCTAGTCTTAGCTCAATCAAGCGATTGGGCATTTATTATTACTACCGCAACAATGGTTCCTTATGCAATAAAGAGATTTAAGGATCATATCCATAGATTTACTAGACTTTACCAAGACATAATTTCTGACAGAATTGATGAAGCTTGGCTTTCAGAAATTGAAAGCAAAGATAATATTTTTTCAGAAATAGACTATCAAATCTATCATTAAGGCTATTGTTTGTTTGTGCTAGTTCTTCCTTGCCATATACTTTCATCAGAATGAGCAACACCTAAATGATCCAAAATACGAAAAACAAAATGATCTACTAAATCAAGAATAGTACTAGGGTTATGATAAAAAGCAGGCATTGCAGGGATTATTGTTGCTCCTGCCTGATGTAATTTTAATAAATTTTCTAGATGTATTCGATTTAGTGGTGTTTCTCTTGGAACAAGTATTAGTCTTCTACTTTCTTTTAAGGTGACATCTGCCGCACGATGAACTAAATCTCTAACAATTCCTGCTGCTAACATTCCTAAAGTGTTGACACTGCAAGGGATAATTACCATTGCATCAACAGGATAAGACCCACTTGCGATACTTGCACCAATATCTTTAGCAGGGAAATGCTTAATTTTTGTTGTTGGCCGTCCTAGGAGTAATTCTGCATCTGTTTGGCGTACTCCTGAAAACTTTAATGATAATTCTTCTCTTATTACTGTAGTTGCAGCAGAAGTTATTACTAAATTAATGGTTTCAACCAAAGGGCTTTCTTCTAGATAATGTAGTAGCCTTTGGGCGTAAATCGCACCACTTGCACCAGTTATGCCAACAATTATTTTTTTAGCCATAAATTTTTTCCTTAAAAACAAGTTAAATAAGCTTTAAGGCAATATTAAGCAATGCTAACCTGACAAACTTAGCCTTGTCATGCTATTTAAGAAATATGCTTTTTAGCCATTTTGTTAATTTTGCTAGCTAGGAAATATTTATGGATCGCAACAAAATCTCTGATCTCCTAAAAGCTTATAAAGAAGATCAATATAGCTTAGAGGAAGTTTTAGAAAAATTTCGCACCCTTCCCTATGAAAATATTGGATTTGCTCGTGTTGATCACCATCGAGCTATCCGTCAAGGCTTTCCAGAAGTTATTTTTGGACAAGGAAAAACTAGTGATCAAATAACAGGTATTGTTGAAAGAATGCTAAAGGCTGGTAGTAACGTCCTAGTAACTAGAACTAACCTAGAAGCCTATGAGACGGTTAAACAAATTGCCTCAGATGCCACTTTTCATAAAGATGCTCGTGCTATAACTATTAAAAGAAACTTTAACTTACAGGGAAAAGGAAAAATAGGTATTGTCACAGCAGGAACTTCTGATATAAGCGTTGCAGAAGAAGCCGCCATAACAGCAGAAATATCTGGTAATGAAATAGTAAGGTTTTATGATGTTGGTGTAGCTGGTCTTCACCGCCTTTTAAGCGAAATGGAAAGACTTGCTGAAATGCGTGTAATCGTTTGTGCTGCTGGTATGGAAGGCGCACTTCCTTCTGTATTAGGGGGGTTAGTCTCTGTTCCTGTAATCGCTGTTCCCACAAGCATTGGCTATGGGGCTGCTTTAGGAGGTATTGCAGCACTTCTTGGAATGCTAAATAGTTGTGCTTCCAATGTTTTAGTGGTAAATATTGATAATGGGTTTGGAGCCGGGTTTGCTGCTTCTTTGATTAATAGATTATAGAAATAGACTGTCTATTAGAAATAATTGAACAATTATTCAGATATTCGGAAACTTTTCCTTGACAGCACACATCTCTTAATCTAGACTCCACACTTTCGTTGGTAAAGAATTTCAACAAAGCTCGTTTTTAGGTTTTTTGAGTTTTTTTAGTGCGGAAACGAGCAAGCAGTAAAGCTTTTAATTTCACTGCTTTTAACTCAATTCTAGTTCTTAATACTAGAGAGTAATTTATTATTGTGGCGTAAAAGAGATGTTTTTTGTCTCCGCATATTTATCTCTTACCTAAATTTAACGCACGCCACAGAGAAGCCTAGGCTATGGGTTACGCCTAAAGGATACGCACAAACTCAAAAGTTATACCCAAATTAATTTAATTCTATTTATTTTAAAATTTTACTTAACCAGTAATTTATCTAAAAAGTAAATTGCTTTATTAAGTAGTAATTCTATTGCTTTTACTTTTCACTTGTATTTGAAGGAGCAAAGGGAAGTGCCAACAATTAGCCAATTAGTTCGCAAAGGACGTGATAAAGTTGCTTACAAAACTAGTAGCCCAGCTTTACAAGCTTGCCCACAAAAACGTGGCGTTTGTACTCGCGTTTATACTGCTACACCAAAGAAACCAAATTCTGCTTTGCGTAAGGTTGCTCGCGTAAGATTAACTAATGGAATTGAAGTAACTACTTATATTCCTGGTATTGGTCACAATTTACAAGAACACTCTATTGTTTTAATTCGTGGTGGTCGCGTTAAAGATCTGCCAGGCGTGCGTTATCATATTGTTCGTGGAACATTAGATTCGGTTGGTGTAGCTAACCGTAAGCAAGGACGCTCTAAATATGGAGCTAAACGTCCAAAAGAAGCTGCACCCGGCAAAGGCGCACCCGGTAAAGGCGCACCAGCTAAAGGCGCACCAGCTAAGAAAAAGTAGAACTGCTTCATAAGTAAATTAAGGAGTTATTTTTGTATGCCAAGAAGAAGAGTTGCTGAAAAAAGAGAAGTTCTTCCCGATCCCATCTATAATAATACTATGGTGACTAGATTTATTAATAATATGATGTGGGATGGCAAACGCTCTGTTTCAGAAGGAATTTTTTATGGAGCACTTAATAATATTCAAGAGAAAACACAAGATGATCCTCTAAAAGTTTTTAAGAAAGCTCTTGAAAATGTTAGACCAAAAGTTGAAGTACGCTCCCGACGTGTTGGTGGTGCAACTTATCAAGTACCTGTAGAAGTTAGTCTTCATCGTGGTACATCACTATCTATTCGTTGGTTAATTGATTATTCTCGTAGACGTGGAGAAAAAACTATGCGTGATCGGTTAGCAGGGGAGATTTTAGACGCTGCTGCTGGTAAAGGTAGCTCCATTAAGAAAAGAGAAGATACACATAAAATGGCAGATGCTAACAAAGCTTTTGCCCACTATCGTTGGTAAGTTTTTAGGGTCAGTTGTCAGAAATTTGTTTCAATGACACTGCAAAATTATGAGTAGACAAGAACCGCTTTATCGTTTTCGCAATATTGGAATTATGGCTCATATAGACGCTGGTAAAACAACGACTACCGAACGCGTACTTTACTATACAGGAGTGAGCCATAAAATAGGGGAAGTTCATGAAGGAACAGCCGTCATGGACTGGATGGAACAAGAACAAGAAAGAGGTATTACTATAACCTCTGCTGCCACTACTTGCTTTTGGACAAGAAAAGGCGAGCAATTTCGAGTCAACATAATCGATACTCCAGGTCACGTTGATTTTACTATTGAAGTAGAAAGATCTTTAAGAGTATTGGACGGAGCAGTTGCTGTTTTTTGTGCTGTAGGGGGTGTTGAACCACAATCAGAAACAGTTTGGCGACAAGCCGATAAATATCATGTTCCACGTGTTGCATTTATTAATAAGATGGATCGTCCGGGAGCTAACTTTTCAGAAGTTGTTTCCCAATTACGCTCACGTTTAAGTGCTAATCCCGTACCTATACACCTACCTATTGGGAACGAAGATACTTTTCGTGGTGTAGTAGACCTTCTTGCTATGAAAGCAATTGTTTGGGATGATGAAAACAAGGGCGCACAATATTCTGTCATTGATATTCCAGCGGATTTGCAATTGCAAGCTGAAGAAATGCACGAACAAATGATAGAAGCCATTGCCAATTATGATGACGAAATTGCTAATAAGTATTTAGAAGGAAATACAGATTTTTCTGAGCAAGAGCTTAGATCAGCACTTCGCCGAGGTACAATAGCCTTAAAACTAGTTCCTGTTATAACTGGAGCAGCTTTTAAGAATAAAGGTGTCCAAACCTTACTAGATGCTGTTATAGATTATCTGCCTTCTCCTTTGGATATCCCCTCTGTAGTAGGAATTAATCCTAAAACAGAGCTTGAAGAAGAAAGACCTGCAAATGATACAGCACCTTTTTCAGGCTTAGTTTTCAAAATTATGGCAGACAAGCATATTGGTAGTTTGTCTTTTGTGCGTATCTATTCTGGTCACTTGAAATCAGGAAGTTATGTACTAAATTCTACTAAGAAAAATAGAGAACGTGTTGGCCGAATAATGCGTATGCATGCCAATAAACGCGAAGATGTTGATGAAGCATTTGCTGGTGAAATAATTGCTATTGGTGGTCTTAAAAATGTTACTACTGGTGATACAGTTTGTGTGGAAAGCAATCCTGTAATCTTAGAAGCTATGGAATTTCCTGCACCTGTTATTGCAGTAGCAATTGAACCTAAAACAAGACCTGATCAAGAAAAACTAGGTATTGCTTTAAATAGATTAGCTCAAGAAGATCCTTCCTTTAGAGTTAGCACTGACAATGAAACAGGTCAAACTCTAATTTCTGGAATGGGCGAATTACATTTAGAAATAATAGTGGATAGGCTAAAAAGAGAGTTTGGGGTAGGTGCCAACGTTGGTAAACCTCAAGTTGCTTATCGTGAAACCATTCGCAAAATTTCAAAAGGTGAAGGCAAATTTATCCGTCAAAGTGGTGGTCGTGGTCAGTATGGTCACGTCAAGATAGAATTAGAACCTTTACCACCAGGTAGCGGATTTGTTTTTGAAAATAAAATTGTTGGTGGTGTTGTTCCAAAAGAATATATTAATCCTGTTGAAACAGGCATAAAAGAAGCTATGGAACGCGGTATTTTAGCTGGCTATGAAATGGTAGATATAAAAATCTCATTATATGATGGTAGCTATCATGAAGTTGATTCAAGCGAAATGGCTTTTAAGATAGCTGGCTCAATGGCTTTCCAAGATGCTGCCAAAAAGGCAGATCCGGTTTTATTAGAACCTGTTATGAAGGTAGAAGTTGTTACACCGGAAGAGTATATGGGATCAATAACAGGTGATATAAACTCACGAAGAGGACGAATTGAAGGAATGGAATCTCGTCCAGGTACACAAGTTATTATTTCTGCCGTTCCTCTTTCTACTATGTTTGGCTATGCAACGGATTTACGTTCTTCTACTCAAGGTCGAGCAACTTACACAATGCACTTTAAGCATTATGAAGAAACTCCTAAATCTGTTGGAGATGAAATTATTGCCAAAGTTAGAGGCACAACTGCTTAATATAATATTTTCAGTGACTTAAGTTAAGATAAAGTTTTCTAGGAGTAAAGTCAAGATATGGCAAAAGAGAAATTTGATCGAAGTAAACCGCACGTAAACGTAGGAACAATAGGACACGTAGATCACGGAAAAACAACATTAACAGCAGCAATAACAAAAGTATTAGCAAAGAAAAATCCAAAAATAGCAGTGAGAGCGTTTGATTCAATAGATAACGCACCAGAGGAAAAAGCACGAGGAATCACAATTGCAACAGCACACGTAGAATATGAAACAGCAAATAGACATTATGCCCACGTAGATTGCCCAGGACATGCTGACTATGTAAAAAACATGATAACTGGAGCAGCACAAATGGATGGAGCTATTCTGGTTGTTGCAGCGACTGACGGGCCAATGCCACAAACTAGAGAACATATTCTCCTTGCTCGCCAAGTAGGTGTTCCTGCTATGGTTGTTTTTATGAATAAAGTTGATGCGGTTGATGACCCTGAACTCCTTGACTTAGTTGAACTTGAAGTTAGAGAACTTCTTTCTTCTTATGATTTTCCAGGTGATGATATTCCAGTAATTCGTGGTTCTGCTTTAGGTGGATTAAATGGCGATCCTAAATGGGAAAGTACAATTGAAGAATTAATGGCATCAGTTGATTCTTATATTCCAACTCCTCAACGCCAAACTGATAAACCTTTCTTAATGCCTGTTGAAGATGTTTTCTCAATAGCAGGAAGAGGAACAGTTGCTACAGGTAGAGTAGAGAGAGGAATAGTAAAAACAAGTGAACAAGTAGAAATTGTAGGAATAAAAGACACTCGTACAACAGTAGTAACAGGCGTAGAAATGTTTAAGAAGTTGTTGGATGAAGGAAGAGCAGGAGACAACGTAGGGTTACTATTAAGAGGTGTGGATAGAAAAGAAATAGAAAGAGGACAAGTAATAGCTAAGCCTGGAACAATAAAGCCTCATACTAGATTCAAAGCGGAAGTATATGTATTGACCAAAGAAGAAGGTGGAAGACATACTCCATTTTTTACAGGATATAGACCACAATTTTACTTTCGTACAACAGATGTAACAGGTGTAGCAGATTTACCAACAGGAGTTGAAATGGTTATGCCTGGTGATAACATTGCTATTGAAGTTACTTTAATTACTCCTATTGCTATGGAAAAAGGTCTTCGTTTTGCCATTCGTGAAGGTGGTAGAACTGTTGGGGCTGGTACTATCTCTGAAATTATTGAGTAGAGTTAAGAATATGCTAAATGAAAAAATTAGAATTAGATTAAAAGCTTATGATTATCGAGTGCTTGACCAGTCAACTGCGGAAATAGTTGATACAGCTAAACGTACAGGTGCTAGAGTTGCTGGGCCAATACCTCTACCTACAGTTAAGAATAGATATACTGTATTGAGATCTCCACACGTCGATAAAAAGTCTCGAGAACAATTTGAGATTCGTACACATAAAAGACTTATGGATATTCTGGATCCTACACCTCAAACGGTAGATGCTTTAATGAAATTAGATCTTCCTGCTGGTGTTGATGTAGAGATAAAAGCTTTTGGCAGAGAGCATAAGTAAAAAATTAACAATAGATTTTTAATTTTGTAAGACTAAAAATCAGTGAGGCTAAGTTTTAGTTTATGATTAATGGCATCATTGGAAAAAAAGTAGGTATGACACAAGTATTCGCACCAGATGGTACAGTAACTTGTGTTACAGTGATTAAAGCCGGTCCTTGTGTAGTGGTACAACGTAAGACTTCTACTAAAGATGGGTATGAAGCTGTACAACTAGGTTTAGTTGAAGAACGCGCTCCTAAACGTGTCTCTAAACCATTGTTAGGCCATTTTGGTCAAACTGATAAATCAAAAGCACGTGGAAAACAATCTATTCCCCCTACAAGAATTTTAAGGGAATTTCGTCTAGAAACCTCTGACGATAGTTCTAAAGTAGGTGATAGTGTTTTAGTAGCTCAATTTGCTGCAAATGACACTATAGATGTTATTGGCACTACAAAAGGGCGTGGATTTGCAGGTTTTATAAAACGCCATGGTTTTGGTGGTGGTCGTGCTACTCACGGATCAATGTTCCATCGCGCTCCAGGTTCAATAGGAGCTTCTGCTTTTCCTTCAAGAGTAATAAAAGGAACCAAAATGGCAGGACATATGGGCGTAGAGCGTAAAACAATCTTAAATTTACAGGTTGTTCAAGTTGATACAGAGAACAATCTTTTACTAGTAAAAGGTAGTGTGCCTGGACCAAAGGGCGGATATTTACTTATCAGGAAGAAAAGTTAGGATTTTGTCCTGTTTATGGAGTAAAAAATGGCTGTTGTAAAAGTCAAAAATTTAGAAAACCAAGAAACTGGAGAATTAGAGCTACAAGATGTAGTTTTTGCGGCTCCACTTAACAAAGCATTGATTTATGAAGCTGTTAAGTGTTATTTAGCTAATCAAAGACAAGGCACAGTTTCTACTAAAACACGTGGTGAAGTTTCTGGTGCTGGCCGTAAGTTATGGAAACAAAAAGGTACAGGCCGAGCGCGGGTAGCTTCTATCAGATCTCCTCTTTGGAAAGGTGGTGGCAATGTACACGGGCCAAAACCAAGAGATTGGGGATATTCTATACCTAAGAAAATGCGTCGCGGAGCTTTACGTTCTGTTTTATCTGAACGCTTACGTGAAGGTGGATTATTGGTATTAGAAAACTTTAACCTAGAAGATCATAAAACTAAAAATCTTCTTAAAGTGCTTAAAAACTTAGGTGGAGACAAAAAAGCTCTTTTAGTAGATCTAAAAGATAACAATAACTTGACTTTGTCTGCACGCAATCTTGAGAGAGTTAAGCGCGTTTCTAGTGACAGCGTTAACATATATGATCTGCTTAATCACGAACAGCTTATCTTTAGTAAAGAAGCTATCATGCAACTTCAAACTATTTTACTAAAGTAAAGGGGATAAAGTAATGCGTTCAGTATGGGATGTAATTAAAGGGCCTGTTATTACAGAAAAAGCATTGCGCTTAAAAGAAAGCTCACAAGATGGCAAACAAAAGTTAGTTTTTTATGTTGATAGATCTGCTAACAAAATAGAAGTAAAAAATGCTGTCAAAGCTATTTTTAAGGTAGATGCTGAGTCTGTTCGTATTGCCAACTATCAAGGCAAAATGAAGCGTCGAGGTCGTTTTGAAGGTCGTCAATCTGATTGGCGTAAAGCTTATGTGACCTTGAAGGCTGGTGAAAAAGTAATTGAGTATGGTGATGTAGTCTAGTAGTTTGTTTGAGGTTTACCCTCTTTCTGTATTTTAAGCGCAAAATTCAATCTTTGTACTTTTAAATCCTTAAAACTTAAGACTAATCAGTTATTTATTTTATTTTAGGTAAATGAGATTTACATCATGGGTATAAAAAAATTAAAACCTACTTCCGCAGCTAGAAGATACCAAACTTACTTAACAAATGAAAATTTGGATGCTGTAAGACCTTGTAAAGGATTAACAGTTTCTAAAGTGCGTGGTTCAGGCCGTAATAACATTGGTCATGTTACAGTACGTCATAGAGGCGGTGGTCATAAAAAGCTTTATAGAATTATTGATTTTAAGCGTAACAAAGTTGGTATCCCTGCAAAAGTTGTTTCTTTAGAATATGATCCAAATCGCTCAGCACGTATAGCTTTGCTTAGCTATGTTGATGGGGAAAAAACGCTATATTTTAGCCCCTGTAGGTTTGGAGGTTGGGCAAAAATACTTTCTGGCCCGGAAGCAGATATCATTGCAGGAAATGCTTTGCCGTTGCGAAATATACCTTTAGGTACTGAGGTTCATAATGTTGAACTTAGACCTGGTAAAGGTGGTCAAATGGTTCGTAGTGCTGGAGCTTCTGCACAATTAATTTCTAAAGAAGGTGACTGGGCTCAGTTACGTTTACCAAGCGGAGAGATTCGCCGAGTTAAAGTTGATTGTATGGCAACAGTAGGCCAAGTAGGTAACATTGAACATGAAAATGTTTCCTTAGGTAAAGCAGGCCGTTCGCGCTGGCTTGGGCGACGTCCCACCGTAAGAGGCGTAGCAATGAATCCTGTTGATCACCCACATGGTGGTGGTGAAGGTAAAACAAGTGGTGGTCGTAATCCAGTAACTCCTTGGGGACAACCTACCCGTGGTTATAAAACAAGAAACAATAAAAGAACTGATAAGTTTATTGTTAAGCGTAGAAAGTAAAGCAGTTGAGGTGATTTATGGCACGTTCTGTTAAAAAAGGGCCTTTTGTAGATCGTCATTTGACAAATGCAATTGAAAGAATGAATAAAGCAAATGAAAGAAAAGTCTATAAAACTTGGTCCCGACGTTCAACTATAATACCAGATATGATTGGTCATACTTTGGCTGTTCATAATGGTAAAAAATTCCTTCCTGTTTATGTTACTGAAAACATGGTTGGACATAAATTAGGAGAATTTGCTCCTACACGCACTTTTAAGGGTCATGCTGGGGATAAGACAGAAAAAAGTGCTAAACCGGCTGGTAAAAAATAGAAAAAATCACTAAAATCACGAGTTTTAGTTTGGAGTTAAGTAAATGGAAGCCCAAGCAATTGCAAAATATATAAAAGGTTCAGCACAAAAAGCGAAATTAGTTGTTGATACTATTAGAGGTCGTAATGTAGCAGATGCCTTTGCTGTCTTATCTTTTACTAATAAAAGATCTGCTAGACCTATTGAAAAAGTGCTGCGTTCGGCTGTTGCTAATGTGTTGCATAAAGCAGACAAAAACAATGTTTCTGTTGATGTTGAAAAACTTGTAGTTAGTAATTGTCATGTAGACATTGGAATAACAAAATGGCGTCGTCGCGTTCGTCCCGCTCCTATGGGACGTGCCTATAGGGAACGTCGGCATTACTGTCATATCACGGTTGTTGTTTCAAGCGAATCTAATCAAACTAAGTAAACATAGTTATAACTTTAAGTTCGGAGGCTAATGTGGGTCAGAAGGTACATCCTTACGGCTTTAGATTAAGAGTTAATCGTACTTGGCGTTCAATTTGGTATGCTAAGAAGGATTTTGGTAAGCTTTTATTAGAAGATTTAAGCTTAAAGAAAGATTTGAAAACTCGTTTTGCAGGCGCAGGTGTTTCCCATATTGATATTGAAAGGGCTGCAAACAAATTAAAAATCATTATTCATACATCTCGTCCTGGTATTATTATTGGTCGCAAAGGACAAGAGATTGATAAGCTTAAGTCAGAAATACAAGCTCAAACAGGTAGAGATGTTATTGTAAATATTCAAGAAATTAGTAGACCTGAACTAAACGCCCAGCTTCAAGCAGAGCAAATAGCTTCTCAATTAGAAAAACGTGTCGCTTTTCGTCGTGCTATGAGAAAGTCTGTTGATAGCGCAAAACGCTATAATGCTTTAGGTATTAAAGTACGTGTATCAGGTCGTTTGGGTGGAGCAGAAATAGCTCGTTCTGAATGGTACTTAGATGGTCAATTACCTTTACATACTTTACGTGCAGACATTGACTATGGATTTGCTCAAGCTTATACAACCTTTGGGGTTATAGGTGTAAAAGTTTGGATTTATCGTGGTGAAATCTTGGATGTACGTAAAACACAAGCTGAAAAATCATTAAATGCACGTGGTCGCTAGAAGTTTCTGTATAGAATAATTAAAACTATTACATAGTGTCATGTTTTGGAGTAAAAAATGGCAGAATATAAGATCCCAAAAAGAATGAAGTACCGTAAGCAACAAAGAGGTCGAATGAGCGGTAAAGCTATTCGTGGTGCTACAGTGGCCTTTGGTGACTATGGTCTTAAGGCAATGGAAGTTGCTTGGGTTACAGGTAAACAAATTGAAGCAGCTCGCGTTGCAATTACACGTTCTGTAAAACGTGGTGGAAAGCTATGGATAAGAGTTTTTCCAGATAAACCAATTACTAAAAAACCTGCTGAAACGCGTATGGGAAAAGGCAAAGGAGCCCCAGAAGGTTGGGTAGTTGTAATAAAGCCAGGTCGTGTTCTTTTTGAAATGGAAGGCATCAGTGAAGAAGTAGCAAGAGAAGCTATGAAATTAGCTGCAAGTAAACTATCCATAAAAACTAAGTTTGTTACCCGTGACGAGTTAGAGAGTGGGGTGTTATGAAAATACAAGAAATACGTGAAATGTCTGATGAAGATCTTAAAACACGAGAAACTGAGCTTATAGAACAGATCTTTAGAGGTCGTTTTAAGAAAAGCTTAGGAGAAGTGGATGCAGTTAAAGGTGTTCGTTTACAGAAAAAAGAGCTTGCTCAAGTAAAGACAATAGCTCGTGAAAGAGTGTTGGCAATTAAACATTAATTGTAAGATTTAATTTGGAATTGGGTTAATCATTATGTCAGAAGAAAATAAAGTAGAAGAAAATTCTCAAGAAAAGGTAACTTCTAGCCAGGGCCGTCGTGCTGAAAAAGTTGGTATAGTAACTAGTAATAAAATGCTGAAAACCGTTGTGGTGCGTGTTGATCGTTTAGTACGTCATCATAAGTATAAGCGTTATATAAGGCGGCGTACAAGATTTATGGCACATACAAACATAGATTGTAATATAGGTGATAAGGTTAGGATTATTGAAACACGTCCACTTTCTGCTTGTAAACGTTGGCGAGTAGCTGAAGTTTTACAAAAAGTTGTTTTATAAGTAAAAGTTATTTTTAGGAGAATTTCTTATGATTCAAATGAGAACTATTTTGGATGTGGCAGATAATTCTGGAGCAAAAAAAATAGCGATGATACTACCAATCGGCGGCAGTACAGGTTTAAGAGCCTCTTTAGGGGATGTAATAACTGCTTCTGTGAAAGAAGCTAGTCCTGATGGCACAGTTAAAAAAGGGCAAGTAGTAAAAGCTGTTGTTGTACGTACCCGCAAAGAAGTGCGTCGTCGGGATGGTAGCTATATTAGATTTGATCAAAATGCTGCTGTACTTATTAAAGCTGATGGAGAGCCTATTGGTACACGCGTTTTTGGCCCTGTTGCTCGTGAATTGCGTGAGAAAAAATTTATGAAAATAGTTTCTCTTGCACCGGAGGTAATATAATGGGATTAAAAGCTCTTAAGCTAAAAAGCTTAGTCAATGTAAGAGTCAATGACATCAAAAAAAATGACTGGGTTATGGTTATTTCTGGTAAAGATAAAGGCAAAAAAAGTAGAGTTATTGAAGTAAACCATCGACAAGGTAAAGCTAGGGTTGAAGGAGTTAATGTAGTAAAGCGTCACCTAAAATCCAACCCAACACGTGGTGTAAAAGGTGGTATTGTTGAAAAAGAAGGCTTAATACATATTTCAAAACTAAAAGTTTTGAGAGATTAAGTTTTGATTTTACTTAAAAAACTCTCTATTTTAAGATCAGTTTTGAATTGTTTTGTAAAAAGATTTTATTAACAAGGCTAAGTATTTAATTATGGTACCAAGACTAAAGCAAAAATACAAAGAACAAGTCTCCTCTCTTTTGATGAAAGAATTTGAGCTTACTAACCCTATGGCAGTACCAAAAATAGAGAAGATAGTTATCAATATGGGGTTGGGAAGAGATTTTATTACTTCAAATAATGCTAAAATCTTAGATATAGCAGCGGATGAACTAGCTGTTATTACAGGTCAAAAACCTGTAATAACTCGTGCTAAAAAATCTATAGCTGCCTTTAAGTTACGACAAAATATGACTATAGGAGCTATGGTAACATTAAGAAATGATCGAATGTATGAGTTTTTAGATCGTTTAATCAGTGTAGTGTTGCCTAGAGTACGTGATTTTCGTGGGGTATCTCCTAAATCTTTTGATGGGCGTGGTAACTACACTTTAGGGTTACGAGATCAATTAATTTTTCCAGAGATTGATTTTGCTAAAGTTGATAAAACACGTGGTATGAATGTTTGTATTGTAACCACGGCTAAAACAGATGAACAAGCTCGGGCATTGTTACGACACTTTGGAATGCCATTTCGAGTTAACTAAAATAAATTATATTAGGTACTGTTAGGTAAGTTAATTATGGCTAAAAAATCTATGCTTTTTAAAGCAAACAAAAAAGCTAAGTTTAGTTCTCGTGCCTATAATAGGTGCAAACGTTGTGGACGGCCTCGGGCCTATTTGAGAAAATTTTCATTATGCCGTATTTGTTTTCGTAATTTGGCTTTAGAGGGTCAAATACCTGGGGTTACGAAAGCAAGTTGGTAAATTGTAAAGATCCTTTTCAAGGCGAAAAATTTTTGTATAGGGAAAGTGTTTTATGGATCCAATTGCTGATATGTTGACGCGTGTTCGTAATGCATTAGCAGCACGACATACACAAGTAGATATACCTTCTTCAAAGCTTAAAGTTGAAGTTGCCCGTATTCTAAAAGAAGAAGGCTATATAAACAACTATAAAGTAGCTGGCGAGGGTGCAAGAAAAGCCATAAGAGTGTATTTACGCTATGGCCCAAAAGGTGAAATGGTACTTCACTACTTAAAACGTGTATCTAAACCTGGAAGCAGAGTTTATGTGAAAAATAGCGAGATCCCTAATGTTTTAGGTGGATTAGGTATAAATATTGTTAGTACCTCAAAAGGTTTAATGACAGGTAAACAAGCGCGCCAAGCCCAATTAGGTGGGGAGTTGCTTTGTAACATATATTAAGATAAATTGAGAGTTTTTATATATAAATCTGAAATTTATGTTTCTGGATTTGTAATATAGGTGGAACTGATATGTCAAGAGTTGGTAAAAAAGAAATAGAACTGCCAAAAGATGTAAAAGTAGAGATTTCATCAGAGATTGTGCAAGTAACAGGCCCAAAAGGTGTCTTAAAAACATCTATACCAAACGGTATAAGTGTAAAGGTCGAAAATAATGCTATTAAAGTTGAGAGCAAAGGGAATGATTTTGCTGCCCTTTATGGTTTAACACGAGCTTTACTTGCAAATTCTGTGACAGGTGTTACAAAAGGCTTTACTAGACAACTTGATATTGTAGGCGTAGGCTACAGAGTGGAATTAGATCGTAGTAAAGTGAATGATGCTAAAAAGCCTGTTCGCGCTTATTCTTCAAAAAAACAATCAAGTGGGCAAAAGTCAATAATATTTGATCTGGGATACTCTCATATGATAGATTTCCCAGTTCCAGAAGGCATAGATTTTAGAGCAGATAAAATTGCTGGTAAAACTATTCCTCAGTATCAAACTACACTTACTTTGTCAGGAATAGATCGTCAAATTTTAGGTCAAGTAGCAGCTGATATGCATAATTTACGTAAACCGGATGCTTACAAAGGTAAAGGGGTACGTTATGCAGAAAAAGTATTAAAACTTAAGCCTGGTAAGACAGGTAAATAAAGGACTTCTCTAGGAGTATTTGAGCAATGATTACAATGAAATCACGAGCAAAAGTTAGACAGGCTGTTCATAAACGTATTCGCAAAAAAGTTGTAGGAACCACACAAAGACCACGTCTCTGCGTTTTTCGTAGCTTAAATCATATTTATGCTCAAGTAGTTGATGATTTGACAGGATCTACAATATGTTCTGCTTCAACTTTAGAGAAAGACTATAAAGAAAAAGCTGGTGGAAATATAGAAGCTGCTAAATATGTAGGCCAACTAATAGCCAAGCGTGCTATTGATAAGGGAATACAAAAAGTAGTTTTTGATCGTGGTGGTTATCTTTATCATGGGCGCATAAAATCTTTAGCAGAAGCAGCTCGTGAAATAGGGTTAAGTTTTTAACAACTGTAAAATATTAGGAGAATTTTAATGGAGCGTGTTGTTACAGCAGACTTAGAACTAAAAGATTTTGTTGTTTCAATTAATAGAGTAACTAAAGTAGTAAAAGGTGGTAAGAACCTAAGTTTTAGTGCTTTGGTAGTTGTTGGAGATGAGCATGGGGTAGTTGGTTTTGGTTCTGGTAAAGCTAAAGAAGTTCCTAGTGCAATTAAAAAAGGTTTAGACTCTGCAAAAAAGAACCTTATTAAAATACCTTTAAGTGGTAACACTTTAACACATCCTATTATAGGAGAATTTGGTGCTGGAAGAGTTCTACTTAAGCCTGCTCCTGAAGGTACAGGTGTTATAGCTGGGGGCGTTGTTCGTGCTGTTATGCAATCTGTAGGTGTTACTAATGTCGTAACAAAAGTTCTTGGTTCAAATAATCCCCATAATATTGTTAGAGCTGTGTTTGATGGGTTAAAGAAATTAAAAAGCCATGAAGAAGTAGCTCGACTTAGAGGCAAAAGAGTAGAAGAGATATAATTAATGAATTATGGTTTTTTAGGAGAAAATATGTCTCAAGCAGTTGATAAAAAAATTAAGATACAACTTTACCGTAGTGTGATTTGTACACCAAAACCACATAAAGTAATGGTTAGTACGTTAGGACTACGTAAGTTAAATCAGGTGGTAACGCATCCAGATCTTCCTTCAATTCGCGGAGTGGTTGCAAAGGTGCCACATCTCCTTAGAGTGGTAGAAGATTAAAATATTTGCAAATGTTTGGAGCTTTTATGTCATTAGGATTGCATAATATTGGTGTTCCAAAAGGAGCCAACAAAGCCAAAAAAAGGGTTGGTCGGGGCCCGGGTTCAGGCCATGGAAAAACATCGGCTCGTGGTAACAAAGGACAAAAATCTCGTTCAGGTTATAGTAGCATGCGAGGTTTTGAAGGTGGTCAGATGCCACTCCATAGACGTTTACCAAAACGAGGTTTCACTAATATATTCAAAAAAGAGTGGAACGAAGTTAATTTAGACACACTTGAAAAGATGTTTCAAGAAGGTGAAACTGTAACAACAGATGCTTTATTAGAAAAAGGTATTATCAAAAAACTAGCAAAAGATGGATTAGCTATTTTAGCTAAAGGAACTATTAGCAAAGCACTTAAAGTAGAAGCCCATCGTTTTAGCCAAAGTGCGAAAGATAAAATATGTGCTGTTGGGGGAAGCATTGTAGTGACTTCTTCTTATGGAGAAAAAGTAAACTAATTTTTATAATTTCCCTCGTTTTGGAGCTTATACGATAATATGTTAGATCAATTTTTTAGAAGTTTAAAAAACGTTTTTTCTATACCAGATTTAAGAAGACGTATTTTTTTTACGTTGTTTATGTTGTTGGTTTATCGTATAGGTAGCCATATAAGAACGCCTGGGATTGATCCTTATCAACTAGAAAAGCTTTGGAGTACCATTGCGGGTTCTTTAGTAGGTGTAGTTGATTTGTTCACTGGTGGAAATTTTCGAGTAGTTTCGATATTTGCTCTTGGTATTACTCCTTATATAACTTCTTCCATAGTTTTGCAATTGTTGACATCCGTTTTTCCTTCTCTAAAAAAAGTTCAAGAAGAAGGGGAATCTGGAAGACAAAAAATAAATCAATATACACGCTATGGAACCATATTGCTTTCTCTCTTACAGTCATTTTTCATATCGATGTGGTTGAAAAGCCAACCTGGCTTAGTTGTTGGGATTAATCCTGTAATGTTTGTTTTTCTTACCATGTTGACACTAACTACTGGAACTGCTTTTATAATGTGGTTAGGAGAACAAATTACAGAACGTGGCATTGGTAATGGTATCAGTTTGATGATTTTTGCTGGTATTGTCTTAGGTTTGCCTAATGCTATTTACCAAATTTGGGAACGAGTTAAAGACTTAGATCCAACATCAACTTTAGGTGTTTTAGCTATGCTTGTAGCTATGTTGGCTATAACAATGGCTATTGTTTTTGTTGAGCGTGGGCATAGAAAGATATCAATAAACTATGCAAAAAGGATGGTTGGTCGCAAACTTGTAGGGGGACAATCAACTCACATGCCTTTGCGCGTTAATATGGCAGGCGTTATACCTGTTATTTTTGCTTCTTCTATACTTACTTTCCCACAAACAATAGCTCAATTTACAGGATCTGATGCTATAAAAAGTTTTTTAGGTAATTTTGGTGGCGGCCATCCTTTGTATATGTTGCTATTTACTGTTGCAAACATATTTTTCACTTTCTTCTATGTTTCTATAATTTTTAATACAGATGAAATTGCGGAAAATTTGCGTAAACATGGTGGTTATGTGCCAGGCATACGCCCGGGTAAACGTACAGCGGATTACTTAAGCACTATCCTGACTAGATTAACTGTTGTTGGTGCTATTTACTTAACTGTAATAGCAATTATTCCACAGATATTACTTAGTGGCGTTCAAGTGGATAAATTGCCGGGTGTAGGAACATGGTTATATGGTGTCTTTACTTCTAACCCAATTACTGATTGGATAGTAAAAGGCTTCGGCTTTCAATTCTATTTTGGTGGTACTTCTCTATTAATTGTAATAGGTGTTGCTATGGATACTGTTAACCAGATAGAATCCCAGTTGATCATGCGACATTATGAAGGCTTTTTGAAAAAAGGTCGGATAAGAGGCCGTAGAGACTAGTTAATTTTCTAGGAGTTTCTGTGTCATTAAATAAGATAATTGTAATGTTAGGTGCCCCAGGAGCTGGTAAAGGTACCCAAGCACGTAAATTACAAGAAAAGTTTTCCTTACCCCAAATTTCTACAGGGGATATTTTGCGGCAAATTGCTAAAGAAAATACCCCTTTAGGGAGTACTGTTCGTGAAATACAGGCATTAGGAAAATTAGTTGGTGATGATGTTTTGCTTGAGCTTGTGACTGAGCGCACAAACAAGAAAGACTGCACAGAAGGTTTTGTTTTAGATGGTTATCCAAGAACGCTAAATCAAGCAAAACAGCTAAGTTTGTTGGCAAAAAAGCATAATAAGCCTGTTTTTGTTATAGAAGTTAAAGTTTCAGAAGAAATATTATTAAACAGATTAACAGGTAGACGCACTTGTTCTGGTTGTGGGGAAATTTATAATATTTATTACAAACCTCCTAAACATGAAAATAAGTGTGATATTTGTGAAAGTTCTTTAACTAATAGAAGTGACGATAAGTTAGAAGCTATAAAATCACGATTAGAAGAGTACAAAGCTAATACAGCTCCTCTCATAGATTACTACACTAATATAAATTCTTTGATATCTGTTGATGGAACTAAACTATCAAGTGAAATTTTTGATGAGCTTTGTTGCATTCTAAAATCTTAATAAATGTTTTTTATAATAAACTGCTACTAAATGATAATAACAAAAACAAGAGCAGAAATTCAGAAAATGTATGGTGCTGGGCAATTAGTAGCACAAGTCTTGAGACAATTGTCTAGATTGGTTACACCAGGTATAACTACAAGTGAGCTTGATATTTATGCTGAAAAATGTATAAGAGATGCAGGAGCTATTCCAACTTTTAAGGGATATCGCGGTTATCCTTATTCAATCTGTACCTCTGTTAACGAACAAGTTGTACATGGATTTCCTTCAGAGCGTATTCTTAAAGAAGGTGACATAATAAGTATTGATTGTGGTGCAACCTTAGCTGGATATGTTGGAGATTCTGCTATAACTATTCCTGTTGGCCGTGTTTCTGATGAAGCTCAAAAACTAGTTGATGTTACTAGAGAGTCTCTTTATCAAGCTATTGAGAAAATGCAAGTAGGCAATAGGTTGTATGATGTTTCTTATGCAGTACAATCTTATGCTGAATCAAGAGGCTATACAGTAGTTAGAGATTTTTGTGGTCATGGTATAGGCACAGCAATGCATGAAGAACCTCAAGTTCCTAACTATGGTAAACCAGGTAAAGGCCCTCGGCTTCGAGAAGGTTGGGTATTAGCTATTGAACCAATGGTAAATGTTGGTTCTTATCAAGTAAAAATTGAAAAAGATGGTTGGACAGTAACAACAATTGATAAGAGATTATCTGCTCATTTTGAACATACAATAGCAATTCTTTCTGAAGGCCCTTGGGTACTTACTCAGCTAAATTCTTAATAAAATAAAAGCGTTAAATCTGCTGGCTTGGCTTTTTACGCTTAATTGCTATGTTATAATAAAAGCTTTAATTATTTGTGAATTTTTATTTTGTGTAAAATTATGTCAAAAGAAGACGCTATCGAAGTGGTTGCATCAGTAGTAGAAACATTACCAAATGCAATGTTTCGTGTTGAGTTAGAAAATAAGCATCAAGTTCTTGCCCATATTTCTGGGAAAATGCGCAAAAATTTTATTAAAATTTTGCCAGGGGACAAAGTCATAGTTGAGTTATCTCCTTATGATTTAACACGTGGGCGAATAATTTATCGTTATAAGTAACATTTAGGAGAATTATGAAAGTTAGGGCATCTGTTAAGAAAATCTGTGACAAATGTAAAATTATTCATAGACATGGTGTAGTAAGAATAATTTGTGAGAATCCTAAACATAAGCAACGTCAAGGGTAAGATAAAACATATAGCTAAAATTAAAGCATATTTGTTTTTGTAAACCTTTTCTATTTTACTAATAAATAATTTTATTTGTTTTATTTTGGAGGATATATGGCGCGTATCGCGGGTGTGGATTTGCCAGATAATAAAAGAGCAGAAATAGGTTTAACCTATATTTATGGAATTGGTCGCTCTCGGGCAATGCGCATTATTAAAGAAGCAGCAGAAGAATCAAATCAATCTGCACAAACCCTAGGCGGAAAAAAGATGAAAGAGCTTACAGAAGAAGAGCTTTCACGTATTCGTGCAGCAATAGAAAGAACTGGTGATGTAGAAGGCGATTTGCGCAAAGCAATCCAAATAGATATAAAAAGATTGATAGAGATTGGTTGTTATAGAGGTTTGCGACATCGTCGGGGTTTACCTGTTCGTGGTCAACGTACGCATACTAATGCTAGAACACGAAAAGGCCCACGTAGAGCTACTATTGCTAAGAAGAAGGCTCCTGGTAAGAAGTAATATTTGTATTAAAATAGTATTGGTAAAAATTTATGGCAAAAAAAACAACAGCTTCTAGTAAAAAGAAAACTTTTAAGAAGAAAGAAAAAAAGGTAATTCCTCAAGGAATCGTTCATATTCAAGCCTCTTTTAATAATACTTTAGTTAGTATTACTGATTTAGAGGGAAATCTCGTTAGTGCCTCTTCAGCAGGTGCGTTAGGCTTTAATGGATCTCGTAAAGGGACACCTTTTGCTGCTCAACAAGCTGCTAGCAAAGCTGCTACGCTTGCTAAAGAAGCCGGTATGCAAATTTGTGAAGTTAGGGTTAAAGGCCCTGGATCTGGCCGAGAATCAGCTATTCGTGCTGTTCATAGTGCTGGAATAGATGTTCGTGTAATAAAAGATGTTACACCAATACCTCATAATGGTTGTAGACCGCCTAAACGTCGTAGAGTTTAGGTAATCTTAAAATATTTATATTTTGTTTTATTTAGGAGGATATCTTGGCAAGGTATCGTGGTGCGGTTTGTCGTCTTTGTAGGCGCGAAGGCGTGAAGTTATACTTAAAAGGTGAGCGTTGTTATAAACCCTCTTGTGCTATAGATAAAAGAGGCCAACAACCTCCAGGTGAGCATGGACAAGATGCTCGACGTGGCAAGTTAGTAGGTTATGCTGAACAACTAAGAGAAAAACAAAAAGTTAAACGTGTTTATGGTATGTTAGAAGGGCAGTTTCGTAGTTATTTTGAAAAAGCTGTTCGCCAAAAAGGTGTTACAGGTGAAAACCTTTTACTTCTTTTAGAACGTCGTTTAGATAATGTTGTTTATAAACTTGGTTATGCTACTTCCCACGCTCAAGCAAGGCAGTTAGTTACACATGGTCATATAGTTGTAAATGGAAGAAAAGTTAATATTCCTTCTTTTCAAGTAAAGGTTGGGGATAAAATAACTATCAAAGAAACTAGTAAAAATAATGGTTTTATCCAAACAGCTTTTCAAACTGCTGGTGGACGTGGTAGACCAGCTTGGTTAGAAATTGCTGACGCAAGTAATATGGTTGGTCAAGTTTTGTCTTTACCTAGACGCGAAGATATTGACTCAAGCATAAAAGAACAATTGATAGTAGAACTTTATTCCAAGTAATAACATTTATTTTGATCTAAAATAGTGAGTAAAGTTTTTAACTAAAATCAAAGATTTTAGATTGTAAGAGATGTGATGGAGCAACAAATTTTAACTTGGACAAACTTTCAAAAGCCAAAAAGGTTGATGTGTGAGTTTGAAACGCTAACAGATACATATGGGCGTTTTTATGCTCAACCTTTTGAACGAGGTTTTGGTACAACTATAGGGAACACTCTACGTAGAGCGTTACTTTCTTCTATAGAAGGGCCAGCAATTACAGCAGTTAAAATAGAAGGTGTTTTAGATGAGTTTTCCCCTATACAAGGATCAGGTGAAGACGCTACTGATATAATACTTAATCTAAAGCGAATTTCATTTAAACTACATACAAATGAACCAAAAGTACTTCGGGTCACATTTAAGGGCCCTGGCAGGTTTACAGCAGGGCATATACCTCTTGATGAAGATATAGATATAATTGACCCTAATATTTATATCACTTCTTTAGAAGAAGAGACTTCTTTAGATATAGAATTGTATATTAAGCAAGGATATGGTTATGTTGCGGCACAATATAATGCCGATGATAATTTATCTACAGGTTGTTTACCATTAGATTCTGTGCATTCTCCTGTTAGAAAAGTTAACTATCAAGTTGAGCCTGCTCGTTTAGGGCAAGACACTGACTATGATAGATTGACATTGGAAGTTTGGACTAATGGTGGAATTCGTCCTGAAGCTGCAATAAGTTTGGCTGCTAAATTAATCAAAGATCACATGTCAGTCTTTATTAATTTTGAAGAAGGGCCTGAGGTTCAAGAGCCTGAGCCAGAAGAAAAGCCATCTCCTTTTAATGAAAACTTAGATAGATCTGTTGAAGAGCTAGAATTATCTGTTCGTTCTTATAACTGCTTGAAAAATGCTGATATCAGAACTATTAGGGAACTAGTTCAAAAGACAGAAGCAGAGATGCTAAAAACTAAAAACTTTGGCCGTAAATCTCTAAATGAAATTAAAGAAATCTTAGGTGCTATGGGACTACACCTTGGTATGCGATTTGATGATACAGGTAGTCCTCTTAAAGAAGAAGAGTAAAATATAGTAGTAGAAATTAGGAGAAGAACATGCGACACAATGTTGCTCATAGAAAGTTGGGTCGTCCAACACCACATCGTAAAGCTTTACTTAGAAATCTAGCAACATCACTTATATTACATGAGCGTATAGTAACTACTTTGCCAAAAGCAAAAGAGTTACGACCATTTGTTGAAAAAGCTATTACACTTGGCAAAGCAGGTACTTTACATGCTCGACGTTTAGCTACAGGTTACTTTTTTGCTGGGAATACAGGGCGGATGTCATCTGTAAGACGTAAGACAAAGCCACCTGAGCCACAAGCAGGTGTAAAAGCTGTTAGCAAGCTTTTTGATGAAGTAGCTAAAAGATATGAGTCTCGCCCGGGTGGTTATACTCGTATTCTTAAATTAGGTAATCGCCGAGGTGATGGTGCAGAACTAGCAATTATTGAGTTAGTAGACAGCAAACCAGAGCCGCTTGCATCTGAATCAACTACAGAAAAATAATAGTTCTTTAGAGCGAGCTTGATTTTAAGTTAATAAATTAATAAAAGCCCGCTTGCATGTAATCATTGCAAGCGGGCTTTTGCTTGGGTTATATAACAAATTCTATTTTTATATAAAACAAATTAAAAAGCACTTTTCTAATTCTTAAGTAAATGAGGTAAAGTTGTGGAGCTTAAGGAAATTAAAGAATTAATTGAGCTAGTTTCAGAAAAAGGTTTTACTGAGTTTGAGTTAAAACAAGGGAGTTTTAAAATAAAAATTTCTTCATTTAGTAATGATGTTACACCTCCTAGTGTTTCAAAAAGTTCAAAACGCCTAGAAGAGCCTCAAACGGAAAAAATTATACCTACTGTTGTAGAACCTCCTAAAACACCTATTGTTACAGAAAAAGAAATAAAAGTAGAAAAAGATTTACATAAGATAAAATCCCCTATAGTTGGTACTTTTTATCGCGCTCCTAGTCCAACATCAGACTCTTTTGTAAAAGTAGGTAGCCAAATTAAACCTGGTACTGTTTTATGTATTATTGAAGCTATGAAGTTAATGAATGAAATTGAGTCTGATGTAGGTGGCGAAATAGTAGAAATATATGTGGAAAACAACCACCCTGTTGAGTATGGTCAACCGCTTTTTGGAGTCAAAGTAAATTAATCACATGTTTAAGAAAATACTTATTGCTAATCGTGGCGAAATAGCTTGCCGTATCATTTGGGCTTGTAGGGAATTAGGTATTGAAACAGTTGCTGTTTATTCAGAAGCTGACAGTGATTCATTGCATGTTAGATTTGCTGATGATGCTGTTTGTATAGGGCCGCCTTCTAGCGGGCAAAGTTATCTTAATATTCCTGCTGTAATTAGTGCTGCTGAGATTAAAAATGTTGATGCTATACATCCTGGATATGGATTTTTAGCAGAAAATGCCCATTTTGCTGAAGTATGTGAGGCTTGTAATATTAAGTTTATAGGCCCATCGCCTGAAGCTATTCGTACAATGGGTGACAAAGCACGTGCTAAAAAGGCTATGAAAGCAGCCGGACTACCTTTATTACCTGGAAGCGATGGAATTGTTGAAAGTGTAGAGGAAGCTATCAAAATAGCCGAAATAATTGGCTATCCTGTAATAATTAAAGCTAGTGCTGGTGGTGGTGGTCGTGGAATGCGTATTGTGCGAGATACCACAGAGTTAGTTTCTGCTTATCAAACTGCTAGACATGAAGCAGGATCAGCTTTTTGTGATCCTAGCGTTTATATAGAAAAATATTTAGAAAACCCTCGTCACATTGAGTTTCAGATTCTAGCTGATGGTCATGGAAATGTTATACATCTTGGTGAGCGGGAATGCTCAATTCAAAGACGACATCAAAAATTAATTGAAGAGTCTCCATCTGTATTATTAAGTCCTGAAATTCGCAAAAAAGTAGGAACCCTAGTTGCAAAGGCTTGTCAAGATCTTGGATATGTTAGTGCTGGTACAGTAGAAATGCTTTTTGATAATGATTGTAATTTCTACTTTATGGAGATGAATACTAGAATCCAAGTTGAGCATCCTGTAACTGAAATGGTGACAGGTGTAGATCTAGTTCAAGCTCAAATTCATATAGCTGCTGGTGAGCCTTTATCCATAAAACAAAAAGATGTTAAGTTTAATGGGCATTCGATAGAATGTCGTATTAATGCTGAACATCCAGAAAAGTTTACTCCTAGCCCTGGCCTAATTACCACCTTAAATTTACCTGGTGGCCCTGGAGTTAGAATAGATACGGCTGCTTATTTGGGCTACACTGTCCCACCTTATTATGATTCAATGGTAGCAAAACTGATAGTTCATGCTAGTACACGTCCACTTGCAATAGCTCGAATGAAGCGGGCTTTAGATGTGATGATTGTTGAAGGAATAAAAACCACAATACCTTTACATTATCGCATTATGGATGATCCAGATTTTATTGCTGGTAATCTTTCTACTCGGTTTATGGAAAACTTCTTTGCCCGCAATAAATAACAGAAAAATGCTAGTTATAAATAGTCTAGGTTAAATATCTAGGCTATTTATTTGCCCAAATTCTACTTTTTGACAAGAAAAAGTAGGTTTTAACCAAGGAGCAAGCCAAGAGGCGGTTAATTCTGATGAAGGAAAGAAATTAGGAATGCCTTTTTTACCCATTCCAGCAACTACTTTTTCTTTAACCATAGAAATATATTGTTCTGCTGTATATTCGGCAGTATTTGCATTAAGAATTACTTCTAGTCCCCACTCCTTAGCATGACGACGAATACCATGAATTTTGCTTTCTAAAGGGCAATAGCTATCTATAGAAATTCCGTTTTCACTAGTTACAAAAACACCATTAGGAGTATTAATTGCTAAGGAAATATTTCCTGGCGTATGGCCTGGAGTATGAAGCAGGGCGACACCATCACCTAACATAACATCATCATCAATGAGGATTTGTTTATCTGTACAAACATCTTTAAGTGCATCAGGGACATACCAAGGAATTTGTACTGGATGAAGTTGTTTCATAGATTCAACTTCTGCACGATGGAAAATAAAATGGGCATTAGGGAAAAGTGCTTGTCTAGGGGGTTGATTATTTTTAGCTATAGTTCCCATAAGCCTTCTTAAATCTTGTACATGTAAATGATCAAAGCTTATATAATCTATTTCTGAAGGTTTTACTCCAATAGCTTTTAGGTGTTCTTCTACATTAGCTACTTTTTTGCTCAAAATATTTTCTGAAATAAATGTTCCATAACGCTTAATTTGTTTTGCGTAAAATGGGACAGCTTTTGATGCTTCAAAATCGCTTGGATTCATAAGTAGATTTTTGATTTTTTCTCCTTGGCGAAACTGAACAAAGAGAGTTCTATTAGTCATAACTACATAAGGAGCAGGAGAAAGAGCAGCACCCCAAAAGCCAAATTTAGTTGGGTAAGGAAAAGAAATTAAATCAAAAGTACGAACAGCTAGAACTTTTGGCCCAGCAGAAAATTTTTTATGAAAATCTTGTGCTAAATGTCTAACAGCCTCAAGTTTAGCCCCTGTTAAAGTAATTTTACTTGCAGGTAAAAAATCTGTAATAGGTAGAATTTTTTTATCAATGGTTTTAGTTGGCTCATCCAAAGTTACTAACATTTAATAGCTCCTAAAGAAAAATACTGCATTACTAAAAAAGAGCAATTTTTGAGGTTTGATTTTTGTTTGTAAGAAAATATAATCTAAATCTACTTTGTTTTGTTAATATTATTTTCCCAGCCAAGCTAAGTAAAAGGAATAAATAATGCGTAACTTATTGATCATACTAAATTTACTGATATTAGTTAATAGTTTTGTTATTGAAGCTAAAGCACAAAAGGCTAAAGCTAAAGAACCTGTTAAAAACGTAACAACTAGCTCTAATACCACAACTTCATTAGTAGTTGAGCAAGTAATTAATGGTGATCTAGTAAAATTAACTAATGGTGAGTTAGTAAGATTAATTGGGGCTGATGCTCCTGTAACATCTGTAGGTAATCAGCCAGGGCAAGAACCTTGGGCTAGTGAGGCGCGAACTTTTACAGAACGTCTAGCTATAGGTAAAGAAATTACAATCAATAATTTAGGCTTGTCAGCAGATGAATATGGTAGGCGTATAGGTTTAATTTATATCTATGATTTATGGTTGGACTATGAATTAGTTAAAGAGGGTTTAGCAGTAGTTCAAAGTAACAGGTATTTAGATAATAAAAGTAAACAGCAACTCTTGGATGCTCAAAGCGAAGCTATAAAGGCAGGAAAAGGTATTTGGAATGCTGAAAATCGGATGCCGTTACCACCAAAAGAATTTCGTGCAGCTAATGGTATAGAAGAAGGAAATAAAAATGAATCTTGGAAAAATATTGCTTCTAAATCTCCTCAATCAAAAAGTGTTAATACGTCCAATAGCTCTAGCAAAACTACTGATCCAAGCTCAAGTGATACCACAAGTGTTAGTTCTGTTGTTAGTAAGGAAGCTTTAGACTCCTTAAAGCAAATTCAAGAAAAATTGGAGGGTGGTTTAAGAAGCAATGAAATAGCAAAATTAGTTGCTATTGCAGATGGAAAAGTTCAGGCGGCTAGCTCTGTCTCAAAAGTTGATCGAATACTAGTTAGAAACTTAAAAGATGCGTTGGATGCTTATAAATTAGTGCTAGACGCTTTTAAGAGAAGAGAGACTGCAACGGACGCAGAGCGACCAAGATATGATAAATTTATTGATGGGGCTTTAGAAATTGCAGATAAATCAATTATAGAAGCAGAAACAAAATGTTGTAAATAAAAGTTTTGTTTTACTTGAAAAAGTTCTAGGGCAATTTCAGCATCAGTTTCGGTAACTGCTTGATAAATAAGCTTGAGGGCTAGAACAATTTTTTTAAGATCTAGGATTAACAATTGCGTAAGCCATCTTCTTTACGGTTCTTTAACTCTGTTACTATGCTCAACCAAAATCTAGCTCCTTGGTTTTCACTAGCCCACATTCCTAATACTTCTTTGTATCCTCTCAAATTTACTCCTATTGCTAAATATATTGCTTTATTATTGACTTTTCCTTTTGTATGTACTTTTCCTTGTATAGCATCTAGGTAAACTATTGGATAAACTGCATCTAAGGGTCTAGTTTGCCAAGTTCTTACTTCCTCTACATAACTATAGAAATATTCTCCTAGCACTCTTTCTAGCGATTCTATATTTATATTTCTGAATACCCAGTTCAACGTTCCTACACATGGCGTTTTTCCTTCCTTAAATCGCAAAGCTAGAGCTATTTCTTTTCCATAATTACGCCCCCATTCTGCTATTGCACTATAGCTTTTATACCCACTCATTATTGCTGCTATTGTCATTAACAATATTGCTTCTAACTTATGTCTCTTTCCTTTGGCTTGACGAAAGTCCTCTACTTCGTTTAATACTTCTTTTAAAGTTTTAGGAGTCATAGTTTTTCCCTTTTCTTTTGGTAAAGTTTTGGAATTTTACTATACTCCTTTCTCTTTTTGCTTTTTAGAGAACTGAATGACCCTACACTAGCTCTTTAGGGCTAGTCTAAATTTTTAGGGAGGAAAATTTATGCTTTCAGATGGATTAAAAAAAGAATTGCAACCAAAAATAATGACAATGAGAGTGCTTTGGGCAGCTATGACAATGACACTATTTATGTTTACAGTAGTTTTCTTTGTGCTACTTAGACCAACTACAGTAGCTTTTCCTAATGTCACTTCTACGCTAGATTTGGCTTTGTCTTTTATGGCTGTAACTTCTATTTCAGCTTCTTTTGTATTAAAAAATCTTTTTTTATCCAAAGAAGGTATAAAAAAAGTAATGCAGGAATCTGCGTCAAAAGATAAAGCTATATTGGAATTATCCAACAGATATTTTACTAATATGGTAGTAAGGCTAGCTATTAATGAGACAATCGCACTTTATGGACTTGTTTTAAGTTTAGTAACACTACGCCCTGTTTTAATTCCTTTTGTTGCAATTGCTTTAGTGATGAATATTTTAACTTTTCCTAATTATGAAAACTTTGCTGAATCTGTCTTGCAAGAAAACTTTTAAGCTTTTATTGAATAAGCTTTAGTCCTAGCGGTAAAGATTCGCCAAAAATTCTTGCTGCGTCGCGTTGTTCGGCTGGAACATAATTTTCTAGGCTCTCGATTAAGTAAGCTTGCTTGTTAATTTCTTTTATTTTAGCAATTATACGGTTTCGCAAACTGTTGTTAATGTCTCGTGCTGTGTCATTGGTACGCGCTCCCATCTGAGCAAGTGCTAAAACAAAACTATCTAAAGCAATTGTTTCAATATTTAAGATTGCTTCTAACCAGTTGGTGACAATTTTAGGGGATACTACTGTATCAATCGTAGCATAAAAAGGAATCCGTGCGCCGATACGACCTAAAGCCCAAAATTCATTTTCTCCAGCTTGACCATTTTGGATACGAGAAACCAAAGCATTTCCTAATTCAGTTTTATGATGTTGGGTTAATAGTTCCATGCTTGCTAGAACTCGCCAAGTTTCTCTTTCCACTTGTGGATTAAGTCGGACACGTTTTTTAGTTTTACTTCCAAGTAGTTGAGGAACATAGCGTTCATAGAAATCAAGCTGTTGACCTTTAGTAAAACCAGCACAAACCCTACGCCATAGAACATGCCATTCAGCCTGGCATTGCTCATCATCTAGGAAATATAGCCCTCGATGGTAAAGTTTGCGGGCTTGTTGAAGTCGCCAATCATCAACTGGGTCGCCAAAACCGGGACGCAAGCAAAAACCATAGAGATTTAGCCAACGGGCTTCAAATTTTCCTCCTAATTTGCGGCCTTCAACAAGTTCCATTAACTGATCTGATAGTTTACGGATTAACTCTAGCGGCCAACTATCCCGGCCAATACCAATTATTTCTTCTAATCTGCCCAATAATTCAACAGGACTTGCTGTTAATTGACAAACTTTTCCTGGATCTTCACTTGATCCAAAGACTTCTTTAATAGCTTCTTTAGCTTTCTCTATAGTTTCTTCTGGAATTACCTGCTGACTTTGTGGAAGTATTCCGGTTTCTTTACGAAAAGCTTTGATTTGAGGAGTATCTTTACGTAGTTGGAATTGAAGCCGCCAGCGATGTTCCGTAATTTGTGACTCGCACCAAATTTCTAATGTCCCAACCTCGGTAAATTCCGTAGCAATTTTTACTGGAATATCAACGTTAGTTGAGCGTTTGCCAAAGCGAATAACTGTAACTAATGGTGAATGAGGATGCAGATCATCAGGATCTACAGTAATAATATCGCCTAATTTATCACCTTGACGAGTTGTAGAACTCCAAAGATTAAAGCTAACCGGACGATTTGCTTGTAAAACCAGATTTCCAGCAGCCATTTCCCAAGTTAGTTTAGTTCCTTCCTCGGTTCCTCGTGGTAAAACACAAACAACATCTACTTTAGACTCTTTTTCTTCCGAATCTTCACGATTAATTGCAATGTAATAAGCTTTTGCACTGCCTGAACCAACACGAATACCACCTTGACGACGGATAAAACCATAATAAGCAGCACCAATAGCAACAGCAGTGTCTAGCGCGTCATTAGAAAGCATTTTAGGAAGCCAATCTTGTTGTCCATCATCAAACCAATTCATCAAAGCTTCAGCTAATCTTACTCTTAGAATGGGTGGTTTGAAAAATCCTCCATTAAAAAGTATTGCATCCGGTCGAACGGGGCCAGAATCACCACCAGCACGATGTAAAAATTCAGCTAAATGACGTGTAATTGCTGGATCTTGCTCGTAAGGCAGGCCTATTTCACGTAGTCCAGTACGTTTTTCATTGTGCGGCTTTTCTGCAAGTTCTGTAACAGGCAGAAAACCTTCTAAAATTAAATCTAAAACTTGGGGACGAGTTAATTCTGTTTGAATTAAGCCTCCAACAAGACTACTTCCGCTACCAGCAATTCTAATTGTCGCGCTTTGCTCGCTATCATCTCCAAGTAGCTTTTCTTTCGCGCTACAACATTGGCGAAGCAAGGCGGCTCGTTGTTGTAAGGTTAGTTTATTGCTAATTTGTGATTGCACTTGATAGGTTAGGGCGTGGTCTACGTTATCACCACCTAATAAAAGATGCTCACCTACAGCAGTACGATCAAACTTTACTTCATCATTTTCACGGCTAACACGAATTAAACTAAAGTCAGATGTTCCACCGCCAACGTCACAGACTAAAATAGTCTCTTTGTCGGCTACATATTTTTCAAAATTTTCATGATTAGTGACAATCCAGGAATAAAAAGCTGCTAACGGCTCTTCAAGCAAAGTTAAATTTGTAAAACCTGCTTTGTGTGCTGCTTCAACTGTTAATTCCCTGGCTTCTTCATCAAATGAAGCAGGAACAGTAAGAACAATTTCTTGATTTTCAAAGCGAGTTTCTGCATTCTCACCAAATTCATGATTCCAGGTATCTCGAATATGTTTAAGATAGCTAGCTGAAGCTTCAACTGGCGAGCAAGCATCTTCTCCAAGATCTGATCCCCAAGGTAAAATTTTAGCTCGTCGGTCTACTTCAGGATAACAAAGCCAGGATTTAGCAGAACTAACTAGCCTAGCAGGGACTAAAGCACCCTGTTCACGTGCAAAAGTTCCTACAGCAGTTTTTGCAGTTTCATCCCAAGGTAGCCAAAGGCTTTCAGCCGCAATATCATATTCTCCAGCAATATAAAGAAAAGATGGAAGTGTGCGAATAGGCGCACCTTCGCCAGGTGCTACTAATTGAGGGATTTCATAGAGTTCAATTATAGGAAATTCTATTTCTGCGCTACTTTGGCGACGAACAAAGGCGACAGCCGAATTGGTAGTACCTAGATCAATACCAATAATAAATTGAGATTTTGGTTTTTTTTCTGCTGTTTGCATTATTCTTCTTCACGCTCTCGAACATTAAATTCTAGTTTCCATTTATGTTGGTCATCACGAGAAACACACCAGACTTCTAACGTCCCGATTTCCGTCATTCTGGACTCTAACTCTACAGGTAAGACATTATCTTCCTGTCCAGGAATCTCTAAAGTTATTTCTAGCGGGGATAATTCTTGAATTTCATCTCCCCAATCTTCTATTAGCGTTCCAATAGAGTCTTTTTTGCGGGTATTAGAGCTTAAAAATCGAAATTCGGCAGGTTCGCCAACTACAAGACCAAATTCTTGGTTAGGAATTTGTGCAGATGTGCCTTCTTCCATACCAAATGGCACAACACAAAGAGCTTTTAAGGGTGCAGGGAAGCCTGGAATTGCTGGCATCGCGCTTTCAATGCCTATGTAATAGGTACGATTTGCCCCGCCACGAATGCGAACACCGCGACCTTGACGCGCTTGACCATAATAAGTTGCTCCGCGAGCTACAGCCGTATCTAAATCAGCAGAATAAAGCTCTTTTACAGGCTCAAAACCTGCTTGTGCTAACCAATTATTTAGTGTTGCAACAACTTTTTGGCGCAAAATGTCGGCTTTCATCACACCACCATTAAAAAGTATTGCTGTTGGACAAGCAAATCCATCAGTAGAACGGCGGATTTGATAATTTTCTGTGTCTTCTCGGGCTTGTTGTGATAGGAATTTAGCTAAATGCTTGGTGACTGCTGGATCTGCAGCATAAGGAAGGCCGATTTCTTGTAGTCCCACACGGCGTTGTTTAGCGGGCATGTCCGTATTTTGACAGTTTGGGAAGAAGCCTTGTAGCAGAATTTGCTCAATATCTACTCGATTTAGCTCGGTTGTGATGGTTCCACCAACTAAACCAGTACCTTTGCCTAGGATAGTTACAGGTTCTTTATCTAAATTTGTGTTGCTTAGAAGCCTTTCTTTAGCAATTCGGCAGCGATACCAAAGGCTTTGTAGTTGCCAATTGTCAATTTTTGTTCCTCGTTCTTGAAGTCTAAGCTGTAAAAGTCTTGCTAAGGCTAGATCCATGTTGTCACCACCTAGCAAAATATGTTCGCCGACGGCAACACGGTTTAAAACTAGCTCACCTTTTTCTTCTGAAACAGCAATTAAACTAAAATCTGTTGTTCCACCGCCAACGTCACAGACTAAAATTAGGTCGCCAACCGTGACTTGCTTACGCCAAGTCTCGCCTTGGCTTTCAATCCAAGAATAAAATGCTGCTTGAGGTTCTTCTAGCAATGTAACATTATGTAGTCCTGCTAGTTCTGCTGCTTTCATTGTTAGATCACGAGCAGCCATATCAAAAGATGCAGGCACGGTAAGCAAGATTTCTTGGTCTGTTAAGCTAAGATTTGAGCCTAATTGTTGTTGCTCATAGTCCCAGGCTTGGCGCAAATACTCTAAATAAAGCTGAGAAACGGTTAAGGGTGAAACTTTGGAAATATCTGCTGCTGATTGCCAAGGTAAAATTGGCTGAGTTCGGTTAACGCCTGGATGACAAAGCCAGGATTTAGCCGAAGCAACAAAACGAGTGGGATTTTCTGCACCTCGTTTGCGAGCTAGTTCACCTACTACAAAAGAATGTTCACTTGTCCAGGGAAGCGAGGTGCTACCTTTAGGAAAATCATACTCTCCAGGTATATAAAGAAATGATGGAAGCAATTTTTGGCTGGCAACTTCACTAGGATTAATTAATTGTGAAACAGAAAAAAGGGAAATATCTGCCTTTTCGTCTTCGGCTGGATTAATTCGGCGACTGCTAGCAAGTGCGCAATTGGTAGTTCCAAGGTCAATACCAACAATATATTCAGAATTATTTTTAGACATAGTTTTATAACTTTAAGAAAATTTCAAAATAACTTTAAGGGATTTCAACTTCTGCCGGAGCTAAAATTATTTGACTTGTAGTTTCTGGTAAAGCTGGTAAATCTACTTTAGTTACTTTCCAGCCACGATGACGAAGCAACCCTTTAATTGGAGGTTTACCAGTAACATTACCTATTAATTTAATTGTGGCAGGGTCAAAACCTGTGTCGACTGTGACTTGTTCACCTTCGCTAGAATCCATAACAGGTTCAAGCTGTAAATAACGGCTTAATACTTGTTGGCAACTTTCATGCAAGTTACGAACAGCCGCGCCAACTTGAGCATCTGCATAGGGTTTTATGTCTTCTTTTAAGAAATCTACAAGCCGCGCATCTCTTTGTAAAATATTGAGCAGTTGCATAGCACGGGCATTATGTTCTGCTTCTTGTTTACGTAATTCTTCTGGTGTAGGGCCAGCCGGAAGAGCAACTTTTTCAGGTTCTTTTTGAAGTTTCATTTCCTTTAACAAATTGTCAGGTAAGGTGTTAGAAGTTAATAGAGCAAAAAAAGCTTTTATTGCTAAACCTAATCCCATTAATAATATTTCCTTATTTTTCAAGCTTTATGGCTAAATAATTTTAGCTTGTGATTTTACTTAATTGCTTAAATAGTGGCAACTAAAGCAGAACGATAATAAAACACTCAATCAATCCTTATGAAATTTTTATGCCTCATTTAGTCTTTCCTTATACCTAAAGCTTTAACATAAAGCTAGTAATAATTTATTTTAGGAAAAGGCTTATATGTTTCTACTAAAACAGATTTCTTTATCTTCAAAATGTGAAATTTGCCATCAGAAAGATTGTTTTAATGCAAAAAAGAACTTTTGCTCAAGGTGTGCAGATTTTGACTCAGAAGTAACTCCAATACCAAAAAGAGTAGCAAAATATAATCTTGCTAATATAGGAACATTACTAGGTATATTGGTAGGGTTATCTTTACTTCTAGTAATTATGTTAGTAACAGGAAAAGAGATTAAAGAGGCGTTTTATGTTGGGCTAGGTTTTGCTATTTGGGGAGCAATATTAGGTTCTGTGGTTGGTGAAGGGCTGATGAAACTGTAAGCAATAAATTTATAACTGTAAATTTACGAAGGTGTAATTAATGCAAAGTACAAAATTAAAAATCTTGTTTTTAATAGCTATTATTTGTTGTTTATCTATTAAAAATGTTTATGCACAAGAACAACAGCTAACAAATAGTTTGCTAAAAGATACTAGCAAAGTTACTAATGAAGAATTGAGTGAACGAGAAGTTTTGCTATTAAATAAAGTTACAGAATTAGAAAAGCGGTTAGTTGAGCTAGAAAAAAAAATTATCCAGCCATCAGAAAGCACACAGATTGTGCTGGATGAAAAAACACTACCAAAAGTAGAAAAACCTAATGAAGTTACTGCTAAAGAAAATACAATGCTTTCAGAAGACTTAGACGTTCTTAAATTTTTTAAGGATACAACTATAAATTTAACTTTAGATGGCTACTATGGTTATAATTTTAACCGTCCTCGTGCTAATTTATTGCGTGCTTATGATGTTGCGCAAAATAGTTTTACTTTAAGCCAAGCGGCATTAATACTGGAACAAACTCCAAATTTAGAAGAAGGACGTAGATTTGGTGCAAGGTTAGATTTGCAATTTGGTTCTGCTACGGAAACTTTGCAAGGTAATGCAAATAATGAACTTCGCCCGCAGGTTTATAGGCATGTTTTACAAGCTTATGGCACTTATGTTTTCCCAATAGGAAGCGGTTTAACGCTGGATTTTGGGAAATTTACTAGTGCATTAGGAATTGAAGGAAACTATAACAAAGACCAAATAAATTATAGTCGTTCTTATTTTTTTAACTTTTTGCCCTTTTATCATACGGGCTTTCGCTCAACCTATAATGTAAATAGTAAACTTACTTTGACACATTGGTTGGTTAATGGTGTACAGCAAACAGAAGACTTTAATGGGTTTAAGTCACAAGCTTTGATAATTAACATTAAGCCTAAAGAAAATATATCTTTTAACTTAAATTATTATACTGGTTTAGAAGGTCGAGATTCAGTAGCAAACCTTAATCCAACTTTTCCTAGTTTACCTACACAACCCGGACTACCTACACAATCAATTAATCCTGTTCCAAGGGGTAGACTTCATATTTTAGATAGCTATTTTACTTGGAATGTTACTAGTAAACTTACTCTTGCTGGAGAGCTAGATTATGTTATTAGCCGAGTAAATACTTTTTCTGCTCCAATGCGTGTAACAGGGGGTGCAGCCTATTTACGTTATCAATTTACTCCAAAAGTTGCTTTAGCTTTACGAGGGGTTTATTTGTCAGATAGAGGAGGTTTATTTAGTGGAGTTACTCAAGCCTTAAAAGATACAACGTTTACACTTGACTACAAATTTGCAGAAGGGTTTTTAATGCGGGCAGAGTACCGAAGAGATTTTTCTAATCAAGCATTCTTTTTAACTAATAAAGAGGGGTTAAAAAAGGAGCAAAATACAGCTACATTAGGGTTAGTTTGGTGGTTTGGTCGTAAGGGGGGTAGTTGGTAAATAGCGCATACGGGACTCGAACCCGTGATCTCGGCCTTGAGAGGGCCGCGTGTTAACCGACTACACTAATGCGCCAGGTTAAAGTAATTTATTTATAGATATTTGCAAGCGCGAATAATAGATGATCGTTCTATAAACTGTCAATCTATGATTTGCTAAAATCGTCTGTTATTTCTAAGTCTTTCATTAGTTTTTGCATTATTTCTTTAACACGTTGAATTTGTTTAACACCTTCAGTAATTTCATAAGTTCTGGATTTTAAGCTAGTGTAATTATAGCCTTGTTGTTTTAGCCAATTAGCAGCAAACTGTAGTTGTGCTGGTTTAATACTAAGTAAGGTTTCACAGTAATTAAGATGTTGTAAAAAAGTTTCACATTCAGATAAAAGCACATTGCTTTCAGGAAATGAAGAAATAGAGTTAATAGGAATAAGGCTTGATAGGTCTTCTTTGTCATCTGTTTTATAGTATTTTTTAGTTAAAGAAGAGTCACCTAAAAGAAGAGTACGTTTTTGGTTTTTTTCTAGTTTTTCTTCTGGATCAAAGCGAGACAAAACATGCACACTTCCTGTAATAGTTCCATTAGAAGGTTTAGTGCTTAGTGCTTCTCCAGTAAATTGTGCTGCAATGGTCGTAATAGTTTCAGCCGAAGCTCTTTTGGATGCAATGCTAGTAATTTGTTGGCATATCTTATCTGGTGATAAAGCCAAAGTTAGACCTAATATTTCATCTACTTGTAATATTTTAGATAAATTATTAGTAGATAGTAGTAAAATATCTCCATAGCGTAATTGAAACATACTGATATTTGCTTTAATGGTAGCTGTTTTACCAATAGCTTGTAATAATAAGTTTCTATATGAATTTCTTTGAGTATTATTAATTAGATTATCTGCTGCTATTGGACTGTCAGCAGTTTGATCAGAAGTTACTTGTTTAATTTGTTCTCCACGAATAAGATAAGCTCGACTATTTCCTACCTCAGCAATAAAAGCTTGGTCACGTTCAATTAATACCGCTGTTAGGGTTGACATACTATCTTTCATAGCAATATTAGTTTGTCGTTCTTGCCAAACAATATTATTGGCTTCCTCAACCGCAGCAACTAAGCGATCATAAGCTGCAATATTAGTAGGCATTCTTAGCAAAGCATCTTTAATAGCTAGTGTAGTTAGTTCGCTTGCAATATTAGAATTTTGGTCTAGCCCAATGCCTTGAGCTACTATCAATAATAATGAATTTTTATCTAAAGGCTGACGTAGATTTAAGCTATTTGCTAGTGTTTGCCCATTTGTTAGATTAGCAATTAGGATAGCATCTTTGTTTTTTACTTCTGAATTGGTAGTTGTATTAATACCATAAATATCACAATAGACATTAGCACTAGCTTATGATACTAACTCCAAATATATTATTGATTAATGTATAAATTAATGTATAAAGAGATGTATTTAAGCACAGACAAGCTAAAATATACATCAATTCTTAGAAGAAAAGAGCCTATACTTTGCCATTTATTGAGTTAAATAACTCTGTTTTTAGTAAGAATAAAAAATCTACAAAAATCTACTATCGTAGTTATGGACAGGGGAAGCCTTTAGTATTATTGCATAGTGGATGGGGTTATGAAGTTTATAATTTTCAAACCCAAATAGATTTACTAGAGGATTATTTTAAAATAGTAATTCCAGATCGTTCTGGATATGGTAGATCAACAAAGCTAGATCAACTACCAATGAATTTTCATGAACTAGCCGCTGAGGAAATGATAGAATTTCTTGACAAACTAGAAATAGATAGCGCATTACTTTGGGGACATAGTGATGGAGCAGTAATAGCAGCGATTATGGGATTAAATTATCCTAAGCGTGTTGGGGGAGTAATTTTAGAGGCTTTTCATTATTTTCGGGCAAAAAGTAGTTCTAAAGAATTTTTTGAAAAAATGATTAATTCTCCAAGTGATTTTGGAGAGCGTGTTTGTCAAGCCTTGATAAAAGATCATGGGGAAGAATACTGGCAAAACCTACTAAAAATAGCAGGTAAAGCTTGGTTAGAAATTATTGTTGATGCCCAAGTAGGAGACAAAGATTTTTATAAGCAAAAGCTTTCAAAGTTAGTTTGCCCTACAATGTTTATTCATGGAGAAAAAGATTTACGTACAGAAGTAGGGGAAATGCAACAAGTACAAGCTTTACTACCACAAGCAAAATATCATTTTTTAACAGACATAGGGCATAGTCCGCATTCAAGCAGTAAGGCAAGCCAAAACTGTGCTGAAATAGCAAAGCAATTCCTTGTTAATCTTTAAGTATAAGTAAAAATTTTCTGTTATTTATTCTGTAATAAGACTTTTACACCGTCAGAAAATTTTACTTCTATTTTATTAGTATCTTTTATAGATAGCACTTTACCGACACCAAATGAAGCATGAGCAATGATTTCGCCTGCTTCATAATTTTCACGCATATTATAATTGCGGCTAGGTAGACCAAAATCTTCAACGCTACTAGCTGTTTGAGCGCGTGTAGATGTACTACGGGTTTTTGTTACTTTAGTTGTTTCACCTTTTGCTGTTTTTGGTGCGCGATAACTACGGTAAGTGTTACACATACCACAGATTACTTTTTTTATTGTACCATCAGGGTCTTGAGCAACAATGCGATGGATTCTATCCATTCTACAACGTCCACAAAGTGTTTCTATTTCTTCACCAATACGACTGTGGGAAGGAGTTAGGGAATTTACCATAGATAATTTTCTCCAAGCTATTATGCGGCAAGATCATAAAGCTAAATTACAGATTAAGCAAGGCAGAGTTAGCTAGAAAAATGTTTTTTTAATAAAGATTTTTCTGGCAAAGTATTTTCAAAATAAATAAAAACAAATAAAATCTTAACAAAAGACTATTTATTTTTGCTTAATTGGTGTAATTTTAAGCTAAATCTTATTTTTTCTAAATCCAAGCTAACCAATTTAACAAACAAAACCTCATTATTTTGAAGCGAGAACAGTAAATGTCAAAAATTGATGCTAAAAGCCCCTTTCTTTTACAGGAACAACAAATAGATCAAGCCTTGATGCAGCTACGTAATTTGCTACATCAAATGCTTGCTGATATGGCTTCTAATCCTAATGTGGGGATCAAGCGCAAATTATAGGTTTAAAACAACGCTTAACATCTCTATGGAACTTCGTGCATTAGAAAATGATCGCAAAGCTATAGCAGCACAAAAACAATTAATAGAGCTACAAGCCAAATTAACAGAAACGGAAATGATACTTGTTACAACTAGGGATTATGTTATTACCTCTGAAGCAAAATCTGTTGAATTAGAAGCCCGTTTAGAAGATGCCGAAAAGCGTTGGCAATTAGCTAGCCAACAAATACTAAAATTACAAAATGAACTTAATATAGCTAATAGTAGTTTAGAAGCGGCTCAAATACGTACTACGGCTGCTGAACATCGGGCTATTGCTAGTGAAGCTCAAGTTTTAGAGCTAAAAAACCAACTTGAAGAAGCTGAACGTCGGGCCAATGAAGCAGAAGAACGGGCTAATGAAGCAGAAGAGCGAGCAATGAAAATGTATCTTAATGTTACAGAGAAATTAAGAGAAATTCGGGGGAAATAATTTTAGGAGGGTAAAAACTAGACCCCATAATAAAACATTGAGTCTAGTTTTATAAGGATTATAAATTACAAAACTCTACTAAATTTTCTTGTAATTTTTTATATTCTTCTTCACTTAGTTGGTTAAAGTCTGGTTGGTTGATGCGTTTTTGTCCTCCAAAAACAGCAATAACAAAATTTTTGGCTGTTATTGCCCTCCCAAACTTATTACGATAAATCCTATCAATATTAGCAAACTGAGCTTGTGCAGCGTCTAAAGAGTCATAACGCATAATTAAAAAACCTATGCGGTCTTCTCGATGAAACCCTACAGATTCTTCTGAGCCAAACACTGCTACAGCAGCGGGATTTGCTTGGCTAAACTCCCAACCTTTACTTTTTAGATGTGTATAAAGCTGTTGGGCAGTTTTTCCATCTAATGGAGGTTTATTGCTGTTTTTGGTTGGTGCTTCTGGAGAAATAACGTTAAGTTGGCCTGTTGTTGTTTTTGGTTGCTGGTTATTATTGGTTTTGTTGTTTGAACAACCTATAGAAAATAAAATTAAAAAAGTAGAAAATAATAAGACAAGATACTTCATAAAACTTCCTTACAGAACTTCCTTAAAAAATTTTAGGATAGATAAATTTTATTTTTACTTCGTTTTTCGGTCAATAGAGCTTAGAACTAAGTTTTAGCTTTTTCTTTACTTATATCTATTTTTAATCTAGCTAGTATATTATGCGCTCTTGTTGGATTAGTTAAGCTTATTGCTTCTGGTATTGTCACCCAACGACCATCTATAAAACCTTCTTTTTGCTCTACTTTTAATGCTTGATTTGGGTCTAGGCTGTACATTAAATAGTAGCTAATGCGTTTATAAGTAACGGTTTTATTAGAAACTATAAAATAGCCTTCACGTCCAAGAAATTTTTTTATTTTAAGATCAGTTAATCCGGTTTCTTCACCTACTTCTCTTAAAGCAGTTTTTTGGCGGTTTTCTCCTGCCTTACGTCGTCCTTTTGGCAAAACCCAGTCAAGTTGCTCACCTTCACGTTTTAGCAGTAATAAAACTTCTAATTCTAAGTTGTTGCGTAGCACTATTCCACCTGCACCATCTACACGAAGTAACTTCTCATAACGACCTGGTAATTTGCTGCAAGAAATATACTCTAATGATAAATAATTAGCATGATAACCACCTTTGATTGGCTCAAAGTGTGTCCCTGATTCAATTGCAGCAGAAGCAGCGACACGAACAAGTATTTGGGAAGTTTTACGCATTAATTGTTGACGACTTTTAGCTAGTACCAAAGGATTATTAACGCTAGAGCTTAAAACACGATTGGAAATCGCTTCACTTAGTTGTTTACGTGTCAAAAGACAATAAAGCCAAATAGGGAGTTCCAATGACTTAGCTTTTTTTTCTTTTTGAGCTTTACGGGCTTTACGGGCTTTTTTTTCTAAATTGCTAACTAACAAGTCTTCGATGGCTAGCTCCTAAAAAATAACATTATTTTTCTTGGTCGTTTATTTTAACAAAATACTTTAGCAAAAGTTTTCAAAATATTCCGATAACATCCTCTGCTAATAGCTTATCAATTATCTCTAGTGTTTCTAAGTCTGTTAAACTACTTTGGTCTAATACTTCTGATAACTTACGATATTGATTAACTAGCTCTAATACTAGATTTGTATTGTCTATTGGCTCTACTGTAAATATAAATTGGGAACTTTTGTCAGATGATGATTTGGTTGGGGTTTGATTAGTTTTGTCTAATTTTGTAAGAGATTGTTTGATTTTTAAACTACTAGTAGGTTCTTTATCTGTAATAATTTGATAGTTATCACGACTAAGTTTAGAAAGCAAAATAGGATCTTTAATAAAAAGTGTATGGCCTCTCTCAGTAATACTTTTTATTAAGCAATTATATTCGTCCAGTTTTGCTACTGTGTCTAGTAGGCATTCTTCCAAGCGTTCATTTACTGTAGCAGGATGAGGAAAGGTCTTTTTTTCTACACGAAAAGTTCCTATTTTCCACTCTAAAAGTCGAAATAACGCTTTTTTGCCTATTAGGTTACTTAATGAAGCATGAATAATTACTCCATTTGATAAATATATTTCCCCTACTCCATAATCAGGGTTATCAATTTGTAAGTAAAAATCTCTATGACCTAAAAAACTAATAACTTGTAATAGTCCTGCTACATCGGTATCTCCTAATTGTCCACTCATAAGATATTGTATTTGTTGATCTTGAAGTAGTTTTTTTAGAAAGCGAAACTGACGTGCTTTCACTAAATTTAGTTTTATTTTTAAGAGCAGTTCTGGAGGGTTAATGGGTTTAACAATATAATCATCTGCTCCCATTTGTAGACCAACTAGTCTTTCTGGCAAACTACTTGCTGAAGAACAAAAGAAAAAGGGGATATCTTCATAGCCTAATAATTTAACTTGTCGGTAAAGTTCATAGCCACCCATTACAGGCATATCAATATCAGCAATAATTAATTCTGGAGTAGATTCTTTTAGGTGTTCTAAAGCTTCTTGTCCATTTTCTGCTGTTGTTACACTTACGCCATGCATTCTTAAATAGGTAGAGACTAACTTTATAATGATGCTATCATCATCTACTAATAGAACATTTGTTGGTACCATAGAATTTCTCGAAATTAGTTAATTAAAATCAGCCAAAAATTTTTCTTAAATATGTTTTCAAGCTCTATAATATGAAAAAACAGCTAGAAGATATAGTCATTTAGAGAAAAACAGTTTACATAATCTTGTATTTTAGGTTGAAAAAATGAGTCATGATTTAATAATTCGATTAACTGATGAACAATGGAAAGAAGCTCAACGTGCTGTAGATTCAGAGTTTGATAGCACTTTAATTCGTCTTGGTTCAGGTGATATTTACTATCAACGTGAAGAAGGTAAAGTAGTTTTAATTATTAATTTTCAACATCGCGCACCATTAGGTAAAACTAATAGTAATGAGTAATTTTTATAACCTAATAAAACGGGTAATAGTATGGAAGAAAAGAATTTTAGCCCCCCAACAAGAATAGATACTCCTGCTAATTACTCAGGACAGCCCCTCTATCAAGACTATTACGTTAATAACCAGTTGGTTAATGCCCAACCCATCAACCCACAAATAAAACTACAAAATACTTCTTTACCAAAACGATGTGAGATCTGCCATCAAGCTGATATGTTTGATGCAGTTCAAAATTATTGTGTCAGATGTAGCACATTTAACCAAAACTATTTATTTGCTAAAGAAAGCACTAAATGGGCAGATCATTTGATAGCATTGGCAATAGTCCAACTTTTATCCATTTTTATTGCTGCTATTGCAGTTTTTATTGAGATTGAAACTATTTTAGTAAGTGGCCTTGTTGTTAGTATTTTAGGCGCAATAACTGCTTACTTAAGCTATCGCTGTAAAAATTTATTGGGTATTTTTTGGGGTAGCTCCGCCATACTAATTTCTTTAGTTACTTTTTTTAGAATATTTATATCTGGTTGGAGTCCAGGAGAGGCCGCTGTGCCTATAGCATGTTTAATTTTAGGTTATGTTGTATCTGCAATTCCTATAGGAATTAAATTGATTATTGAAATGCGACAAGCTATTGTGTCAAAGAAAAAAGGGGATAATGCATGAGTGTATTCTTAAATTTAGATTTAAAGATTTGGCAACCTGGCGAAGTTGAACGCTGGTTTTCAGCAAGAGATCTGCGAGAAAAATTTCCAGAATTAAGCAGAGATGAACAAATCTTAAAAGCAATAATGATTGATAATTTAGGTTGTGGATTGGCAATAAATGGAAAAGTCGTCTCTCGATGTACTTTTATGTTTGATGGTGAATCTTCTGGCGATATGCTGCAAATGTATGAACAACATTTGCCAGATCTGTTTGAGAAAAAGCCAGTTACTATTCATTTCTATGAAGAAATGACTTCCTGGAGGCTTACACCTGAAGCTAATGAAATGATTTGGGAAGTCTTAGATACTTCTCAAGGCATTTCGCGTTCCGAAGTAGAACAAGAAGGACGTTGTGAACGCCTTCCGTTTATTAAAGGTGCTATAAGCTGGCTAACAGAAGCTGTTAGCTTACTAAAACGCTATCAAGAATTAGTTAAAAAAGTAGGCGGACAAGACCTTCAACCTCAAATTGATATGGCTAGCCGGCTTTTAGATTTTTCTAAACAAACTTTGATAGATATGGGCTGGAAGCCCTAGTAAAACTGCTAGAGTTGATTTAAAACAAAATTAAAAAACCCAGGCTTACCCTGGGTTTTTTATTTAGGGTTATTTTTAATAAGTGTTCAATTACAAACATAGGTCGTGTTCCAAAAGAGTTGGAAAATCAGAAAAATCAAAAGAAAGATTCATCGTTGAAGCTTCATTATTAATACCAATTAAAAGATTCTAGTAACGCAGTGTTTACTTGCTTAATTTCTGAATGTTTTTTTTTAGCTCATTTAATACAGTCGTTGGGCTTATTTTTAAGACTCTTGCTGTATCTCTTATTCCACTACCATTTATTACCATTTCTATTACTTGTTTTTTTGTTGTTTCCAAAATTCCTAGATTACTATAATCTAATATAAATGTTACTTTTTTACATTCTTCATTTGTACAGCAATATCTTTGTTTGCCTTGCTTATTTACTCCATATTTGATTACTTGAGTTTCATTACAGCTTGGACATTTCACTTGTATTGTTGCCATTTTCTTTTTCCTGGTTTTTGTTTTTTCTTTTTTGTATTTTATCACTCCTTTTTTTTTATAAACAACTTCTTTGGAACACGACCGAAAAGCTTTTCCTTTTTATCTCCATTGTTTTCTTTTCTTTGCCATTTACACAATTTACTTTACACCCTTACTTGTTTGCACATCAAGTAAACTAACTTAATCTTGAGATAAAAAGAAAACCATAGGGTTTTCATCTTCTGTAGGTTGATTTGTGTTTTCTATGGGAGTATTCTCTATATCTATATTTTCTGTCTGTATATATTCTATTTGTTCTATTTGTTCTATTTGTTCTATTTGCTCTATTTGCTCTATTTGTTCTATTTGTTCTATTTGTTCTATATCTGAAGAATTTTCTAAGGCTGCTTCTTCAAAATGTTTTAGAAACTCCATTATTGTTTTTGGCCTTTGATTACGATTTTTTGCTATTGCCCAAAGTACAACAGACTCAATAGAATTACTAATATTGGGATTAAATTCACGTAGTTCTATTGCTTTGCCTTGGACATGAGCAAGTATTAATTCTGCAAGTGTATTACCTCTAAAAGGCATTTCTCCGGTTAGCAATTGATAAACTATAATGCCTAGGGAATAAATGTCTACTCCATCATCAAGTTCAGCATCTAGACATTGTTCTGGCGAAGTGTAACCTACCGTACCGACAATCATTCCTGTTTTAGTAATATCTTTCATTAAGGAATTTTCTTTACTGCCATTTACCATTTTTGCGATTCCTAGGTCAAGCAATATAGCTTTTTCTGTATTGTCTACTTTTTCAATCATAATGTTGCCAGGTTTGAGATCTCTATGAATTATATTTTTTAAGTGCATTGTGTACAAAGCTGGGCAGATTTGTTGAAGCAAGTTTAACACTCTAGGAACAGACCAAAGTTTTTCTTTAAGTAATATTTTTTCAAGAGACTGACCATCTATATATTCCATTACAAAAAAAGGTTTATTCATACTAAAGCCAGAGTCAAGAATAGAAACAATATTTGGATGGTGGATTTGAGATAAAATTTTGATTTCGCGCTCAAAGTATTTTTGGTTAGTTGTGGGATCTTCTGCTGTTTGATCATCTATCAAGAATTTTAGAGCTACTTTTTTTCCATTTGTAAGATCAACTGCTTGATAAACAATACCAAGTCCTCCTTTACCTAGCTCTTGCTCAATTTTATAGCGATCATTAACTATTTCAGAATAGTTAGTCTCCAATGGCTCTAATTCTTCACCAGAAATTTCTTCTACAAGGATTTCCTCTAAAGGGATTTCTCCACTAAAATGTTCTTCTAAGGCAATTTCTTCTAAGGGAATTTTTCTAGTAGGTTCATGATGAGTTTTCGGTTTTTTCTCTACTATTTCACTACTAGCATTATTACTAGCATTATTACTAGTATTATTACTAGCATGTAGTTGGGTTAACTCATTGTAGAACTGTTTCCAACTTTCCCCAACAATTTCTAAATTTAAGCGACGAATATAATCACTACCAACAACAGTTCGTCGAACTATAGCAACGCAAAATTCTGCTTCTTTACTAGGAGCAATATTAATTACTGTACCTATTTCTACTTCAAATAATGTTAAAACTGCTGCTCCATTAAGACTTATATCTTCTGTAATAGTTTGTTCCAGAAAATGTTGATCACTACTTTCTTCTGTTATTTTTAATGTAACTTCAATAGCAATAGGCAAACGCGCTTCTTTACGGGGATATCTACCAACAGGTAAAAATGTAAATTGCTCAGAACTAATGCCTGTCATAGATTCTACTTCTGTAAGAACACGTTTTAAGTTTAAGGGTTTGGCTATTACAGCATGAAATCCCATATTAATGGCATAAGTACGATTAGCTTCGCTATCAACGTCAATAAGTGCAATTATTGCTTTGTATTGATAAGTTAAGGCACGAAAAAAATCTTCTAGTTGTAAAATTACCGGGTGAATACAAAAACAGGTGTTAACCATAATAATTTCAGGCTCGTATCCCATTTGCAGAACTTTAAGACCTACTTCAACATCAACTGCACCTCGAAAATTATAGCTATACTGTTCTAAATTGTCAGAAAGTAGCTTTAACAAATTTATAGAAGGGTCAAGGGCAAGTATTTTCATTTTTAAACCTTTGATATTAAGTAAGTTAAACAACCTTAGCTGTTTTGTATTCTAAAAATAACCCACCAAAATCATGCTTTTAGTTCTTTAAAGGTTAGTTTTGTATGGTAGGGGCTTGTTTAGAGAAAAACAAGCCCGAAGATTCCTTATTTTATAGCTTTTCTACTATTTGAATAACTAAGAAAAATCTACAAATAATGCTCTACAAGTTGTTGATTTATAGATATTCCGTTTGTAAGTTTACTTAATTAGTTAATAACTTTTTGTTTATAGATTATAAATTCTTCCTTAAAATCTAGATTTTCTAGTATAAGTGCTAGGGTATTTAAGGAAAAAATAAATAATTCTGGCATAAAAACAATGTATTCATATATTTGAGTTAGCTTAGTAACTTATGTTGCTAGTCTATTTTTCCCAAATAGGGTTTGTAGTTTCACAAATAATCTTTAATTGTTGGGCTTCGGTGGGGCGTGGAACTTCTAGTTCATTAAAATAACGAGCAATAACTAAATCTGGAACTTGTCTATCACGTTGTTTATTTCTAGCTAATGATATTTCTAGCGGTAAATCAAAGTAAACAATAGTTGTATGGGCAAATTGTTGGAAGGCTATTTGAAGTGGGGTGTTGCGGTAGCTAAATTTTGTGTTGGTTGCATCAAATATTACTTTTTCACCATTGAATAGGGCTTTTTCAATATCTAAATGACACTCCTGAAAGACTTTGCTGTTATCACCTTGCCAATTAACATCATTAAACAATTCTTCTCGCTTTTTGTCAGAGGAAATAACCTTAATATTAGGTAAATTTTTGTTTATCCAAGTGCTTTTTCCTGAACCAGGTATTCCAAGCATCAGATAAAGATGAGCCGACTTTGGCCTAAGTATATCAGGATGTTCATTAATATAAGAAAGTGCTTGATCTCGGCTTTGTATCCTGCCTTGCAAACTTAAATTAAGCAACAAATATTGAACTCGTTTTTGTTCTTGAGGGTCGCTTACATTTAGTTTGTGAAGATCTTCAGATGGAAAAACTCGGTCTGATAAAACTTCTAAACCTTTATAATTCCACAAATTATAATGTTCAGCACGAGCGCGAAAATTTTCTATTTTTTCTAAAGTTTGAGGGATGTTGCTGCCATGACGACCTAGCCAATCAGCGCGAGTAAGATGATAAAGTGAAGGGATGTTTAACTCTGCTGCTAGGCGAAAGAACTGCTTATATTCAATATTTATCTCATTTATTGTGAAGTTAGGGCTAAGTCGGCTTGTCATGCGATAGGCAAGCATATGCCGTAAAATTAGCCTTAAAACATGTTCTTGAATATCAAACGGTACACCTAACAAATAAAGTATTTTTCTTGCTAAAGGTATTGCAGCGGCAGAATGTCCGGGCGAGACAACACGATTATATTCAGTTGTATAAGTAGTTGCAGGCTTGCCAACATCATGAAGTAATGCTGCTAGGTAGATTGCAACTTTATTTTTATAAGATAAATTTGGATTTTGCTTAATTTCTTCTAAAGTAGCATCCATCACCATTTTAGTATGTGTTAAAACATCTCCTTCAGAGTGCCAAATAGCATCTTGTGGACAATCGGCCATTTGTTGGAGTTCAATAAATTCTGATGCTAAGGCTTGACGGAAGTAGTTAAGGTCTAGAGGTTCGAGTAAAGCAAGTTTGCTGATAAAATTACTTAATTCATTACTCATAAGCTAATCTTTAGCCAAGTCTACGCGCTCTTACAGATAGGACTGAGCCAATAAAAATTAAAATCGCACTAATAACCATTCTTAAAGTTAAATGATCGCCTCGAAAAATAATTGATAAAGTTGCTGCTATAGGTGGTTGAATGTAAATAAAAAATGCTACTAGGGATGATTCAACTCTTTTTAATGCCCAGTAATTAAAAAAATAAGCAAGAACTGTAGGGAAAATTACAATAAATACAGCCCAAGCCCAAGTATAGTTAGATACTGTTGATGGGTCGAACTTTACTAAAGAACTTGCTCCATAGCCTGTAATTATGGTTGAACCAAAGGCTAGCAAAATAGCTGTTATTACAAAAGGATCATAGCGCATTACTATTTCTTTGCTAATTACTAGAAAGAAAGAAAAAGATAGAGCATTAATTAAAGTTAGTAAATCGCCTATGACATAGCTGCTACTAAATTGTAACTTGTCTATTTCCAACAAATAGAGTACGCCAGTCAAGGAAATAATAATACTTAAGGCTTTTGAAGAGGAAAAAGTTTCTTTCTTAAATAAAATAGCAAATAAAAGTGTAGTAATTGGAATTATTGTATTAATAATTGCTGAGTGAGTAGGTACACTACGCGATAGACCTTCGGTAAAGAAAATCTGGTTAATTGCTACACCAAAAATTGCATAAATAAAAATCCAGCCAAAGTCACGAGCGTTTCGAGGAAAACTTTTTTTAACTCTAGGCAGGACTAAAAGCAGCATTAAAATTGCTCCAAGTGTCACTCGTAGAGATGCCCAGGTAGGAGCAGGGATTTCTTTTAGGACTTCTTTAGCTGCAAAATAATGGATGCCAAAAAATATTTGGACAGAGATTAATGCTAAATAAACCTTAGTTTTAGGGTCGGTAGTGTCATTAGCAGTAACAAGTTGCGAAGTAGTTGCAGGAGCGAGTGATTTTTCCATTTAGTTACATTATCTTTTTTCCTAGAGCAGATAAAATAAGGTCTGCACCTAGTTTGCCAGTACGATTTTCTATATCTAGTACAGCATTAATTTCAGTTAGTTCAATTGAAAGAGCTTTGCCACTATCAAAAATTTTTTCCATTGCTAAATGGCTTTCTCTATATGTACCGCCGCCTGAAACAGGAGTTCCAACGCCTGGCGCGTATGTAGGATCAACAAAATCAATATCAAAGGTTGCATGAAAACCTACCGTATAACGGGAAGCAATATCTATAGCTTCGTCCATTACTCGGCTCATTCCTAGTTCGTCTAAGTCTCTCATGGTAAAGACTTTTAGGCCAATGCTTCGGGCCAAGTCTCGCTCTCCTGGGTCAACATCTCTAACGCCAATGACTACGCAATCTTCAGGACGTACTTTAGGGGCAAATCCACCAATATGAGTTAGTTCTTTTGGGCCATAACCTAGTAAAATTGCTAAAGGCATCCCATGAACATTGCCTGACAATGAAGTTTCAGGAGTATTACTATCTAAATGGGCATCAATCCAAATAATTCCAATACGTTGCTCTTTTGCTTTGTAGTAGCTAGCTACGCCTGAAACGCTACCAATAGCAATTGAATGATCTCCGCCTAAGACAACAGGGAGGCTATCACTTTCTAAGATTTCTGATACTTGAGTAGCTAAAACTTCATTAGCTTCAGCAATTTCATCTAAATACTTAGCATTAATGGCATTTTTAGTCACCATTTCAGCTAATTTTACAGGAATATTTCCTAAGTCTTCAACTTGATAACCTAGGGCTTTGATTTTTTGGCTAAGACCTGCAATACGCACTACGGACGGGCCCATATCAACACCGCGACGGTCGGCCCCAAGATCCATTGGCGAACCAATTATCTTAACTTGATTTTTCATAATAACCTGTTTTTTAAGTGGATAGAGTTGAGATAGCAAATTATAACAACAATAAGTTGTTTTTATAACGCGCTTTGCCAAAGATTTTGCCTAACTGCTTGACAAGCAAGCAGTATAAAGGATATTTTGTAATCTTCACCAAAAATTTAAGTGAGATTTTTAAATTAGGAGTTACACCTGTGGATTCAGAAAAATCCCAAAAACATAAGACTGCCAGACCTGTTTATGATGATCCTTTATGGAATCTTTATGATAGTGTTTACTTAAAGGTAGAACCTAAAAGAAAACAAATTCTTTATGGAGTTGGTTTATTTATAGGGTTAATTTTAGCAGGGTCATTGGCTTATGGCCTTATTTCTTCACGAGTTGCAGTATCTCAAGAAGCTTTTGCAAATGCTTTAGAAATTTATAAAGCTGATGTTATAAAACCAGGCTCAGAAGAAGATAAAAATAAAAATCCAGCAAAAAAATTCTATACAGATGAGCAACAAAAATATAAAGATGCTGCTCAAGAATTTGACAAAGTTGCTAATAGTTATTCCTCTTACCGCGAAGTAGCTAATTATTATGCTGCAATGAGCCGCACCCATTTTGACCAAGCTAAAGCACAAACTGATTTAGAAGCATTAAGTAAAAACAATACAGAAGTAGCTCTATGGGCAAAAATTGGTTTAGCTGAACACTATGCTGCTACAGGTCAAACAGATAAAGCAATTGCTACTTATCAAACGCTTAAAGAAGGTAATAATGTATTGCCTAAGTCAATGATATTTTATAACTTAGGTCGTCTTTATGAGCGTCAAAATAATACGGCTGAAGCTATAAATGCTTATACGGAAGCAGCTAAAGCTAATCGTTCTTCTGCTGAAGGTCGCAAATCTTATGAAAGACTAAGTTTTCTTGACTCAGCAGCAGCAGACAAACTACCTCCTGAAGATACAAAGAAAGACGATGATATTTAGCTAAGACTTTTGTAATTAATTTGTTAGCTTAATTAATCTCTAAAGTAACTTTTACTGTATGAAAGAAAAAATTGAAGTAAAGGTTTTAACACACATCTATTGGATGTTAGCGATTATTATTGTAACAGCAGCTAGTTCATTAAGTACGGCTGACTCTAGCAATCTAATAATTGCTTTGCTCATTAGTGCAATCGCTTTTATTTTTGCCTCAAGATTTGAAAAAGTTTCTTTTGATGGTAATTTGCTTATTCGTACAGGGTTACTTGCTATTTTAGAATCGCTAATTTCAGGGCAAAAGCCAGAAATAACCTTAGATAAAATTGAAATGGTAGCAACCGAAGCAATTCGCTCTCGTCGAGGGTTGCATAAAATTAAATATCTTTACAAAGTTGTTGTTTCTGGCGGTAATGTTCAGTTAGTTATAATGTTAAATGGTGCAAAGAAAACCAATAGAAGGTATTTATTAGTTAAAGAGCTATTTAATTTGTTACCAGAGAGTAAAATAGATCCTCGATCAAGTGAACTAAAACAATACTTAAATGATTTAGAAAATCAACAGGCTCTAAGTAAAATTGCTAGCACAGTTGAAGTTGATAATTCAATTAGCCAAGAAACCCTTCCTCCTTCATTGTTACGTCGGGCTGCCAATAGTCTTAAACTAGAAGGACAAATGCAATCAGCCTTTAAATGTTTTGATTTAGCTTATGAAAAAGAACCCCATAATGCACAGCTTCTTTATGAAATGGCTAGGTTTTTACGTTCTTTTGCTATGGCAAATGGTCAAAACTTCTTTAATCGCTCAAAAGCCTGTCTTCGTTTAGCAGCCTTTTTAGCTAAAGACGAACCAAAGCTTTTAGAGCGAATTGGAGAAACTTATTTTGAACGCCTAGAATATAAACTAGCTGCACGTTGTTTTTCTCGTGCCTTAACGGTTGAACCAATGCTTTACCGAGCCAATATTGGACTAGCTGAAATAGCTCTTAGAGACGGCAAATTAGCCCATGTTGCTCATTTTTATAGTGCTGCGGCAGAAGTTTCTAAAGATCATGCACAAAAAGAATTAGCTAAAAGAGAAGCTCTTTATTATGAAAAGTTGTGTAGCGATGAAGATTATTTTGAGGCAGAAATTAACCGAATCAACAAATTAAAAAATTTTCAATGGGCGAGGGATTGGTCTGGTTTACTTCTCTTTATTGCTTGGCTTATAGCATTGTTAAGCGGGCAATTTTCTACTAACTTAGGTAAGTTTGCATGGTCAATAGTCTTATCTAGTTGTTTTGTTTGGTTTGCTTCTGTGCTTTTTTCTTTTCATTATAGCCAACGCCATCAAATGAAATAATCCAAAAAGCCCAACCCAGAAAACTCCGCATTTCAAGGCTGGGCATAATTAATTTATAAATTCTAAAAATTTCTTCATATCTTCAGGCCAATTAGCAACTAAGGTAACTTCTTGATTATTAATGGGATGCTGGAAAGTAAGTCTTTCAGCGTGTAAAAAATGCCTTTTTACTAAATCAAAAAAATTTTCCTCTAATTCAAAAGATGAATAAAGCTTATCTCCTAAAATAGGGTGTCCAATGTGTGCCATATGAATACGTAGTTGATGAGTTCGTCCGGTGCGAGGATGGAGTTCTACCCAAGAAAATTTAGAGTTATGTTTTTTAACTTGATAATTGCTATGAGCAGATTTGCTATTTTCTAGACTAACACCCCAGCTAGATGACTCTCTAAACCAACCTATAGGAGCAGTTATTTCTCCAGTCATATCTTGAGGAACACCAAAAACAATTGCTTGATAGACTTTTTTTACTTGTCGTTGGTCAAATTGCTGTGCTAAATGCTGTAGGGCTTTTTCCTGTTTAGCTACTAGTAAAATTCCAGAAGTTTCACGATCTAAACGATTTACTAAACCTAGACGTGGGCTTTTTTCACCATTTTTTAATGAGTGGTGAAGTAGTGCATTTAAGAGTGTTCCCTGGCGTTCCCATCTGGTAGGATGAGAAAGCATAAAAGGGGGCTTATTAACTACAAGTAAGTATTGATCCTCATAAAGAATATCTAATTCAATAGCTTCTGCTGCTAATTCTCGGTGCCGATGAGCTTCAAGATTAACTAAAATTTGGTCGCCAGGCCGAACCCGCCAACCTGCTGAACGATGTCGGCCATTTACTAAAACATCTTCTAAAAAGATTGATTGACGAATTGCAGCAATAGGCATCAAACTTTCTTGTTTATGTATAAATTCATCAAGCCGTAGGTGGGTTTCTATTTCTGATACTATATATAGTGTTTCTTCAGGTAATATGTTTGTCATAAAAAATGTTTCTGCAAAATCACAGGCAAAAAAATGTAACCTTTCTGATGGGACGCGCGTTATAATACCGACCATAAAACAATCAATAAAATCTGAGGTTTTAAGTTTTGCATTACAAAAATTTTTTAGTAATTATTAGCCTAGTTTTTATTTTTAGCTTTAATCAGCCTAATATTAAAGCACAAACTAATAGTAATTCTATTAAAGAGCAAGAAGTTAGCACGCTAATAAAACGTGCAGAACTACATTATCAACAAGGTGTCTTAGCATTATCAGAAAATAATTTCCCTTTAATGCGTAAAGAATTTGACTTAGCTGTTGATGAGCTATTAATTGCTGGAATGGATTTACACTCAGATTTACAGCTTCAAAAATACTATCATGACTTAGTAGATAAAATCGTCCAACAACAACTAACTATTAGAGCCTCTAATACTACTGCTTTAAGTGATCAGAGATTTGAAGGCACTCCAACCAATGATATCGGGCGTTTAACAGAAGTAGAGTTACAAGAATTAGCTGCAAAAATTGCAGAACAACCAAAAATTAAAACAGAAGATTTTGGATTTAAGACCGACTTACCGCCTGCCGTCAATCAATTTATTAGTTATTTTACTGCTGGAAAAGGACGTAAAACCTTAGAAATAGGTTTTTCTCGTTCTGGTCGCTATCGTCAATTTGCTGAAGCAATTTTTGAGCGTGAAGGAGTACCAACAGACCTTATTTGGCTTGCCCAGGTTGAATCTTGTTGGCAGCCTGTAGCCACTTCTCCAGCAGCAGCACGGGGTATTTGGCAGTTTATTCCATCTACAGGAGAGCGTTTTGGTCTAAGACAAAATGGTTGGGTAGATGAACGACTTGACCCAGAAAAATCCACAGTGGCAGCAGCACGCTACTTACGCTTTTTAGCTGATCGTTATGCTGGAGATTGGCTTTTAGCTATGGCGGCCTACAATATGGGGGAAAACGGTTTAGATAAAGCTATTAACCGTTGTGGATATGCAGATTTTTGGGAACTTCGACAAGGTGGATTTATTCCTCAAGAAACACGCAATTATGTTCCAGCAATTTTAGCTGTAATTGCTATAGCTAAACAGCCCGACTCTTATAATATTTCTGTTACACCTGAAAACAATTGGCAATTTGATAAAATTGCTGTTCTTGAACCAAAAACTATTAGTGATATTGCTAGCACATTAAATATTTCTACTGAAGTGTTAAATAGGCTTAATCCAGAGCTAGTAAGCAGTCAAACACCTTTTGCAGGTTACTCAATCCGCATTCCTAAAGGTGTTGAGACAAAGCGAATTGCATTATTAACAAATAAAGAAACTAAACCCTATAAAACACAAAATGTAGTAAAAAAATAGCCAACTACTTTACCAAACCCAATATTCAAGTTTGATAAGGCTTTTAAGCCATCTAAAAGCAATAACATAGCCTGGTTGATAGGATGAAGATATTCTAGTCACTCCACTCATACCTGGGCGTAAAAGCTGTTTATCGTTTTTTACTTTTACCTCACAATTATATATCCGTAAGTTGTTTTCTGGTTTTATTGTTGCCTCACTACCAATATAACTAACAGTACCTTTAAATACTTGATCCACTAGCGAACGAATACGAATACGTGCCGCACTCCCTAATCGTACTTTTGTTATATCTTTTTCAGAAACAGAGACCACTGCACGAAGCTGGGAAATATTAGCAATATGGCAAAATTCACTTCCTCTTTCTAGATATTGACCTAGTTTTTTTTCAATATCTTGACCTAAAACCAAACCGTCTTGTGCTGCTTTAATAGTTAAAGTCTCTTTTTTTTGTTCAAGAAGGACTAATTCATTGTTGCTAGAAGTGATTTCACTATTAATTGACTGCATTTCTGTTTCTAAAGCTTTTAATTTATGCAACGCAGCTTGCAAGGTTTCACGAGAGGCTTTTTCTTCTGTTATAGCTGTTTTTACTTTACGTTTATGAGTAATTTCACCTGCACGCATACGATCTTCTGCCGCGTGACGATTTAATATTGTAATTTGGTAACGACTTGTTGATTCATCAACTTGTAGTTGTGAAATTAGCCCTTGACTAAGTAATACATCATAGCGGCTTTTTTCTAGTTGCTGAATTTGTTCTTCGTTTTGTTTTGTTTGTATTTGGGTCTTTAGTTCAAGTAATTCTGGTGGATATTCCGGCGATATTTCTCCAGTGTTTTTATATTCTTTTATGGCTTCCTCTTCTGCTATTAGTTCTTTTGCTTCATTTTGGCGTTGCTCATAGTAGCTTTTAGCTTGTTCAACAATAGCTTGCTGTTCTGAATATTGATTTTGTAATGTAATTAAACGACCTTGGGATTGTTTTATATTTGCGCTAAGATTTAATAGCTGTTTTTCCATATCTATGTCTTGGCAAACACCTAAAACAGTATCTTTAGCAACCCAATCACCATCTTTAACCCTAATTTCCTTTAACACTCCGCTTTCTTGTGCAGAAGCAATAAGAAACTGATCTTTTTCAGGCATTAAAATACAGTCACTTGTTACAGTTACTTCCCAACGAGAAAAAGCTGCTAGTAATAAAACAAGAGCAAAATAATTCTAAAAAAATGCTTAGGCAATTTAATTAATTTAGATAAAGATTTTTTCTCAACGCTAGAGGATTCAGCCGCTGGATTTGCCGTAGATTGAGAAACGGTATTTGTATTAACTAAAGCTTGTTCTGACATTACTTACACCATTTTAAGATAATTAAATTTTAGGAGGTGCTAAACAAAGAACCGAAGGAACTATATCAGGTGAAGCTAGCCGTAATAACTGATAACCAATTCCTGCAATTCCTACCATTAAACCTGGAGATTCTACGCTAAGTGGAGTACCACATAGCCAACCTTGTTTATTTATATTGTTAAAAATAATAGAAGCTATGTTTTGCACTTGGCTCTTAATTTTGTAGCCATGCTGGTTTTCTGTTACTTGTAACAGAAAATCCAAATTTCCCAAATCACCATGACAAAGCGAATGATTATTACCAAATCCACCTTTGATTACTGTTTTTATTGCTGTGCTAAGTTCTTGTTCAATAAATTTGTCATTAGAAAGATGTTTTATTGATAAAAGCCGCGCTATTCCAACACCAGTTGCACCATGACACCAGGTTATTCTGAATTTCTCATTTGAGTTTTTTGCATCGTCTGTGTCATCTCTGTTTATGTCGGGCCAATTACCCATTTGAGGAGAAAAGAAACTCCGTTCATAGCTTAAAGCTTCTTTTGCTGTGCTAGCAAAACTACTATCTTTTGTAAAATCGGAAAGTTCTAAAAGCGACCAAGCAATGCCCGCTACACCATGAGACATTCCTAGCGGCGGTTTTTTTTCTGGAGTTGTCACCCAAGCTTTTCCTTGAGGAGTTGTTTCAATTTTAGAAATAAGGTGGTTTCCACATTGAATAGCAATATTTTTTATTTGTTGTAAATCTTCAGACTTAGTAATAAACTTATGTAAATTTAACAGACTAATAATACATCCTGAGCTACCATAAATAAGGTCAAAACGAATGTCTTTTTCTATTAAAGAAGGAAGGAGAGGAACTATTTCTAGTGCTTCTGTTATTAATTTGGGGTCATTCCATAACCTAGATAGATGATTTAATAGATAAATAATTCCACCAAGACCACCAAAACCACCAACGTTTTTAAGATCTCTATTTTTGGCTCGCCCAATTTGCTGTCTTATATTTTCTAGTGCTTGTTTTGCTAAATCTGTGTAAACGCTTTGGTTAGTGATATAACCAAGGTATGCTAAAAATAATGTAGTTCCTGCAAGGCCATCATATAAATCTAGTTTTGATGAAGAAATATAATAATTATCCAGTTTACCAACTTGTAAACTTAACCAAGTAGCCTTATTTTGATCAATTATGGCTAAGTTTGCTAGCTGATCTCCAATAGCTGAGGCTGTTTTAATAAAAGCTTTATCATTAGTGCTTTTATTATTGCTAGGAATAAACTTATAGGATTTTGGCTTAACGTTTTCTGTATCTTCCATTAGGGTAATAAATGAAGCACGAATGAGCCAAATTTGCTTTGTAAGATCTTCTTCGCTAAGTTCTTGGAGACGAGCTTTGACAAAATCTATAGCGGGTTTGTCAAAGAAATTAGGTACACATTTATTATTATCGCACCACAAATTGATTGATTCAGGATATGTAAAAAAGCGAGGAATAAAACCTTGTAATAAAGACTCACGCTCACTAGCAATTACTTTTAATAAAAAGGGCTGATCTTTTGTTTGCTTCCATAAATTATCAAAAAGCCATTCACATGCAATGCTATTGCGTAACATATTAGGATTAGAGCTTTCTGTTAGCAATATTCCATATTCTCTAGTAGAGCGAAGAAGTCTTCTAACCTCATCTTTAGCAAAGCGATTTATTAAACCATCTGCTGATATCAGAGTAGTCACATTTTTTTGCAGTAATTGATAAATTTCTGTAAAGCCTTTAACTATTATTTCTACATAATTCTGCAAAATGACATCTTTGCCATTAAGTTTAGGCTGGTGTGTACTTTCTTCTTCAAATCTAAGTTGTTTATGGACAATATGTATTTCGTCTGTTTCAGATAATTCAATGTAAAGTAGAGGATATGGGGTTAATTGACCTGATAGACCTGCTAGTCCACTAAAATCTATGCCTTTATTATCTTTATTACCAAAAATGGGTGTTGGCAATAATCCAGTTTTTAGCACAGAATCTTGTAAATAGTTAGCTACTTTATTGTTAGAGGTAGTTTTATCTGGTGGACAAAAAAGTGTTTCTAAATCAACCAGTATTGGGTATTCGCCTGAAGCAATTAAATTTTCACTATGGAAATCTGTTCCATAAAGTACATAGAGTATTGCTAAATAGCCACCTTGACGATAATAAAATCGAGAGATTTCATCTTCTGAATGGCAGCTTTGGAAAGTAACAAATTCTGTCCATCCATAAGTAGAACGATTGAGTATTTTTAGTGTACGAAAAGATGGTTCTATTCCTTTGTTATTAAGCCAGTTAAGCAATTCTTGAAAATGCAAATCCATAGATAAAGAACGTGGTTTATAAAGTAGCTTAAATCCAGAACTAAATGTTAGTGTTATTACTTGTCCACTATTATGAATATCACCTACGTTATTTCCTTTGTCCAGAACTATTACTCCAGGATCTTCTTTAGGTGTAAATATATTTTTAATATCAATCCAGTCTTTACATAGTCGTTCCAGGGTTTCAATACTAAATTTTACCCAATTATTTAGCATTATTACTAGTCGTCGAGCTAAAACAGGGTATTCCTGCAATAAGTCAAGAGCCACATCTTTTTGGCGCATATAAGCCAAGAAGTATTCATACCTTTGTTTAGGTGTATCGCCCTTAAGCATACCTTTTTGGCGTAATTCACCACACTTTTTAACCATTATTTGTATTAATTCAATTAATAACTCTGGTAAAAAACCGCTTAAAAAAACGTCTTTTATAGTTTTAGGGTCAAAAGGTAGTTGTTTATAGATTTTTTTATATTTATCGTTAAGTTCTTGAATAGCTTCATTTAACGGTTTAGAGCATTCATCAATAAGAGGTTTAAATGTGTCTAAAAAGCCTACTATGCTTTTATCTTGAACTAATCTAGGTAGTTTTACAGGAAGCTCTATTTTTCCTTCGCTTTGATAAGTAAAAGCTCTAAGGATAGTTTTTAACCAATCAGGTGTAGTTTCATAATTGTTTTTTAGGTCATCAGGTGATTGGCCTAACAAATAAAGCAGTGTTTCTTCTGTAATACCTTGCAGATTTAGCCATTCAGCAAAAATACTATCTTTTTTGAGAGGTGAAAGTTCCCGCCATTTTTTTAGCCTCTGTTGTCCAAGTTCAAGGTTAGTTTTTAGGGGTAATGATTTGTTTAGCAAACCAATACGCTCTTTTAAGTCAATAGCGCGATACCAATCTGAAGAATCAGTAAAATTTAACATCTTAAGTTAATCCAAATCTGTAGCTTTTTATTTTAGAGCTACAGAAAGTTTTATTGTTGGGTTTTAGGATTTACAGGAACATACTTTTTCAAAAAATTACTAATACTTTTTAGTGCATCTACTTCGTTTTCTATACGAGAGAATCCATGTCCCTCATTTTCATATATTTTTAATTCTGCTATACCATTTTGTTTTTTTATTTTGCTTGCCATTTGTTCAGCTTCTGATTTAGGACATCTAGGATCTTTATCACCAGCTAAAATCAACATAGGGGCTTTTATTTTATCTGCAAAATAAATAGGAGAACGATCTTCCCATAAATCTTTATTAGTAACAGGGTCTCCCATAAAGCTTGTTATATATTCGCGGCTTGCGGGATCTGAGTTTTCAGCTTCTGTAAACCAATTAACAAAGGGGATTAATGCTACTCCTGCTGCCCAATTTTCTGGAAATTTAGCTAAAGCTAAAGAAGTTAAATAACCCCCATAGCTACCACCCATAGATATTAGTTTTTTAGGATCAACATAATCAGTTTTTTTGATCCACTCAGCAGCAGCTATAATATCTGCTAAATCTCCCCCACCTGCATCAAATTTGTTTGCATTCATAAACTCAGTTCCATAACCAGTTGAGCCACGATAATTAGGAATTATAACTAGATATCCCTGGTTAACAACATATTGAATTATAGGATTAAACCAATTTACAGATTGGGTTGCCGGCCCGCCATGTATCCAAACAACTGCTGGGTTTTGTTTGTCGCGCTTAAGGTTATGTGGAACATAAACAAATGCTGAAATTTGCCATTTTCCATCAGTGCTAGGATATTGAATTAAAAAAGGCTGGACTAAATCTTCTGATTTTACTGCACCTACAAATGAATGTGTAACTTGGTAAGATTTTTTTTCTTTTATCAAATAAACCCATATATCTTTAGGGGAATCAGGCCCATTATGATAGAACAGCAGCTTAGAGCCATCTTTAGTAAAGGCAGTTTTATCACCTCCTAAAGTATTTACTCCTTTAGCTATAGGCAAAGTGTATTTCTCTTTTTTGTCTATATCATAGAGAAAGATTTCTTTATTTCCATCAATATTTGATACCCAAGATATAGTTTTGCCATCAGGAGAGAAACTACCAGCTTCAGCAATTGATTTATCTTGTGTTAACCATTCAATTTTTTTGGAAGCAATATCAAACAATCCAATATTTTCATAACCATTTGCTGCATCAGAAGCGATTAAAAGCTTATTTCCATCAGTTGACCAAGTTTTAGCCGAATAGAGTTTGCTTTCCATTTTTGAAGTAAGATTAGTTGTTTTTCCTGTTGCAATCTCAGCAATAAAAATATTTGAAGTTGCACCATCAGCACTAAATTGTGTGTAGCCAATATGTAGACCATCAGGCGACCAAAAAGGGCTATCATTAGAAAGCTCATTAGGAGTGTTTGTTGTTATTTTTTGGACTTTATGATTAGAAATATCTATAACTTGAATTTCATATGATGGGGAGTCTTTTTCCCTGATTTGATAAACCAATTTGCTACTATCAGGAGACCAAGAAGGGAATTCTTCAGAACTATCAGGAGAATTTGTTAAATTTATTACTTCACCGTTTAATGGAGAAACCAAAAAAATATCCCATTGCTCGTTTCCATCATAATCAGATACAAAAGCTATCCATTTACCATCTTTTGACCAGGTTAAATATGCTTGTTGTTGGTCGCTTATAGTAAGTTGTTTGGGCCATCCTCCATTAGCAGCAACTAGCCAAATATTTCTGCGACCACTCATATTACTAATAAAGGCTATAGTATTTCCATCTGCTGACCAATCACTTTCATCAATGAAGCGTGTAACCATAAAATGTTCAGCAGAATAGGTTTGGTGGTTTTCTTTGACCTTACTAAAAATTTGATTTGGGTCAGTTATTCGTATAGTTAACAAAGATGATTGTTGGGCCATAACTGACATCACAGGAATAAGGAAAATTATTAGTAAAGCTGATAGTACTTGCATTTATTATTCTCCATAAAACAACCATTAATAATGGTTGTCTTAATAAGTAATAGTAATAAGAAAGAAAAGCAACGCTACAATCTTTGGTTTATTAATATCTATTACCAAAGTATTGTGAGAGTTGCTTTAGGTCACTTTTTATAAAAACCTCTAATAAATAAAATCAAGGTTTAAGATTTAGTTTCTAAAAACAAGCTAGAAACTTAGGCGAAAAGCAAATTGAAATGCACGAGGGCCACCTGTACCAAAAATTCCTCCAGCATTTGCTATGTTTCTACCAAAAGTTGATGCTTGTAAAAATCTAGGATCTCTTGGAGCAAAACTATCTCGCGCCAAAACGTTTTGGATACCAGAGAAATTATTTATTCCACTTCCTCTTATGTTGGTGACATTAAACACATTGAATACTTCAACTATACCTTGTAAAGAAAAATTATCTTTTAGTTTGAATTCTTTATTTATTCTTAAGTCAACCGAAGCTAAACCATCTCCTAGTTTTAGGTCATCTGCAACAAATGGTAAAGGGTCTCCATTTACACCTCCACCCATATTGATTTGTCTAATAAAGGCATTAAGTTCTGCTCCTGTCTTAAATTGTCTTGCTCCTGCATTAACTTGCGCTATTGGGAGGCGTGAGCCATCATCAAGACGAATATTAATAGGCACTTCTGATTCAAGAGTAAGTATTGAGGATATATTTATTCCAAAAGGAGCATTATATATCCCAGCAAAAGAAAAACGATGCCTTATATCATTTGGTGGAGGGCCTTTATCAACCTTTACATTAGCGACTATCTGTTCCAATCAGTTGAAAATCCTGAGACATAGTTAATGATTTTGCAAATGTGTAAGAGGCAAGAAAGTTAAAAAACTTTCCTCTTCTTCGTTCTACTTTAACAAGCAAACTGTCATACCAATTCTTTAGGGAAGATACGTTGATAAAGATAGAAGTGTCTTCTGTTAGAAGTTTAGATTGAATAAATTTTACTCCATAAGTGTGTAGTGCATCTGCTGAAATAACTATGTTGTAAGGTAGTTCGCGGTCAATTCCAAAACTAAATTGTTGAACATAGGGTGTAGCTAGATTAGGGTCAAAAACTAGAAAATCATTAAAAGCTTCAAAAAATTCTCCTGAAAAAGTATTTGAATTTAAGGTAGGTGAGCCAGGGACAAAATTTTTACTGTTTCTATCCAATACTGAACCACCTCTTACTTCAGCAAATGAAAGGCCAGATGTAGATGTTTTTGAACCAGTGGCAAGTGAGAGCAAAGTACGAGTATAAAAAACTCCATAACCGCCTCGTATAGAGGTTTTATTATCTTTAAAAGGCGACCAGTTAAACCCAATTCGTGGAGCAAAATTGTTGCCATCTATTTTAGGACGTTTTGTTATAAGAGGTGTGACTATATTAAAGTTATCTCTAGCTGTAACATTAGTATCTAGTTCATATCGTACTCCAAGATTAAGTGTAAGATTTGGTGTCACCTTCCAATTATCTTGAAAGAATAAGCCTAAGTATTTGTTATTGCTACTATTTGTTCTAGCAGAGGAGGGACTAGTAATTCTAATAGTAAAAACTAAGGGAATATCTGTATCATCAATCTTACCATCCCCATTACGATCACGAGATGCAAAATCTTCTCTAAGAGTTACAGATCCACCAGAAAAAGAGCCGTCAAAGCCTCTTGTATTAACAAAATGAAGTTCGCCACCAAATTTAATTGTGTGAGAGCCTGCTACTAAACTTAAAACATCTCTAAGTTGAAATCGATTTTGGCGATCATTTATTGGAGTATCTTGTGTTGGAGTACCATCAGCAACAGAAGGGAATAAAACGCGAAAAGGTCTTTCAGATGTATTAGATATCCTATCGGTGTAATAAGTCTCATTTGCAGTAAAATCATTTAATAACCTGGGGAAAAAGTATGAACCCAGTTATAAACAAAGGATTGAGAGCGATTAAAGACTTTTAAACGGAAGTCTGGTGTAGATATAGGTCTAATAGGACTTCCTACATCCATATTATCTTCTCGTTGTATGCCATAACGGAAAAACATTTGATCTTTGTTACCAAGGGCTAAATCAACTCTTGAAGTTAACAAAAAGTCTGTTAATGGTGATGGTGCATAGATAGTGTTTATAACTCTATTAATAGGATCTCTTTGCCCAACTATTGATATTCCATCTTGATTACGATATTCAAGAGCATTAAAGAAATGAAGCCGATCGCTTTTAATCGGGCCACCAAGAGTAAAAGCATATTGTTGGCGATCAAATGGTGGATTACCTAAAGCTGCAACAGCATTTCTATCAAGTGTTGGTGGTAGTCCAGATATTTCATCACTGCGAAAGAAAAATGCTCCTGAGCCATGAAATTGATTAGAACCTTTTTTGGTGACAATATTGATAATTGAAGAATTTGATCTACCACTTTCAGCACTGTATTGAGCAAGCTGTATTTGAAATTCTCGTATACTATCTAGCGGGAAATTTTGTAAAAGACCTCCTACTATATCTTCATTGTTATCTGCTCCATCGACAAAAATCCCGTTACCACGTGCTGATTGACCAGAGGAAGATACTTGGGAAAGAAAAGCTTTAACAGGACTAAATACAGGTGCAGCAGTATTGCCTGGTAATAAAAGACCTAGCTCTAAGAAATTGCGTCCATTTAATGGCAAGTTTTCTACTGATTTTTCAGAGATAACTCCTGCTATTTGTGGATTAAAAGTATTTACTATAGATGTATCTCCTGAAAGGACTTCTATTACATCTTCTGTTTTAGCAGTTTTAAGAGTGCTTTTTAGTAGTATTGTTTCGCCTATGTTTATGGAAATATTTTCTAATTTTAGTTTGTTAAATCCATCAGCTTCAATTTGTATTAAAAAGTCTCCTGGCTGTAAGTTTTGTATAGAAAAAAATCCGTTTTCTGCACTTACCGTTTGACGAGTTTGATTAGTTGATTTACTTATAACTGATATAGTCGCTCCTCCAACTACAGCTTGTGTTTCATCGTAAATTGTTCCTGTAATACCAGATGTTCCTACCTGTGCAAAAACTTCTGTTTGTGCTGCTAACACAAAAGCAAAAGTAACTGCTAATATTGTCCCAATTTTTTCTACAAACATGCCTCTCCTTAAAATTAAAAGCCATAGAACCGCTTTTTGAGGTGTTTTTATAGCACCTAGCAATACTAAGCTTACATAGGTAGAAATGATGTGTTTTTTACAAACAAGTCATTTTCTATACTGTTGTTTTATTAAGGTTGAAAAAGAAAAATTAACTTTTATTAGACGAAAGAGAAGAGAAAGAAAAATTTTAATAAAAATCTCTCTCTCTTCTCTGTAACTTATACTAGAATAAACATATGTTTTATAAACTTAATAAGTTTATGAAGGCTTTAAGATTTAGACTTATGAGCCTAATCTTATTGACTAGCAGCAAAAACTTTTACGGCTACGACTAAAATTATCAGCTTTAGGATCGTTACTATTTTTGTCTCCGTCGTCCTTAGAATCATCCCTATCGCCAATATCAGCATTATCATCAACATCACCACTATTCATTTGTTGAGCAATGAGTTCTTCCATTTGAGCAATATTGAAATCTAAATCACAGTTAGCAATAGAAACTACTAAATTTCTGTTTTGCATGAATTTTCCTCTCTATGTTTACTCTGTACACCTATTCTATTTTCAACAAATCGTAAGTTTATACTCTAAAAGCTGTATTTTATTGGCTAACAGCAGAAAATTTTACGGCTTTTGCTAAAATTACCAGCTTTAGAGGGATCTTCATCTCCCTTATCGCTATCATCCTTGCCATCTCCAAGGTCTCCAGAGTCTCCAATATCTCCAGCACCAGTATCTATTTGAGGCGCAATAACTTGCTCTACTTCTTCAATATTGAAATCTAAATCATCTAAATTTTTACCTTGCATGAATTTTCCTCTTTATATTTGGTTTAGTTAACTTAATATCGTTATTTCAAAAATTTATAAGTTTATGCTAAAAGCTAAACTCTATGTGACTAACAGCAGAAAGCTCTGCGGCTTTTGCTAAAAGCACCAGCAGCATTAGTTGGCTCTTCGGGGTTGTCAATCTTAGTATCACTATCATCAAGTTTAGTATCACCAGAATCACCACCATCAATAGGATCTTCAAGACTTGGATCGCCAGTATCAATTTGAGGAGCAATAACTTGTTCAACTTCTTCAATGTTGAAATCTAAATCATCTGAATTTTTATTTTGCATAAATTTTCCTCTCTATATTTGGTTTTGCTGGCCCCAATAGGCCAATCCCTAAAACAATAGTTTTAATATTGCTTTTTGTTAAAAAATAAATTTTGGGGTATTTTTTGAAAATGTGCTGCACTGAAACCACAGAAACCACAAGTTAATTTGTGAGGTTAACAAAAACAAAACTTATTTGGGTGTTAAGTAAAATATAATTGTTATGGATTACAAAGGTAAACTTGGGTTGTAATTTGTGCTGTGTATATATACAGGCACTAAAATTAAATGTCAACTGTAAAAAGTAGGTTTTAGTAGGGCGTAATTACTAAAAGGTTAAAAGTACGTTGATTCTGCAAAAATTAATGTTTAGTATATAAAAACAAGAAACCACATTTATAAAAACTTCTTAACACCATAAAACAACAAATTTATTATTTGTTAGATATTGCGTAAACATATTAAAAATGAATGAATTATCTAATTATAAAAAAACTGGATCCCTAACACCTGTAGTAACAGATGACTATAAATTTACAGAAACTTTTTATGGTCAACTTGTTACTAACCTTGATGAAGTGTTTGAGGAAATATTTTTCGCACCTCTTGAACAACCCTTTGAAAAAAACTCTTCTATACCAGATCAAGTTACATATGATGAAGCGACTCTAAGGATATTGTTTGGTGAAATAGCATCTATTTATGTAGAACCAGCAAAAGTTTTTATAAGTAACTTAAAAGCCAAAAAAGCTTCTCTTTTTGAAAGTCAAATAGTCTGTTATGCACTAGAGGATGTTTCAAAAGCTGCAAGGCAATTAGAGCTTTTGACTATTTCTGAGAAAATAGATTTACTTATTAAGGAAATTCAACAATGGTCTGATTCAACAAACATTAATTATACCAATGCTAAAGAAGCTACTATTTTGTTTATTTATGATGAATTAGTAGAAATTCTACCGCAGACTTTTACTATTGAAGGGTTTCAAGCTTCAAATAAAGCAAATAAAGCAAGGGCTAGAGCAACAACTAAACTAACTGCTAATTTGTTTCCTATACCTTCAACGGTTAATTTATCTATTGATTTAGAAGTATCAGACAGTGATACAACTTATTATTATTATCCTCCAAGGTTACACAAGTATGTTGACATTGTAGAGCAAATGGAAAAAGGCCAAGTTGTATTTTGGTTTAAAGATACACGTTCTAATAGGTATTTTAAGGCAGGAAAACGGGAAAGAGAGATTATTTTATTAATTGATGGTAAACATACCATTACACAAATGTGTGAAGTTATTCGCCAACAAATGGGCTTAAATGTCAAGCCTGCACAACTTACAAAGATTATGGCTAAGTTGGATTCTATTGGGTTGATAGATAGCTTTGATGATACAAAGTCAGAAGATAATTATAAAAAAGCTTATAAAGATTCTACTAACTTGATGGATACAAAAAAGTTCCAGCTTACAAACCCAGATCGATTTTTTACTAAATTAGATAGCTTTTTACCTTGGATATTTACTAAAACCTTTGTGATTTCATCCTTGATAGTAATGGGATTAGTTATGCTTGTGGTCTTAAACCAGCGTAATGAATTTTATAGTCAAGGTTATATGGTAGTTAGAGAGTATGGTTTTATTTTTAACTATATTTGTTTTCTTATAACGGTTTCTTTACATGAAATTGGTCATGGAATGACTTGTAAGCATTATGGAGGGCGTGTTAACGATGTTGGGGTAATAATTTTTGGGCTTGTGCTTCCAGGGGCATATTGTAATATAAGCGATATATATTTATTTAAGAATAAATGGCACAGACTTTATACCTTATTGGCAGGGCTTTATACACAGTTTCTTATAGCTACTATAGCAGCTATTGGGGCTTTAATATTTTCTAGTAACACAATTATTTCAGACTTATGTTATATAGGATTTTTTAGTGCTACAGCTTCGACTGTAATAAATCTTATCCCATTAATAAAATTAGATGGTTATTATATTTTAACTAACTTATTAGATGAGTATAATTTACAGGCACAAGCAGCTAATTATATATCTAATTTATCTAACTGGTGGTTTTATGGCGAGCAAATGCCAAAGCAATCGTTATCTAAAGGTCAAAAAATACTTTATTTAATCTATGGCAGTTTATCTTTATTATTTATTAAGGTTCTTCCAATATTTTTTATTTTCTTTCTTGTTAATAGCCTTTTAGCAGGGAAAATAAACTTTTTTGCACTTATTTTTGCTCCATTGTTAATAATTAGGTTTTATAAAACTTTGCTAGGCTATATTATTTCCTTTCCAAAAGCTTGTTATTTAATAGTTAGAATATTATTGCATAGAAAAACACAATATCCGCTTCGCTTGCGTGCTTTAACTGTAGTTACAAGTATATTTATTGTTTTTGGGATGTTAATAGCAAAATGGCCCGAGAAAATAATTACAGAGTGTAGGTTTTCTTTCTTACCAGATAAAAGTATACCTGTGACTTGTTCTTATTCAGGGGTGATAACTAATGTATTAGTTAAAGACCAAGAAATAGTAACAAAAGGACAAACCATTGCTACTATAATAAATTATAATAGCGATATAGAAATATCCAAATTAAACTCTAAATCGTTAAAATTACAATATGATAGAGATATTATAAAAGAAAAAATAAATCAACAAAAAAGGCTATTAGAACAAACGCTTGCTTATTTGCAAAACTACCAGGGTCAAGTAGAAGAATTTGTTACAGAAGAACAAATGTTTGGTCAAAGACAAACGGAAAAAGGAGATGGGAAAATAAATGAACTCTACACTAACTTAGAAAGTCTAAAAGTAAAAATAAGCCATCTCAAGACTATAGTTGAAAAACAAGAACTACTTTTAGCTAACAATTTAATCTCAGAAATAGAAGTCCAAAAAGCAAAACTTAATTACCAACTTGCCTTAAAAAAACAACAAGAAACTGAGGCTACATTAGCTTTAGCCATTGCCACTCATCAACGTTCTACAAAGCAAATCGCCACTAAAAGAAATGTAACAGAGAGTCAGTTAACTGCGGCAAAGGCAAAATTAGACAAATTAAGCGCGGAACTTAAACAGCTAGATGAAAGTATTGAAGATACAAATACACAATATCAGTTATTACTTAAGCAAAAACAAGAGTTTCAAATTAAATCTCCTTCAGATGGGATTGTTGTAGAAGAAAATCTAACACAATATTTAGGAAAACCTAGCTACCAAGGTTTTTTGCTATGCAAAATAGTAGATAATTCCCAATTGAGGATAGAAATAGAGATACCAGAATGGCAAATTGCTAAAATAAGCTCTAATAAATTTGTTCGTATTAAGATAAAAGGGTTAGAGGGAGAAGAGTTTTTAGCTAAGATAGAAAAACTTAGTAATGAAGCTATTATTAAACAAGGTAAACAACAAGTTTATTTGGCATATGCGAGTTTAGAGGATAAAGCAAATTTACTAAAACCTGGACTTTCAGCCATTGCCTATATTGAAATTACTCAAACTAGAGGATTTGATATTATCTTAAACAAATTTAAAGAGTTAACTGATTATCCTAGTTGGTGGCCTAGTTAACACAACATAATTTAAGTTACAATGTATTAACTTATTGTAAAGAGCCAAATTTCTTTATTTCCGGCCAAATTAGTATTGTAGCGATTACAACTAAAACTGTACCAATTCCGCCGCCAACAACAGAAATTACAGGGCCAAAGATTGCAGCTGTTACACCTGACTCAAACCCTCCAATTTCATTGGATGAAGTAATAAAAATACTATTTACAGCAGAAACTCGCCCGCGCATTTCATCAGGTGTTAGCACTTGTACTAGCGTTTGACGCACTACGACGCTGATCATATCAACGGCTCCAGCTAGAAAAAGCATACTAAAAGAAAGCAGAAATGATTGAGAAAGCCCAAAAACTATTGTTACCAGCCCAAAAATTGCTACTGACCAAAGCATAGCTTTACCAGCTTTTCTCATTGGTGGTAAATACGCTAAAGCAAAAGCCATAATAACTGCACCAATTGACCCAGCAGCACGAAGCCAACCTAGTCCACTAGGCCCAACTTGCAAGATATCTTTAGCAAATATTGGTAAAAGTGTTGTTGCTCCACCAAGCAACACAGCAAATAGATCAAGTGTGATAGTTGCCAGAATTATTTTAGTTTTCCAAACAAAGTCAAATCCTGCAATTAAAGAAGTTAGCGTCATTGGCTCTTTAGCATGAATAGTTTGCTTGCTAGTAATAAAAGCTACAAAAATAAATCTTGCAACACCAAAAATTGCATCAATTATATAAACTGGTAAGGCACTCTCATAATTTGCAATAATAAGTCCACCTAGAGCAGGGCCACTAATAGCACCGATTTGAAAAAATGTACTACTCCAAGTGGCAGCATTGCCAAAAATGCCTATTGGGACAAGTTGAGTAACCATTGCAGAACGAGCAGGCCACATAAAAGCCTTGGCTACTCCACCCAAAAGTAAGATCGGATAAACTAAAAAAATAGGTGCATGATAATAAGAAATAAGTGCTAGTCCAATAGAGCAAAAAGTAGTAAATACTTGTGTAATCAAGACTATACGCCGACGGTCATATTGGTCAGCTAATTGACCAGCAGGCAAAGCTAGTAAAATTACTGGTAAAGCTTGCAAGAGTCCGACCCAGCCAAGCGAAAGAGCCGAGTTAGTACGTTCGTAAAGTTCCCATCCTACGGCGACGCTTTGCATTTGAGAGCCAATAACGGCTAACACCGCGCCTATAGAATATAACTGGAAATCTTTGATTCTTAATGCTGCAATAGGATCGTGTTTAGACATTAGGTTATTTAGCTTAATTTATCTATTTTTCTAACTACTGGGATTGCTTCGCAAGCGTAAGGAATAATATAACCAGATGTTTTACTCTTACTTATTGATAAAGCAGTAGTTAAATCTGGGGCTGGGTGCATTCCTGTTAGCTTTACTTCTTCTGGTGGAAGTTCTGAGACTAAAATCACTTGAAAATTTTCGGCTTTATTGGCAAGTGACCAAGCTGTTTGACTATTTACTTGATAGTTTGTTTGTAACTTTTTCCCAATATTTGTTGCACTACCTAGCTTAAACCAGTCTAAGAAATCTTCTCGTCCATAAGCTTGGCTACATTCAGCTAATAAAATAATTGTTCCACCATCTTTTAAGGCACTTACTGACATATCTAATGCTTTATGGGATTGAATTAAATTAATGTCTTTTGGAAAACCTCCACAACTAGCAATCACTAAATCGCGTTTTTCTGATATTTCAATTGTATGTTGGTTAGCATATTCGGCACAGCCTCGACGGTGGGCAACTCTCCAATCACCACAGAAAACTTGCTCTATTTGACCTTTTTTGTTGACTATAGTGTTTATTAAAAATGATGGAGACAGCATACTTGCAGCTTCCTGCATATCTTCGTGAACAGGATTTTTATCTAGCCGACCAAGCCCTACACCAGCGCGACGACAAGCTACACCGTCTATAAAATCTAGCGCAAGTAAGTGGTTATGCTGAATTGTTTTTGCTGATGCAAGGCCAGGTAAAATAGATTTGCGTCCACCACTAAAACCAGCAAAGTAATGAAAGGCAATTGTTCCTGTTAAAATTATATGATCAGCCTCTAAAAGCTTAGAATTAACTTCTACAGGTGTCCCATAGCTAGTATCTTCTAGGTAAGTTAATTGTGCTTCATCATTAGGGTCATGGTCATAGCTTTTAATAGAGCCAAAAATTTTATCTGTAACTAAAAATCGTTTTTCTTTTTCAGTAAGAAGCCTATGAATACCAGTAGCAAATAAAATACTGATATTATTAAGTTTTAAGCCACATTGTAGTAAGCGAGCAACTAAGAGTGGGACAATAGTTTGACTGCCTGTTAGACGTGTAGCATCAGAAACAACAATTACTACATTTTCCCCTATATCAATAATTTCTTCTAACGGCTGACCATCAATAGGATTAGCCATTGCTACTAATATATCTGTGTCAGAAAGTGCAGTATTACTAATGCTTGGAGTAGTTAGCAAAGAAAACTGCTCTTTGTCATAAGTAAATTCAATAGCTTGTTGTCCATATTGTAAAAAAGTTTTTGCCAAAAGATTTGTCCTTAAAAATTATTGGGAATTTATTTTCTGCAATAATTTATAGCACTTGGTTAAAAAAGTAAAAAAAGTCTAGCAAATATTTATTGAGCAATTATTTTATAAACGGTTCTAAATCTAGAGGTTATTGAGTTTTTCTGTTTTTCTAGTTTTTATGATTAAACTTCTCTATTAGCATACTGTATACTTTTTAGAATTAGGAAATAGAGTTTGAAAGCAAAAAAAACTTATAGCAAATTAAAGAAACTATTATTAGTTATTTTACTAACAGGTTTATTGCCAGTTATTTATTTTGGGACAGTTTCAGTAAAAGCTTATTTTGATACTCCAGCAATTGTTAGCAAAATTTATTCTTCCAATAAAATAAAAATTAAAATTGAAGACTTACCTATAAACCTTCAGGAAGCTTTACTTAAGGTTGAAGACCCAAATTTTTATTATCACAATGGTATAGACCTAAAAACCCCTGGAGCAGGTTATACAAGCATTACACAAGCTATTGTAAAAGTATATTTTTTTGATGGATTTACGCCAGGATTTCTAAGATATAAAAAAGTAAAACAGAGTTTAATCGCGCTAATTTTTAATAGTAGAGTAGATAAAAATACCCAGTTAGATATATTTATTAATTCTGTTTATTTAGGTAATTATAAAAATAAAGAGATTGTAGGTTTTGTTGATGGAGCAAAAACTTATTTTGACAAAGAATTTAGTGAGCTTTCAACAGATGAATATCTTTCTTTAGTGGCTATGATTATTGCTCCTAATGACTTTAATGTTGCTAAACATCCAGAAAAAAACAAAGATAGAGTAGAAAAGATAAAAAAATTACTTAAAGGTGAATACAAACCTATAAGTTTAACAGATGTCTATTATTAATTTGCTAAAAGAGAGCCATTAATAGGAAGTTCAATTGTAAAAGTTGAACCGACATCATAAGTACTTTTTACAGAAATAGTTCCGCCCATTATTTGACATAAACGTTTGGTTATAGAAAGACCTATTCCTAAGCCGTTATTATCTCGTGTAGTTGAATTGTCTACACGTCCAAAATCTTCAAAAATTAGATCTATATGTTCGGCCTTTATTCCAATTCCAGTGTCAGAAATACTAATAAAAAATCGATCAGAGTTTATAGCCTTTGCTTCAATAGTAATAATACCTATTTTGGTAAACTTTGCAGCATTAGAGAGTAGCCCAAGTAAAATTTGGCTTAATCTGCTTTGATCTAAATAGAGATTAGGTAAATTTCCATCTATCATATAACTAATATCAATAGGCTTGTCTTTTATCCAACGTTTAGTAGGTTGTATTAACTCTTCTACTAAATGCTTTAGATGAAAGCTTTTTGGATGTAATGGCATACGATTAGCAAGCAATGAAGAAAGATCTAAAATACCATTAATTAGATTAAGCATATCCTGGCTACTTTGATAAATAACTTCTAACCATTGGTGATGCTTATTAGACATATTATTGTTTTGGTTTGGTGTATTTAGTAATAATTCTGCAAAACCAATAATAGCGCAAAGCGGAGTTCTTAGCTCGTGTGTTGCACAATTAAGAAAATCATTTCTTAATTTAACAGCTTCTTGGGATTTTTGGTAAAGGACTTGTAATTGGTGGTTTTGTTGTTTTAAGTCTTCATAAAGACGAGAACGCTCAATTGCAATTGCTGCATTATTAGCAAAAAACCGTACAATTCTTAAATCTTCCTCATTAAAAGCAAAGGTTTTTGAAAGATTATCAAAAGAAATAACCCCTATTACTTTATCTTTAACGCAAAGTGGGGCATCTATCATAGATTTAATAGGAGCAATTACATCTTGGCCAGGAAAAAAATGTGTCCGATAATCTGTAGAAAAATCATTAACAATAGTTGCTTGACGATTTTGAAAAACCCAGCCAGCTATCCCACTATCAATACTTAGTTTTAATCCCACAACTTCAGAACCATAGTTATAGGCTGCTCTAATCAATAATTTATTTTCTTTTTCATCATATAGAAGTAATGAACCTGCATCGGCAGACGGAACCAACTCTATGGCCGACTTAATTAAAGCAGGTAATAGATCATCTAATTCTAAGGACTCTGTTAACCAGGTAGATACCTGAAGAAAACTAGATAGTATATCAAGTGATTTAGTCATAAGTTATTAAGGTAAATAATCCTTCTATATGTACCATAAAAAATAAAAAAATGTCTACAGATGGATGAAATATAACTCATATTTAAGTCTAATATAATTCTTAATTTTATTAAATTATTAAACTTAAAATAATAAACTTAAAATAATAAAATTAATAGATAAGCAGCGATCTACATCATTATTATTAGGTATATTTCAGAGCTTGCCTAAACCTAATGATAATACTATAATTTGTTCTGTTTTTTAGCTATATAACCTAACAATTAAATGGGTTTTAACCCTAAATAAATTTTTATACCAATGCCATAAAGTTTAAGTGGGAGGAGAGATATACTGTTCTAAGTATGTCAAAAGTACAATGCGTAATTTACTAAGTGAAAGAGAAAAAGAAATAGTGAAATTGATTTCAGAAGGAATGTCTAGTAGAAAAATAGCAGAAGAACTATCTGTTAGCCCAAGAACAGTTGAAGCACATAGAGCAAATATTTATAGAAAATTAGGCATACATACCTTAGCTGATCTAATTAAATATGCACTAAAAAATGAGCTTTGTAGTTCAGAATAAAACTAAGGCCAAACTTTGAAAATTTAGTTTCAAAGTTTGGCCTTAATTTTAACTAAATTATTTATTAATTAGGTTATTCAACAAGTTTATTAGATTCTGATAAAGATAACCTATTGGTTTCAATAGAGCGGATAAGGTTTTCTAGCTTTTTAATAGCTTCACTTACTGCTGTAGAGTTTTTTCCGTCTTTTTCTGCCCAGAAAACTACTTGGCGGAAATTATCAACTTGTTTTCTTAAAACATTAATTGTACTAGCCAAAGTAGCTTCAACCGTGTTGTTATGCTCTACCAATTGAGTATTGGTTAGGCGTACAGGCTCGATTTTTAGGGTTGAAAGTTCAGATAGTTGTTTTGCTTCTTTAGAAAGGGGTTTTCTACCACCTCCTAAAGTTTGTGAATAAACTGGTGTACCCTTGCCTTTTTCTGAACTTAAACGTTTGGTTTTATTTAGGTCTTCAGCAGATTCAGCAACAGCTTTATTTTTTTGTTTTCTACGTTGGGCTTCATCTTCAGGGTCAAATGCTGCTAGAACTTCTATTTGTGTAGTAAGTCGGGTTACTTGTTCAGCAGGCTTTAGTCCATTACCTTCAAACTTAGCTAAAACTACTGTAATATTGTCCTCGCCACCTCTTTGCTTAGCTAATTCAATTAATTGTTTGCAACAATCTTCTATAGAAGAGTTATTTTCTACATGTTGAAGCATTTCTTCAGCTTTAACTTTACCAGAAAGCCCATCAGAACAAAGTAGTAAATAATCTCCTGTGCAAAGTTCAACAGAGCTAACAGCTACTTTTATTTCAGAATTACATCCTAAGGATTGTAAGATAATATTACGCCCTGGGGCTGTTTCTGCTTGTTCAGGGGTCATTATTCCACGATTTACTAAAATACCAACTAATGATTGGTCAGTAGTGACTTGTTTAATACGTCCAGAATGAATAACATAGCCTCGTGAATCGCCTACCTCAGCAATATAAGCAACATTTTTTTCTATAAGTGCAGCAGTAATTGTTGCTCCCATTCCACGTCTTTCAGGGTTAGATTGACCTTCATTCCAAATTAAGGAATTAGCTTTTTCTACTGCTTGGACTAAACGTTGAAATGGGTCAGCGGTATTGTTACGCCTAAGCAGTTCTACACGCATAGAATGAACAGCCATAGAAGATGCTACTTCTCCACAACTAGCACCCCCTACACCATCAGACACAGCTAAAAGCAATCGGTTTTCTGCTGCTTTATGATTTATTCGTTGTGGGATAAGAAAAACACGTCCAGTTGCTAAATCTGCTATTAAGAAGTTATCTTCATTATTACTTCTAACCATACCAACATCTGTAAATCCAGCTACAGTAGTAACAATACTAGTATTTTGATCTGTCATTTTCACCCCGCAAATGATTTTAAGATTTAAGGCTATGATTGGCCTTGGTGTTGTTTATTGTTCAAAACGAAGGACTTGTCTACCAACTAATATAGTATCACCGTTTTTAAGGACTAACTCACCTTTAATACATTTATAAACGCCATTTTTAGAATTTTCATCAACTAGGAAGAAACGTTGATCTTTTTGAATAATACGAGCATGACAACTGGACATATAGTTATCTTGTGGAAATGTAATATTTCCTTGACTACGACCAATAGTAAATTCACTTCCTGTTATATCATAAGTTTCCTCTTCGCCGCTATCCTTGATTAGCCGTAATTTAGGAGCGTTTATTTGAGAACCCATGGGTAAAGTTTTAGCTAAAGGATTTCCACAGGCAAAACAAATTTCTTTGTCACTAGGAGTAGATTCTTCACAAACAGCGCAAATAATAAAATCACAAACAGCTTTTTCTTTCCCTTTATTTTGTGTTAGTAAAGCTGGATTTGGGAGATTTTGATTTTTTATTGGGCTTGAAATTATAGATTTTGCTGGAGCGATAGCTACTTTAGCTATTGCAGGCTTTTGGATTTCTTTAGGTTTTTCTATGGCAACTTCATTTAGTGGATAACCACATCTACCACAAAATGCCCAGCAAGATTGGTTATTAGTGTTGCAAGACGGGCAAATTTTTATTGAAAGACCAGCCTTTTCATCTACTCTTGTTGAATAATCTGTTGGGTCATCATAAATTGCACAAACCTTACAAGTAGTTGCTGGCTGGGGAATTTCTGAGTTGCAGTTAGGGCAAATGCGCATAAACACCCTCTTTTTTTAATAACTTAAAATATTACCATTGATGCTAAGATTTCTGTACAGCAAAATTTATATAATTATAGCCATTTGATCAAAAATTGGGATATACTCCTAAAAATTTTGATAATAAATTTTTTTAAGCTAATTACAGCGTAAACTAAGTAAGTTAATATTTCTTGAATTTCTTAAGTCACGCGCGTGACGAAATAATTGTAGCCTAGGTCGTAAGACCTAAGCTTAGTGGTTATACATAGCTAGAGTCGCGTAGCGACGACATAATAAGCCTAATTAACACAATATTTTAATTATGTCGTCACTACGTGACTCTGTAAATACTATACTATCATACGTAGGGTTGAACCCCTACACTACAAATATGCCGCCCCGTTGGGGCTTAAGATTAAAATATCAGAACATTTAGTTTACACTGTACTAATTTAATAATTATTTAGAGGGTATAATGGTATTTCAGCTTAAAGAGCAGCACGTAGATGAGAACGATCCTTTTGAAAGACAAAGACGCATTGATTGGTGGGATCAAAATTTTTTACGCCAAGCAAAAATAATGGTTATTGGAGCAGGTGCTTTAGGTAATGAAGCCTTAAAAAATTTAGCACTTCTAGGTGTAGGAGGGCTTTTTATAATTGATTTTGATACTATTTCTGGTTCAAATCTTAGTCGTACAGTGCTTTTTCGTAAAGAAGATATTGGTAGGGAAAAAGCTGCTGCTGCTGCTGCTGCCATTAAGGACTTAGCTTTAGAAACAACTTCTAAAGTAGAATATTTTCATGGTGATATGGTTTGGGATTTAGGCTTAGGTGCTTACCGAAGAATGGACGTAGTTTTAAGCTGTATTGATAATGATGAGGCCCGTTTAGCTACTAATAGGGCTTGTCGTAGTGTTGGAGTTCCTTGGATCAATGCTGGAATTTTAGGTTTTTCAGGCAATGTCATGATCTTTGGTAAAGAAGGGGTATGTTATGAATGTAATGTTACTCCAGAACAAATTGAAGACTCTCGTTCTCGTTATGATAGCTGCGAAAGTGTTCGCAAAAGGTTTTTACAAGAAGAAAAAATGCCTACAGTTCAAATTACTTCAGCCTTAATTTCCGCGCTACAAGTTCAAGAAGCCATTAAGCTACTTCATAATCAACAACCTGCTATTGGTAAACGAATAGCTTTTAATGGATTAACTAATAGTTATTTAGTCATTACATTACAGGCTTTGGAGGATTGTTTAGCTCATGGTAGCTATGAGAAAATTCAGGAGATTTTTTTAAGCGTTTATACATCAACACTAGATGATTTACTTGTAGCAGTAGAAAATTACTTAGGCGATAATGCAGTTTTAGATCTTGGCCGTAGATTTATATTAGAGATACGTTGTCGTTATTGTGGTAAAATAATCCCGTTAATGCGCCCAGCACATCGTATTTTTGATGATGAACTAGTTTGTAGTAATTGTCATAAAACAGATCAAACAACTCAACATACTATTATGGAATCTTTTGCTAAATCCAGTGATGAGACTTATGTTAAAAGTATTACTAGATTTTCACGTAGTGAAACTTCAGAAGAGATTTTAAGCCTAACTTTATGGGATTTAGGCGTTCCTCCTTTGCCTATTTTTTCTTCAACTAGTAGTCAAGGAAAACATAAGGCTTTTGAACTAACAGGAGACTGTGTTAAAGTCTTAGGTACTTTAGCGGGCAGCTAATATAAACAAATAGTTTTACTAGCAAGATTAGTTAATTGTTAAAAACTAATTACATAGAGTTTGTTATCAATGCTAGCACTTGTTGATAAATTAGTTTAAAATGCGAGTCCAATAACTTAACAATTGGCAATTAAATTCTGACATTAGAAATTATTAAAGTCAGGCTGGCGTTAACGTGGCAAAAAAGAGGTACTTATGGACTTTATGGCTTTTTTGTTCGGCGTGCTTTTTCTCGGATATCTAGGAGTTAATATTTGGGATAGATGGGAAGAACGTCGCCATAACCTCTTTACAGAAGATGGCCGCTTTTTACGTCATCAATTTTTGCGTGCGTTGATTTATAGTCCAGAGCCAATTCAAATTTCGCCAGATGCTAAGTTTGCAATACAGCAATCTCGCTCGGCTTACCGTTGCGAAGTTTGCCATCAAGTTGATTGTTTTGATCCAAATATAAGTTTTTGTCATCGGTGTAATCATCGCACCTTGTGAGGCTAAAAAAATCAAGGAGAAATTTACATGCCAGATATTGATGTCACCTTTCGCAATGAGAATAATGGTAAAGAAGTTGAGGTGACGGTTTCCGACGATATGCCTGCAGATGCAATTTTGCGTAATTTGGCGGAAGCTGGCCTGATTCCCAACACACCAGGAACAGCATTAGTTTATCGTGGTATGCAGCTACGACCTAATCAAACACTAGCACAATTTGGTGTTGCAAGTGGGGATGTTGTAAGCATATTCTTAAATACTCGCGGCGGCCTTTAAGCCGTGAACTTTCGCTAAGAGGTATTGTTATGGCAACACCAGAAGATGTTAGACGGGCGCGTTTAGAAGCCGACTATGAAGAAATGAAATCTATTCGTGGCACTGCTATTAGCTGGCAAGCTTATGGTACGCCTCCACATGAATATATTGTTACTTTTAATATTCGTAGTTATATTAATACTTCTTTAACACGCGATGAGCATCGTATACGTATTATCCTATCGCCTAGCCATCCATTTGAAAAACCTGTAGTAATGATGCATGAAATGGTGCCAATTTTTCAATCCTCATGTTTGGCCCGATGGAAAGGTTTGTATAGGTGGTTGGGATTATCGGGAAGGTTTAGGGTCTTTTGTAGTAAAAATGGCGAGACTCTTTCAATATGACCCTGATTTAGTAGACCCTTATTCAATTGCAAACTATAACGCGGCAGATTGGTATTATGCTAATCCAACGCTATTTCCTTCTGACCGACAAATTTTACCTGTACCTGGTCGTGAACCAGCACCACAAACTTTTCAAGTAAAAAAAGTATCTGATACCCCTGCGGCAGGAGCAGCTAGTCCTCAACCTCCACAGCCACCTCCACCGCCAAGACGTACTTTCTTGATTAGGAAGTAATTCGTATGAAATTTGTTATTAAAAAAGTTAATGAAGTTGAAGCTGTTAGGCGGCGATTGCCAGAAGTTGTGGAAATTGAAGGTGAGCCTCCTACAGAGGACTTCCGTATCTTTCTTTCGCGTCAAGCAAGAGAGAAAATCTTTATTGCAGGCTCTCATAACCCTGATGGAATGGCTGCTTCACTTTATAGACGTGAAAATGAGCGGGGAGGCGTTTTATTAGGTAATCTTTATTACGATGAAGTAAATGGCAAAAAAATTACATATACTGCAATAACTGATGCAATGCCTGCCGATGATGCTCAAGCAGGTTCAACACACGTTGAATTTGATGGTGGAATGCTAAAAAAAGTAATGGAAGAGGCTAGCGATTACATTCAAAAAACAGGTCAAAATGCCCGCATTGTAGGTTGGTATCATACTCACCCAGGATTTGGAGTATTTATGTCTGGAACTGACCAAAATACTCAACGCCAAATTTATGGTACAGACTGGCATATAGCAATAGTTTTTGACCCAATTCGCAGGGATTATGGAATTTTTTACGGCAAAGATTCCACTCCAGCTACAGGTTGGGGGATTTTTGATTTAATTGCTGAAGGTTTTCCTCCTCCAATGAAAATTAAATTAAGGGTTAATAATACCCAAAATCGCCAAGTAGAAGAAGATTTTTTCCAATTAAAAGAAGCCTTATTTGAGGAATTTAGAGAAATGTTTGATCCTATTAAAGATGTAATTTAATTAATATAATTACTTTCCTTGTATATCTACTTATATTTGCCCTCAAAATATTATGCTAAAAAGCTTTAAGATAATGTTAAATAAACTCTAATTTCGCTAAGATGAGGTACTTGTATGGACGATAAATTTGATATAGAAGACACCCCAAAAGCAATTAAAAGTGAGGAAATAGAATCTGAAATAAAAAGCTTTGATTTAGCAGAAAAACAACTTAGTAATATTGTTTCAAGTATAGATTTAGAAACAGTAACACAAATTAGGGATCAAATAGATAATCACTATGTTGCATCTGTTGTTTATAAAGAATTAATGTCTAATGTAAATAATCGTCAAGAGTTAATAGATGAGCTTAAAAATAAACTAATAGAGCAGCAAAAAGATATAAGTACTTGTTTATCTGAGCAAGAAGAAATAAAAAAACAAATAGTCCTATTAGAAGATAAACAACAAGAATGCTTAAAAGAATATCAAGAAGGGGCGCAAGAATTAGAAGAAGAAGTTATAGAAATAGATAAACAAATTATTGAATTAGAAAAACAAATACTTGAATTAAGAAGGCGTAAGTCAGAAATAGCTGAACAACAAGAAGTAAGGCTAAAAGAACAAGATAATACACAGTTAGAAATACAAAAAGAAATTGATGATTTAGCAAAAAATAATGAAGAGTTAAAAGAAAAAGAAAAAGAATTAGCCCATAAACTTAACTCTATTTCAAAACCAGAAAATTTATCAGTTTTAGATAGACGAATAGAGGATTTAATTCATCATATTTGTGCTATTTTTGAGTCTCCAGCAACGAATTTAACAGCTAAAATCCCCCAAGATGACCTAGCACAAACACCTATTTTTCAGCTTGAACCCTGGGCAGCAGAAGAAAATCGAGGGTTAAGTAAAATAGTTCTTCCTATGGGGGTAAAACAAGTAGTTTTATCTTTACATATTCCTGGGGATAAGACTTTTGAACGCTATAGTGCTGAACTATATTCTTCTAATGGCCGACGGGTCTGGAATAGTGATAAACTAGAGATCAATGGACGTGCAGTAGTAGTTAATTTTAATTCAACATTTTTCCTTTCTGATGATTATGAAATGCGTCTTAAAGGACGTAACACGGAAAGACATTACACCCCAATAGCAGAATATTATTTTAATATAAATAAAAAATAATAATGTTTAAAATCATCTATTGATAAGACTTAAGGAGCAGTAAATGAAGATTTCTGGTTGGAAAAAGAGGATTTTTTATAGCCTACTTTTTTTTCTAGGAGTAATGCTAGCTTTCTTTTTTATTGCTCCAGGTCAAGTAGAAGAAAGTAATAATAAAGTCTTAAATCGTCCTCCTTATTTTGCTTCAGAAAAAGCTAAAGAGCTTCATAAAAGCTTATTTATTATAGATTTACACGCTGATTCACTGCTTTGGAATAGAAATCTTCTTAAATCTAGTTCTAGAGGACAAGTTGATATCCCGCGCCTAATTGAAGGCAATGTTGCAATACAAGCTTTTACTGTAGTAACAAAATCACCAAGAAAATTTAATATCGAAAAAAATGATGATAAAACAGATAATATTTTTCTTTTAGCCTTTTGCCAACGCTGGCCGCTAGCTACTTGGAATAGCTTAACAGAACGCGCTCTTTATCAGGCGAGTAAGTTAGATAACTTTGCTAGTGCTTCTGAAGGAAAATTAATATTAATTAAGTCTAAAAAAGACTTAGAAAATTATTTATTAGCCAGAGAAAAAAATCCTACTATTACAGCCGGGTTTTTAGGTATAGAAGGGGCGCATGCGTTAGATGGAAAAATTGATAATGTAGAAGTACTATTTAATGCAGGATTTCGGATGATGTCGCCAGCACATTTTTTTGATAATGAAATAGGTGGTTCGGCTCATGGCTTAAAAAGAGAAGGATTAACAGATTTAGGTAAAGAAATGATTCGCAGAATGGAAGCTAAAAATATGATAGTAGATTTAGCACATTCCTCTAGCAAAGTAATAGATGATGTTTTAGCGATGGCTACTCGTCCAGTTGTAGTCTCACATACAGGTGTTAAAGGTACTTGCAACAACAACCGCAATCTTACAGATGAACAAATTAAAGCTATTGCTCAAAGGGGTGGAGTTATTGGTATAGGTTATTGGGATACGGCTGTTTGTGGTAAAGATGCTAAATCAGTTGTAAAGGCTATAAAATATGTTGTTGACTTAGTAGGGGTTGATTATGTTGGCTTAGGATCAGACTTTGATGGAGCAGTAGTTGTTCCATTTGATACTACAGGAATTGTACAGATAACAGATGCTTTATTAACTGAAGGTTTTACTGTAGAAGAAATAAAAAAAATAATGGGTGAGAATAGTTTAAGAGTCTTAAAACAATGTTTGCCTGAATCTAAAAATTAAATTTTCCGTAACGGAGAAAGCCAATTTTGTTAACTAGACTACACTATCAATTAATAGTAAAATCCCCTTGTTATCTTTCAACTAGCCGCTTCTTTTAAGCAAAATAAAAGTTGAACTAAAAGTTTTTGTCTATTAAGTATTTTAATAATAGTCAATTATAAAAAGTAACAAATATAGTGTTATTTATATTAAGTGTATAACATAGAGGGAATTTTTGAGGAGATCCGATGGACGATTTAGAAAAAGCGATCCAAGAACTTAAGCTTCCTATTAGTTTGCCACCAGGTTCAGTTATGGTAATGGGGAAAAGAAGAATTCCAAATTTTGACTTAATTCTTGCTCAATTACCTGGTTGTGTTACTGCGTTAGTTAATCCTAATGCAACTGCTCCAGGAGGTGGAGCAGATGGATATTTTATTCCATTAAAAGATGGTCGTTACTTAAAAATTACCTTAAAAGATATGGAACTTATTGATCTATCAATAGTTAGCACTTAGTTTGGTTTTCCTATAAACAAAAATTTTATATCTAGGAGAAAAGATGTCTTATAAAACTCTGCTAATTGAGGAAGAAGAGAATATATTTAAGATAACAATGAATCGTCCAGAAGCAATGAATGCTTTAAGTACAGATTTAGCGATGGAATTAATACAAGTTTTTGAGGATTTAACAAATAAAGAAAATATTCGTGCTGTAATTCTTACTGGAGCAGGAAAGGCTTTTTCTGCTGGTGGGGATGTTAAACAAATGTTAACCGTAGTCGGAACAGATGCACCAAGCCAGTTTAGATTAGCTTTAGATGTTTACCATAAGTTAATACTACTAATGAGACGACTACCTAAGCCAATAATAGCTGCTGTTAATGGAGTAGCTGCTGGAGCAGGGTTTAATTTGGCTTTAGCTTGTGATGTACGAATTGCAGCTAAGGCAGCAAAATTTAGCCAAGCTTTTATTAGAATTGGGTTAATTCCAGATTTTGGAGGTACTTTCTTTTTGCCTCGTATAGTTGGCTGGGCAAAGGCAATGGAATTAATGATGACAGGGGAATTGCTTGATGCTGAGCAAGCAAAAAATTTGGGACTCGTTAATTTAATTGTTGATAATGAAGAATTACTTACTACAGCAGGCTTTTTTGCTAAGCAAGCATCTGAACTTCCTACAAGTGCAATTGGTCGATTAAAACAGCTTTTAGATTCTAGCTATCATGCTTCTTTATCTGAACAATTAGAAATGGAAGCACAACTGCAAATGGAATGTTCTGCTACAGCAGACTTTGCAGAAGGTGTTAAAGCTTTTGCTGAAAAACGCCCTGCAAAATTCCAAGGACGCTAAAAACATTTAATTAAACTAGAAAAGCCGCTTAAACTTAAGCGGCTTTTCTAGTTTATAGAACTCTACAATCCAGGTGCATAATCTCTTCCATCTTTATTTTTATGTGGAATATTGGTATAACCTGCCTCATCTACTTGAATAGAACCTGCATTAGTGTTTCCTGAGACTGTTATTTCCCGAGTAAGGTCGTTTAATGTTTTGGTTAAGGCTCTTTCATGCCAAACTTTAAGAGAATATTTCCCGCTAGGAACATTACTTATTTCTATTTTCCCAGAATTATCACTTACCCCATAATAACGAGTTTTTACAGCAAGAACAAAACCTTTCATTTGTGGGTGAATATTGCAGTAAATTGGAACTACACCAGGGCGATTCATTGGCAAATCACGGCTTTCACCCGCTTGATAAAGTCCTAGATCAAAACGTTTTACATCTGATGGGGAAAAAACATTGTGTGGAAAAGGATCATCATTAGGAAAACTAATTGTATAACCTGCTGGAACAACTAATACTTGAGGAATAAACTTTTTACCCTTTTGACGCATAGTTGGGTAAGGAGGTGTTTGTTTAGGTACACGGGCAGGAGTCCCAAGAGGTTCTAACCATACTACAACATTGCTGGGAATATCTCTTTTTGCATTTGCTAATGTAATTGTTGCTTCTACTTTTCCCCCTTGTGGGAAAGAATAACTTACATTAAAAGCAGTAACAAAAAACACTAGAAAAATTACTAGAGATAAAACTTTAGATAAGAACATTTTTTTATTTGCTTTTTGCACATCTAAAACCAAAGTCATATTGCCTTCCATCAGGGATATCATTGATACGTGCAGAAACACGTATTTTACTTAAATCTGTATACCAAGACCCACCACGTAAAACTTTAGTCTTACCACTTGCTGGCCCAGTAGGATTTTTTTCTGGGGAGTTAAAGTAGTAAGTTTTTTCATACCAATCATTGCACCATTGCCAAACATTACCTGACATTCCATAAAGTCCGTATCCATTTGCATTATAGGCTTTTACAGGTTTTGTTGGTAATGGTATTTCTCCAGTCAAACTAGCACTAGCTAGTTCAGCATTTCCATAATTTGCTTTTTTTTCAGGGTCATCTTTACCCCAAGGATATTTCTCACCTGTTAAACCACCACGAGCAGCATATTCCCATTCTGCTTCTGAAGGAAGTCGTTTACCTGCCCATTTAGCATAAGCTTGTGCATCATTCCAAGAAATATTTACAACAGGATGATCTCGGTGATCTGAAGTTGCATAAGTACGCCAATCATATTCATCTTGTTGTTTTTCTGCATCTGTAACATATTTGGTTTCAGTAACAAATTTTTCAAATTGAGCATTTGTTATAGGAGTAATATCTATGTAAAAATCATTTACATAAACATCGTGAACAGGTCTTTCATCATCAAAAACCCCTTCATCACTACCCATCTTCATCCAACCACCAGGAATAAGAACCATATCAGGAAAATTTTTATCTACTATTTGACTACCAGGTGCTGCTGGAACTTTACCAAGCATTTTCTTTGATGCAACATAACCTCCACCAGCTAGCATAACTAGTAAAACTATTCCTATTACAGCATAAAGCCAAACAGGTTTTTTATTAGGATTGGGAACTTGTTCTGTTTGAGTATTTATTTGAGTAGAGTTTACGCTATTAATAGCACTAGTTTTAGGTTTATTATAATCACCTGTAGAAATACCTGCGGCTGGAGGAAATTCTTCATCCCCTCCATAAAGACCTTCACTATGAGCAGAGTGCAACAATTCACTTGCAAAAGCTCCTGCACTGCTATAACGATCATTAGGTTCTTTGTTTAAGGCACGAAGAACAGCTTTATCTACACTATCTGGGATCTCACTTACAATAGTTCGCATAGAAGGAGGCGGGTCAACTATATGTTTTACAGCAAGTCCTGTAGGAGTTGGAGCAGTAAATGGAAGTCGCCCTGTCATCATTTCAAATGCTACTACGCCAAGGCTATAAATATCTGATCTAAAATCAATTGCACTTTCTCCACGACATTGTTCTGGAGACATATAATTTACTGTCCCAACAATAGTTCCAGCACGGGTAATAGAGTTATCCTGGTTTCCTTCTATCACCATTTTAGCAATACCAAAATCAAATACTTTTACTATATGTTTACCACGATCTACTTTAATCATTACATTATCTGGTTTTAGATCGCGGTGTATAATCTTTTTAGCATGTGCATCATCTAGTGCTGCACAAATTTGAGACATTATATTAGCTGTAGTGCTTGGAGAGAGATGACCTTTTTTGCGGATAAGTTGAGTTAAATTATAGCCTGGAACAAATTCCATTACTAAATAAAGCATATCTTCAGCACGGCCAAAGTCAGTTACTTTAACAGCATTAGGATGATCTATTAGGGCTGCTGCTCGTGCCTCACGTAGAAAGCGTTCTACAATTTCTTCATGAGAAGCTAATTTAGGGTTAATTAACTTAATAGCTACTTCATTATTGATAAAAACATGACGAGCGCGAAAAACTCCACCCATTCCACCTAAACCTAAGAGGTTTAGGATTTCATATTTACCATCAATAACTTTACCTATTAGCGAACCTACATCAAAATCCGCTAATTTATTATTGTCATCAGGACAAACTTCTGAGCTATCTGGATAGGATTTCTGACATTTAGGACAATATTTCATGGATTATCAATAAAACCTAGCAATTGAGGTAATCATAATTTCCAAGCTAACAGTCAATTTTATTATTTAATAAACTGCTAAAAATAGATCTAATTAGATGTTTTTATACCTAATACTTAACAAATTCCGCTAATTAGCAGCAAACTTTAAAGTCAATATATCAGAACTACTATATATTGAGCAACTCTGTTTGTATGTTCTTTAATTTAAAATCTCTTTCATAATTCTAATACATTGTTTTTCAAGTAAATAGCTAGAGAGATTTTAAGAAGTTTATTAGATCTTGTTGTGCTGCACGGTTTAATTTTAAGAAATTTTGCTTTGATTTTTCAGCCTCTCCACCATGTGCAGTAATTGCTTGAGAAAGATCAGTTGTTCTAGCATCGTGTAAAAAGAACTTTTTGCTAGATAGCCCCCAAAGAGGTTGAGTACGCCATTCTGTTGGAGAGGCTATACCTGTTTGAATATTGTCTCTTAACTCTTCGCCCATGTCATGTAAGAGTAAATCTGAATAAAGATTAGCTTCTTGATTAGCTAAAATGGGGCTTGTTAAGTCTGGTCTTTCAGATAAATTAGCTGTAACCAAAGTAGGAATATGGCATTTAACACAGCCTAGAGATTGGAAAATATCTTTACCACGTTGAGCAGAACTATCTAATGGTTTTTGTGGTGGTGGAGCAAGTAAATTAATAAAGTCAACAAAAGACTCTGTAACACGCCCATCAAAATCTTCTGCACTATTAACTGTATCACAAACAGATCTTTGACCATTAGGATGGCGATTTTGAGGGAAATCTGGATTAGATATGCCTATTTCTACTAAATAAGCATCGCCACAAAAATCTATCATTGTGGGCCAGTGTGCTTTCCAACCAAAACGACCTACACGATCTTCTTGAAAACGTGGGCTAAAGATAATATTGGGCCGTCCACTTATTCCATCACGATCACGATCGTTTGGGTCAGCATTAGCTAAAATAGCTTCATCTGTAAGAGAATCTAGTAGCCCTAATCCAAAAAGTTGTTGTGCTGCTCGAGGAGAAACAAATTGCGCTTTACGTGGTATTTGTTGTGCTTCACAACCTGGAACAAATTTTTTGTTAGATAATGGCTCACCACCAAATCTTTCTAAATCATCATACCTACCATTTTTGGTTAGGCGAGCTATTCGGAAAGTAATATCATCTAAACTATCTAATGAGCCACCTGTTACAGGCATTCCATGACAGGAAACACAAGTGCTATCGTTAAATACAGGGCCAAGACCTTCTTCTACTAAATGTTCTCGTTCAAACTCAAATTTACCACTTAAGAACCGGGCAAACATCTTACCATCTAATCCAGGAAAAGGCTCTCCTAGAGGAGTTGAAATCAATATAGATGGTTTTGTTGGTTCTTTAGTTTGTGCTTTAGGGATACTAGATGGAGATTCAATATTTGTATAAAAAATTGGCATTAAAACCAAAGCCATTAGTATAACTAATATTTTAACTTGTCTCATCTTTGTCTTGCTCCCTTAAAATGCTAGCCTTATTACTTTAGAAAGAATATCCAAAGCCAACATTAATATGGTTATTAACTTTACTTGGTTCAGTTGTAAAGTAAGTTTGCATAAAACGATATTCTGTAGAAATAATAAAGTTGGAACGGAAACGATAAAGGATATTACCTGAAAAAGTTCGGTTATTAGCACGAGATGTGCCAGCAGCTAAGTCAAAACGTGTTCCTGCCAAATCTTCGTTATAAGGATCATCCAACCCATAAGCAAAGTGAATGGCAACATTATTTATAGGACGAACTTGAAGTTGGGCCCAACCTCCTCGGCTACGTACACCAATAGCACGGCTACCATAGATTGGAAATACAATGCCTTGAACAATAGCACCACCTAGACCGCCTAGAGAACGTCCCCAGAAAACCTCACCTGTTAGGGTCATTTTATTGCCTAGAGGAATAATATAATCACCTGTAACAGCAACAGAATTAATGGTTACACCAGGTCTACCTATATCTTTTCTTTCAGGTACAGCTAAATGCCGGCCATAATGAACGCCGATTCCTACTTGAAATGGTTGAGGGTCAAAAGCCAAATAAGCGTTTGTAGGTGCGCTAGCTAAATCACCTCGTTGATAGCTAAATCTGGTTTCAAAAGCTGGCATTCTTGAGCGTTCGCCAGCATCAGGACGGGTTTCAAATTGAAATTCTGTATTAGTTTGACCGTTATAAGGTGCAAGTATCCCGCCTTCAATTGTAAAACGCTCGTTTTCACGGTCAACTAGCCTATAAGCAACCTTAGCTTGAGGAGTCCATGACCAAAGATTGCCTGACTCGGCTAAAGCTGGAAACCCTACTTGTGCTAAAGATGTTGGGTTAAGAGGCGTTACTATTGGGTCATCTTGACCAACAATAAAAGCAAAACGTCCTGACTCTAGTTTTGCTCTAGCTATCCTTAAGCGCAGTGGACTAAAGGCACGTCCATTATAAACAGGAGGGTTGCCACCAAAGAAGTCTAATTGTAAGTCGCCAGATAAACGCCAATCACCTATTTTAGGAGCAAAAAAGGAAAAACCTAGTTGGGTTTGCCTAATAGTAGCACCAAAATTTGCACCATTTTCTAAAGAAATATTCTTACCACCCAACAAATAAAGCCCTGTTGGAGGGTCATCTGTGCCAGCAGTATTGTAATAAGTATTAAACAGAAGTGTGCCAGAGAGCTTTACATTAAAATGCTCAGCAGTTTCTACAGACAGACGGCTAGAATCTTGAAGTCTTTTTTCATGCACATCTATTAGATCTTTTAATTCTGATACACGATCATTAACACTATTAAGCGTTAGTTGATCATCATCTTCATAAGTGATAAATTCTTCTTCTTGTTGACCTTGATTATTTTCGTTTTGAGGTAGAACAGCTTTAGTTACTTTAGGTTTATTACTACTAACTAGGGAATTAGTTTCTACTTTGACTCGGTTAAGCTCAGCTTCTGTTTCTTGTAAACGCCGGTTGGTTTCAACTACTTGCTTTTCTAATTCTGTAGCACGAGCCGTAGCAGTATTGGCTGCTTCACGTGCGGCTTTAGCTTCTGCTTCTGCTCGCTCTAGTCTAAGTATAATGGTGCTAAGATCTACGCTACTATTGCTGTTGTTGGTGTTTTTCTTTTCTGCTGTCTCTGTGGTCTTATTGTCGCCTTTTTCACCTTCATTAGTTAGTGCTAAAATTGATGGGTGAAACAGCGTAAAAGCAAGTATTAGTAAAGCAAACCGACTAAATAAACTGTTAGAAAGCTTCTTTAACATTTTTCCCCCTAGGAGTTAATAAACTCAAGCTTATTTTTTCTCATGAAATTCTGCTATAACTTCTTCTAAAGTTCGCCAAGCTTGTTCGATACGCTCACGTGCAGAAATTACTTTAGCTTCTAAATCTGGTAAACGTACATAAGTTAAACCTTGGCTTTTTAACCAATCATTTACCTTAATAATTTCTTCTTGTTGCAATCCTAATACTTCAAGCGAATTATTAAGTAATAAACTAAGTTTTTGGTATTGCTCTTCTATCGCCTGATTATTAGGATAAGAAGATAAATTTTCTAATATTGTGTCAGTTTCTTCAAGCACACAAACCGAAGGATCACTTAATAAACGGGTTCGCTTGTGAGATTTTTCTGGATCTCGATCTGGATCAAAAATAAACAATGGTGTAACACTTGGTGGCCTTGTTAATTCACGGCTAGATGTTTCAGGTAATCCTTCTCCTGTTAAATGTGCGATTACTACAGTAATATTATCTTTACCTCCTCGCTCATTAGCTAAAGTTATAAGGAGTTGACATGCTTCTGATAAAGAAGAAGTATTTTTGATAACCTGTAATATTTCTTGTTCTAAAACATTATTTGAGAGTCCATCACTACAAAGGACTAGATAGTCTTTTTGCTGAAGGCATAGCTTACGTACATCAACCTGAATTAATTCTTCTAATCCAACGGCTTGTAAAATAATATTTTTACGTGGATGTTCGGTTGCTTGTTCAGGGGTAAGTAATCCCCTGGAAATCATTAATTCTACTAGTGATTGATCTGTAGTAATTTGTGTAACTCGATTTTGACGGATCAGGTAGGCTCTTGAGTCACCAACTTGAGCAATATAAGCTGCATCTTCTTCTATTAAAATTGCTGTTACAGTGGCTGACATTCCTCTATAAGCAGGGCTTTCTTTACTATAATTCCAAACAACATAATTAGCCTGTTCTACAGAAGCAATCAAGCGATCATGTGCGGGTATTGCCCAAGAAAGTCTACCCAAAGATTCATTAATAGAATGTACAGTAAGTTGGCTAGCTATTTCTCCCGCATTTGCTCCACCAACTCCATCTGAAACAATCATCAAAAAACTATTTTCGTTAGCGTTATAAACTTCTTCTGTGCTACTAGGAAAAGTCTTGCCATTACGAAAATCTGCCATTAAAAAACTATCTTCATTGTTTTTACGTAAAATTCCAACGTCAGTAATTCCGGCTACATTAATATGTACTTTATTATTATTACTCATATAAAATTTTCAAGCAGTCACTAAGTTTAGTTTAGGGGGCAACTAATCAGATAAATTTATTTAAACAATTAGTTATAAAAGATATTAGGGCTAAATTATACACAGCAAAAAACCTATGAACAACCTACTTTTTCTTTATTTAGTATATTAATTATAAATATTTAATGTTTAGAAAGAAGCAAAAATTTTTGTTCTAAAAATTGCCTAGACGTTGCTTTAATAGTGGGATATGGTGTTTGATTGCTTGCATTTAAGGATTTCTTCAATTATTCTGTTGGCTTGCTATTTTCAATAAATAATTATTTATGTGGGGCTATTAATGACTTTAGAACAAACCGCAGTAGAGGCGGTCAATGCAGAGTTTTATAAAGCATTGGAAAGCTGTAATCTTGCAGCAATGGAAAAAGTTTGGTTACATGAAAGTTGGGTTCGTTGCGTTCATCCAGGGTCAGAAATACTTGTAGGATGGCCGGAAATTCGCCGTAGTTGGGTATCTATATTTGGTAATACTCATGGGATGAAAGTTTCATTAACGAATATTTTTATTAAAACTATAGGTGATTTTGCTTGGGTAGAATGTACGGAAAACATTGCAACATTTTTTGAACAAGGTTTTACTTCTGGACAGGCGCAAACAACAAATATTTACTTAAAAGTAAAAGATAAATGGCTAATGGTGCATCATCATGCCTCTCCATTGCCGATGGATGTTCCAGATGATTGGAATGACGATATATTACAATAAGTTTTTTTAAGTTTTTTTGGAGGATTTAATGGACGAATTATTATCAAAAGAAAATTTGAAGTATCGTGAGCAGACTAGGGAGATAGCAGAGCGTTATGTGCGTCCTGTCGCAGCAGAGTTAGATAGAATTGCAGAATATCCTTGGTCAGTGGTGAGAGCATTACAAGAAGCAGGTTTGATGGGTGTTTGGATTCCAAAAGAATATGGTGGACATGGTGCAGGTGTTCTTAATCTATGTATAGTTGTAGAAGAACTTTCTAAAGCTTGTGGTGGTGTAGGGGTGACTTATGCAGTTAATGCTTTAGGTTCTTTTCCATTAATTTTAGGTGGAACAGAAGAGCAAAAGAAAAAATACTTACCTGATTTAGCTTCTGGCCGTAAATTAATTGCTTTTGGTTTATCGGAAAAGAAATCTGGCTCAGATGCAGGTAGTTTGCAAACTCGTGCAACAAAGAGTGGAGATGACTACCTTATCAATGGTGAAAAAAAATGGAACACCAACGGAGGAGCAGCAGATATTTATAGCGTTTTTACTACGGTAAACCCTGAAAGAGGCGGGCGAGGAATTACAGCTTTTATTGTTGAAAAAGGCATGGAAGGCTTCCGAATAGGCAAAAAAGAAGATTTAATGGGCATTCGTTGTGTACCTGTTCATGAACTGCATTTTGAAAATTGCCGTGTTTCACCTGATAGATTGCTTGGTGGTAAAGAAGGTCATGGATCTGCGCGTGCTGCTGATTTGGGAGCAAAAAATGTTTCTAAATTTGCTGCTATGGCAAAAGTTTTTGCTACAGATACGGCAATGGCTGTGACAACAAATTGTGTACAACTTTTTGGCGGTTATGGTTATTGCAAAGATTATCCAATAGAAAAATATATGCGTGATGCTAAGATTACTCAAATTTATGAAGGTACAAATCAAGTTCAACGTGTTGTTATTAGCCGCGCATTAATTAAAGAAGCCGCAGGTGGCTAGAATCTAGTTTTTAAGGAGAAACCCTTATGAGACAACATCTAGTTCTAAGTGCTGTTGGGACAGATCAAGTTGGATTAATGGAAAGAATTTCACGTTTTATCCAAGAACGTGATGCAAATATTGAAGATAGCCGAATGGCTGTTTTTTCTGGAGAGTTTGCAATAATTATGTTGATTACTGGCTCGGAAGATGGCCTAAAAAGTATTGAAGCTAGCCAAAATGAACTTGGAGAACTTACAGGCTTAAATATTTTTATGCGCCGGCCTTCAGAGAAAAAATATAGCGAACCAATGGTTCCTTGTCGTCTAACAGCATCATCTTTAGATCATCCTGGAATAGTTCATCGTCTAACTAGTCAATTAGCTCAAAGTGGTATCAATATTGAATCTATGGAAACAAAAAGTTATGCTGCTCCAATGAGTGCTACACCAATGTTTCGATTTGAAGCAATTATCTCTGTACCGGGTAGGATAAACTTACCTTTACTTAGAATGGATTTGCAATCTATTGGTGAGGAAGAAAATATTGATATTGAGTTAACAGTTATGCGGGAACGCTAATTAGTTTAGTATAAAGAAATTAAAGGTTGTTATATCAATAAGATAATTTATCGATATAACAACCTTTATTGCTTTTAAAGTCTTACATTAAAATGTGCTGGTAATTTTTTATTTACACTGCCGCGCTTAATATTTTTATGTTTTCTTTCGCTAACCATGACTAAATCTTCAAGTGCTTCTTCTACTTGGTCAGCACCTTCAAGGATTTGTTCAACAGCTTGTGCTGCTGAAGGTGAAAAGGTGTCTTTAACCTCGTCTTTAATGTCTCCTAGATCAGCATTAACAGAGTTTACAGCTAATTGTCCTTCGTCGATAACTTCACGTGAGGCTTCTTCAAAATTAGCTTCTATTAATTTACCACAATTTATCAGTGTGGCACCAAGCAAACCTAGATTGCCTTGTATTGAACGCCAGCATTGATCAATCTTTTCTGGAGTTTGCCACAAAATAGCAGACATTTTTTCTGGTATTCCTAGGGCTTGACGATTGCCTAAATCTTTTTCTAGTTGTTCTGGGACAAAAGCAAGTTGTTGTAGAGCTACTTCTAAATCATTACGAAATAGACTTGTAGTATCCATTATATTCATTAAGCTTGTAAAAAGTGCGCGAAAACCTCTTTCTACTGTCTTAAATCCATCTGCTTCACCATTATTTACTTGGTCAAAGCCAGCGCGAATATCACTTAAACTACCTAATAATAAATGAATTGAGCCTTCTGCTGTTTCTAACATTAAGTTAGTTACATTAGAAATATTAGTTAAGTTTTGGGAGAAGTTTTGTTTTGATTTACGTAGGGCTAAAGCTCGCATGCTATTATCTCTTAGATCTGGTGTAGGGATGCGGGATTGGCGTTTATTCATATCCAGCATAAATTCATCAATAGCACCTCGAATTGCTACTAGTTCTGTTACTGTAGAATTAAAGAGAGTATCACCAATATTGAGCATTTCTGTAACTGCTCTTTCTACAGTTTCTTCAATATCTACAACAAGTTTTTGTCCCATATGGGAAATTTTTTGTAAACGTTCATCTAAGCCTTTTGGAATACCTGTATTAGTTTGGCTAAGTTCTTTTAATTGCTCAATTCCTTCAGACACTTGTTGTAGGCCGTCCTGGAGGTCTTGAACGCTTTTTTGTGTTTTTTCCTCCATTTCTTCTACAGATTCGGGGTCTTCCTGGTCAGATTTTCCACCTTCAGACTCGCGGTCAGTATATCTAGCTTCTTGGGATTCCTGAGATTGTTGGACTGGGACGGCTTCACCTTGTTGATGGACAAGTTGCGCCATATCGGGGTTTTGTATATTTGGATCATTTAGCTTTTCATTTTTATTTTGCTGAACATTTTGCTGTTGTTGTTGCTCGCGTGCTATTTCTATAGGAGAATAACCGCCTTGGATACGATTAACAGACATTTTGGGGGCCTCCCAGATTTTATTTAGCTAAAAATTTATCTTAAGCAAGTATGCCACCCATACGATAAATAATATAGGCAATTGTTAAAAATCCTGTAGCTTTATCAATATAGCGTTCTACTTTGACTTTTTTATCTTTTGCTGCTGGTCTATTAAGCAGTGCTGAAGAGGCTGTCATAGGCTTGGAGAGCTTTTGATAATTTGAACGCCATTGATTTGCAGAAGAATAAAAATTTCTTACAAGAGTTTCAAAATCAAGACCATTAAGCTTTTTCATTTCACTGCCAAGGCATAAAAAAACCGTTGTTCCAGAGCTATTAAGCGATAAATAAGTGCCATCTTCAGAGCCAGGTTGATTAGCAATATATTCTTTTACTTGGCTAGGAATCCCACTAGTATTTTTATCTAAAATAGTATAAAAACATAAAGTTCCATCTGGTGCTAGTTCCATAGTTAATTGAACGGATTCATCACCATCCCCAAGAAGTAGAGAACAGCGATTTTGATCATTTAGTTCTAAATCAGGTAGCCCAATCATTTCACCAAAGTTTTGAAGTAGACCATTTAACAAATTAACATCTTGTTGTGAACTGCTGCTACGTCCACCACTGCTTTGTTGTTGATTTTGATTTTGCTGTTGAATTGCTGCATTAGGTTGACTATTAACACGTCCTAAGCCAGCAAAGGCAGAACTAGAACTGCTAGAAGTACTGGAAGTGCTACTAGTGCTAGAGTTTCTACTGACGCTAGATGTATTAGAGGAACTATTAACAGAGCTAGAAACTTGTCTTAAAGCCATAGCTTTTTCCTTAATTTGTAAGTTGATTGATAAAGTATTTAAGTTATCGGCTAAATTAGATTATAAGTTGACATAAGGCTCTTTGATTATACTACGTTGATTTGATATGGCGAGAGTTTTTAGCAAAATGAAAAAGGTATCCTAATTTTTAGGATACCTTTATTTAATATGAGAGTTAGAAAATTATAGAGAACTCTTTAGAAAGAAATTGTCGATTTTTTCGGCTGCTTTAATTCCTGGCATATTAGTAGTATTCATTAGCTCTACACCAGAAAGCTTAAAGCCACTAGAAAAACCTGAATTATTGATAATATCTTTGGCAAAACGTAGCTTTAATGTATGGTTGCCGGGAGTTAATTCTTGAGCATCTTGAGACCATGCAATAGGCTCATTATTAGTTCCAAGTAAATTGCCACGTAAATAGTAGCGGCCTGCTTGACTAACTTTAACATTTACTTCTACTACTAAATCAGAATCAGTTAAAGTTTCTTGACCAACACTTAATAACTTAGCATTAGCTTTACCAGCAATTACATCAATAGCTCCATGTCTTAATAGCTGTAAGCCTTGTGTTGTAGTTGCTTTAGCTTCAACAACAAAGGTTTGAATACCTTGGAAATCATTGCTATTAATTGTTGTAGTATAAATGCCGTCGCTAGTTTCGCTTAAACTTAGAGTAGCTTTACTACCCTTAGCTTTTGCTTGAAGTTGTGCGCCAGAAATAGACTTTTCACCATCTTTTAATTGTGCAAATAAAGTAATACCATTGCTATTGTCACGGCCATTATCAGTTAGCCAAACTTTTAATTCTGGCCCACCAACGTCATTAACAATAATATCTACTGGAGTTGTGGCTTGAACTACATTGACTGTATAGTTACCGGGAGTCATTTTTTGTTTACGATCAGTTACTAGTAAAACACCTTCACCACCACGACCCATTACTACTTGGCTCATTTCATAAGCTGGGATTGCATTATTACGGCTATGTGGTTCTACAGGAATTTTGCTACCGCGAGGGTCAGATAGTTCTACATTTAGCTGGCTATCCTCAGCAGAAAAAACACCTATTCTTGCACGTTCACCAGATATAGGTAATTTAATATTTTTAGCCTTAACACCTTCCATTACAAATAATGTTGAGCTAACAGAAACAATATCTGTTTCCATTTGTAAAGCTTCTTGAGTTAAACGGCCTGTATCACCGCGGCTAGAAACAGGTTCTTTAGCTAAACGTTCTTGTTCTAATTGAACTATAGACTTAATTTTAGCTTTTTCTGGTGTGCTATTTTCTACACGCTGTGTTAGTGCTACGGCGGTGACTAATAAAATAACTGTTGTAAGTAATAATCCAAATTTTCTCATTTCATCCTCCTAATATTTATTAGCCTACCAACCATATTGGCCGATAGTGTCCCCAATGTAACCAGGGTCATCATTATGACGGTTATGGTCGTGATTAGCAGTGGTGTTAAACCAGTCGCCACCAGGCGCACCTATATAATGCGCACTTGAAACATCTACTAAACCATCATTTGAACCATTAAAAGGTGCTAGTAATGATAAAGTGCCTAAACCTACATCAGTAAGGTGGTAAATATGATTAAGTGTGTTGGTTCCAGCTACAGTGTAGAATGATTTTGTTCTTTGATTATCACGTAACCAGTTTTGACCTGCATATTGAAGGTGAGATGTAGTTAAAACTTTTGAGGAATTGGAATTGTTATCTACCAAGCTAACAATCCAAGAAGTAAAAGCACTATTAGAAAGAGTTGACCCTAGGTCAGCTACTGCGCTACCGCCATGAGGAGTTGCTAAAGTAATTACATGACTTGTTGCAGCATTGATGCGAGCAAAATTTGAACCACGATAATTATAATAAGGGGAAGAAGTGCTGCTATTGCAAAGGATAAAGCGCATTTGGATTCCACCATAAGAGTGGGTGACAAAAACTAATCTTTCATTTGGATATGAATTAAGGTAATTATTTACTTGTGTTGCTATATCGCCAACTGTATCCCAATAATATTGAGTACCATCATAAGAAACTACTAAAGATCTTGCTGCATAGTTTCTTGTTGAAGCGCGAATCATATCAGTTGTCCAATAATTATTTGTAACATTAGCAACAGTGTCTTTCTTATCACCTTTACCATGAACAAATACTAATGTTACAGCTTCAGCCGTTTGAACACCGTAAGCAAAAAATATCGCAAACATAAGGAAACTAAGTAGATATTTCCCAAGTGCCTTTCCTAAAAGCATGACTTTCTCCTTAAGCATTTATTTTGATTTATTATAGATTTGATTGATGTTTGATTGTTAACATTAATAGCAACTACTGTGCCAAAAGGATAAAACCAATAATAATCTGACTAATCAGTCAGCTATTTATTGTAATAATAAGGCTTTACCTACTGGTAGAGATATTTAAAATAATTTTTATAAATGTATACCTAGTATCCAATAAAATTAGAATAAACTGTAATTAATTGAGAAATAAGAGTTTAATAACTGTTAATATTTCTTTACAGTTGTAAAATAACTTTACACTAAGGACTATTTCTAGTAGTAGATTTTTGGTTTATTCTAAAATTTTCTGCTTTTTGATTAAAATAGGTGGTTGAAATCTGGATAAAAATTTTTTTTGTAAAAATTAGTTCGTAGGCGTACAAATAAAGACAACCATTTGATAATTTGATAAAATGCTCGCACATTATAAGGGTCTATCAAAATTTAGCTAAAATCAAAAATAATAAGCTTGCTTCTATATTAATTAACAACAGTTAACTAATAAATTATCATATGTATTTTTATTAGTATAAATTTGTAAGCTGAATTTAAGATGTTATTAACCACCCAAGGATTTTTTCTTATTAAGTGTTGGTGAAAGCCCTGTAATGGCAAAGTTGGTTAGTGATTTTTCAAACTAGAAAAAGCGTTTTTAGCTAAATAAGAATTAATTTAACTAGACAAATGGTAATAGGTCTTTTAACTAAAGAATGAATTAAAGCTAAATGAAACAAAAAACAAACTATTATTAATGAACATATTAATCAAGAAAATAAAGAACAAATAGATTTAATTAATTCATTAGAAGAAATAGGGCAATCTCTATCTATATTAACTTTACAAATACAAAATTTGGCAGAAAAACTACGCAACCAAAATAAATAAAATAATGTAACTGCAAAACATTATTTTAGGCTTTGGATAAATAACAAATCTGAATCTAGCCCAGATTGGGTAATGAAAATGGTTGCTTAACTATGCTAATATTGCTAAAACTTTGACTCAACATATGAAGGTATCGACTTAAACTAGGAGGATTTATGAGTTTATTTGCAAGGGTGTGGGAAGCTATTAAAAAGTTATTTCGTCGTGAGACTCCTACTAAATTAGATTTAGGAACACCTGCTTTAGAACAAAGACAAGAAAATCAATTTACCCCACCCCCTGAGCCACCAAAGCCAATAATGCCCCCTGCTCCTAAAATTGAGCCACCAAAACCATTAACACCACCTGCTCCTGAACCAGTGAAAGCGTCTCTACCATCTGTTCCAAAACCAATTGCACCACCACCAATGCCACCACCAATGCAGCCACCACCGCCTAAAATGGCACCACCACCGCCAAGGATTGAAAGTCCAGTGGCACCTCCTCCTATACCTGCTCCAATTCATCCACCTGTGATGGATACAAAACCGTTAAGCCCTACTTATAACGAGCCAGCAAAAATGACTCCACCTCCACCTCCACCTGCTCCTGTTAGCCGCCCTGAAGTAAGAGCAACTAGTATGATGGAAGAAGGTTTAGGTGCTACTAACCCTCTTACAGCAGGGGATCTTCCTCCTATACCTGCTTCTAAATCAGGGACAGCTAGTAGATTTGCTACTGTTCAACCTATGTCTAGCCCACTTTCAGCAAATCCTAATATGGGTGCGTTTCCAGAAACTCAAGCTCCAGTAGCTCCACCAAAACCAATGGCACCGCCACCCCAAGCAGTACAACCCATTACACCAATGGCACCACCACCCCAAGCAGTGCAACCTATTACACCAATAGCACCGCCAAAACCACCACCACCTATGCCACCTATGCCATCATCATCGCAAGGAATGCAAAATATGCCTCCAATGGCCCCACCAAGGCCAGCGGCCCCGCCACCACCACCACAAGCCGTGCAACCACCTACAGCACCAAAACCAATGGCTCCACCTGTGCCAATGGATAGCCCAAGAATACCAACACCACCAATACCACAAGTTCCAGCACCACCACAAACTGCACCAATGCCACCAATGCCACAACAAAAGGCACCAGCACCGCCACCAATACAACCGCCTAAACCAGCTATGCCAAGTATGCCAAAAGCTGCTACACCTCCTGTTGCTGCTACAACAGCACCAAAACCTGTTGCTCCAGTACCAAATGCACCTGTTAGCGGAACTCAACCTGCAAAATATAACCCTGGTGCTACCAACGACCAAGCAGCACAGCGATTAGCTCGTTTACTAGTTTCTGAAATTAAACTCTATAATGAAAAGAAAATAGCCGAAGGACGTAAAAATAGTAATATTTATGATGTGCTTAAAGATACCATAGAGCAATCACGTAAACATTATAAGGAACGCATGGGTACATCGTTAGAAGCAATGCCAGATTATTTTCATGAAGAAATAGTAAGAACATTGTGTGAAGGGGATGCTTCTAAATTAGGGCCAAACTATCAGCACTAAAAGTTAAATATTAGAAAAAGAAAAAGGGAGATTTTATATCTCCCTTTTTACTTTATAAATTAGAAAGAAACTTAATTAGCGTGTTGGTGCTTTAGTGCGCAGGTGGGGTAGGTGGAGCAGGTGCAGCAGGTGTTGCAGCAGGTGGATTTTTAGCTGCATCATTATTTGCAGCTTTATTTCCAACTTGAAGTTCACAATTACCAAAAGTTACTTGTAATTTGCTTCCTGGTTGATTAAGCATTACTTCTAAAGATGAAGCACGAATAGTAGTTTGATCATTTACTTTTCCAGCTAATTCAACATTTTCTGCTTCGATATCTCCAGCTAATTCACCTTGTGATTTAAGATGGGAAACTTTTACTTGACCATGTACTGATCCAGAGGGAGTAATTGTTAGAGAGGGTGCTATTACCTCACCCTTTAGTTTACCACTAACTGTAATTGGGCATTTTGATTTAACAGAGCCATCAAATTCTGTTCCATCTTCTAAAATGGTTTGTTTAGGACTATCTGACATAAGACCCTTTTCCTTTCACACTATTTTGATTTAATAATCTTTAATCTCAAAGTACAACCACGTTCAAAACCAAATTCAGTTAGTTCAGGAGGCTGTTGTAATGTCCCAAACACTGAACCATTCTTACCAACAATTAGTCGTTTAGTACCAACAATACTAGGAGAAGAACCACTTTCAGAAAAGCAACCATGAATGATTATTTCTCCAGAACCAGTAATGTTACAACCGTTTAATACTCCATTGGGCCCGATAGTCAACTGAGCATCATTGCCTAATGTAATTGAGCATTTTTCAAATCTACTTTCAATTTCTACTAAAGATTTTTCACCGAACTCTAATGTTGCATTACGAAGGACATCACCTCTACCAAAAAAGCGTTTTGCTTGGTCTTGAGAAGTAGTGGCGACAGGTGCCGCAACAGGTGCCGCGACAGCAGCAATGGCAGGTTCTCCACTCTTAAGACGTTTATAATATTGAACTATTTCAGGGCCTTTTACTTTGGTTTGACCATTAGCTTCAGCAGAGAAATCAACCCAATCTGCTACAACTTCTGCTAATTGTTCAGGGTTTATATCTATTCCAGCAAGTTTGGCACCTGTTAATTTAGCACCAGTAAGTTTAGCATTTTTCAAGTTAGAATGGCGTAGGTCTGCATCTACAAAATTAGCTCTAGCTAAAGAAGCGTTTTCTAAATTAGCTCCTTCTAAAATTGCTCTAGCTAAATTTACCCCTTCACTATAAGCACCTCGCAAATTAGCTTCTTTTAGGTTAGCTTCTGTTAAATCAGATTCTTCTAAGTTAACCTTTTCCATTTTTGCATATTGCAGATCGGCTTTAATTAATTTGGCTCCACCTAAATAAGTCTCGCGTAAATCTGCGTTAGTTAACTGAGCAGATTCTAAAATTGCTCCTCCTAGATTAGCTAGTTCTAGTTGAGCATAATTAAGACGCGCTCCTTTTAATTTTGCCCCTTCAAAAGTCGCTCCCTCTAGGTTAGCTCTACTTAAATCAGCAGATTGAAGTATTGCTCCTTCTAGGTTAGCTCCTTCTAAATCAGCTTTTTGTAGGTTAGCCCCTTCTAAATCAGTACGCACTAAGTATGCGTCTCGTAGATTAGCACTAGAAAGATTACAGCGTTTAAGGTTACTTTCTTCTAAATTAACCCCTTCTAAATCTGCACGCCGTAAATTAGCCCCTTCTAAATTAGCTTGATTAAGTGCAATATCACGTAAATCTGCTCTTTCAAGACTCTCACCTTTTTTAATTTTTTCTAAAACTTCCTCTCTCGAATAATCAGCCATAAAATGTCTTTGCCTTTCTGCTCTTGTGCTTTAGGTTAGTTACGGTTGTTGATTTTCTTACATGCCCATACCCGCCGAGCTTTCAAGATATTCTTCTAATCTTTGTATACGGCGTTCAAAGGAAAGCTTTTGAACTTCATTGACTAGATCTAATTCTCCCATTTCTGCCAACACTACATTAATTTGTAAAACGCAGGCTTGTCGGTTTTGTCTAAACTTACGCTTATCTGCTGCTAGTGCTGGGTTAGACCATTCCTGAGCAGATGCACGCTCAAAGCCTTCATGTTGACGTTTTAGCTCTGTTACTAATTCTGCTAGTTTAGAACGGTATCCAGATTGGGCTACATCTCTAGGTGTACCTTCTAGTTCTTCACGATATTCTTGGAATTTATTGCAAATACGTTCACATAACCAAATGGGAATACCTGTAGCAGCAGCTAAATCTTCTTTCTTTGCTAAAAATAATGTATCTAAAGATGTTAAACCTGCACCATATAGTTTTTCAAAAGTAACACGCCCTAAATCTGGTACTTGTTTAAGCAATGAATTAATAATAATACCTTCTCTTTGTTGTTCTTCTTCACCTATAACAAAGGTTTGAGGCATTATTTCAATTAATTCTTCATAGCTAGCTAAAATTAGCTCTCTAATTTCACCTGTTAATGTGCGTTCTTCGCTAGCTTGAGCTAAAGATAATGCTTCATCAAAATCTAACATTCTTTTTGCTGCTGTAGCTAACTCCATATTTTCTGCTGCACGGCCAATGCTACGCATTGCAGGTCGACAAATTTCTATCCACTCTTTTGTAGCTGTACCGCGTTTAAGCTCAAAGACAAAGTTTTTAACTGGTCGGGCATAATTGGCAGCAATTTTAGCAAACAAATCTTGTATAGCTGCTTCATCATGTTTGACTTCCCCTACTTCTATGCTTTGATCAGGAGAGAAAGAAGTAGCACTAAAAGCCGCATCAAAAGCTTCATCAAAATCATCTACAACTTCATCAAGAAAACTCATTTCTGATAAAGGGTTAGATGTTTGTGAATGTTCAACAACACGAACTTCTTGTTTAACAGCAACATCTGCCGCAGGACTGCTAGCAAATTCTTGTGCTGGGGTATAATTAAGACCTACGCCAGGTTTGTAAGTGTCTTTGTTTGAAAACGGGTCTGCTGCTGGTTCAAACCCACTATTAGAAAATCCTGAAGAAACAGGCCGACTTTCTGGAATACGAGGCGGTTCAACAGGTGTTGGTGCTACAACAGGTGGCACTTGGGGTGCTTGATAAGAGGGAGTAGGACGCACTTCCGCTTTTGGCGGCTCCACCACAGTAACAGGTTTAGGTTGGTAGGGTTCTGGCGAATACTTATTATAAGCCTGCGGTTCTACTACAGGCTTAGGTGTGTTAATAGGTTTTACAGGTTCTGGAGGCTTTGGCACTTCGACTTGTTTTACGGGTTCTGGTTGTTTGGTTTCTTCGTCACTTTGCCCCCAGAGTGACTTAAAAATATTCTTTAAAATTCCCATACCATCTCCTGTGGGTTGGGTCACTCTTAAATTTAATCTAACTTAATCTAAAAAGTGCTTTTTGAACTACAACATAACTTATGATTTCATATTTTTAAGGATTTTATAAAGATATTAAACTTTACTAAATCTTAATTATATGGGTCACAAATTTTAGTAAAAACTAACTGCTGCCAATTATAACATGAACAACAGTTAAGAACTTTATTTAAGATAGAAAGAACTTAAAACTAATAATTTTGGGTTTTATTTTGCTAAAACCACTTTTTCAAGAAAACCGCTTATTACAGTTACTGCTTCAGGGCTTTCTTGAAGACTATTACAAATGTTTTCAAATTCTTTATTATCAACATAATCATATTGATAAAATTCTAGGCGTTCTTTTAGTTCTAGTTTGTCCATATCAGCATGAAACTGTACACCATAAATAGGACAATCTATCACTTTTATTGCTTGGTAAGGCGATAGCACAGAATAAGCTAATGGCTCAATATTATTTGGTAACTTAACTACATGATCTTTATGACCGGATTGAGCCGTAAATTTTGTTGGTAGCTTACTAAAAAGTAGATCTTCTTTTCCTTGAGGGGTTAAATGGACTTCTATTGATCCCATCTCTTTGCGTGAAACATCAGAAATTACCTCTCCCCCAAATACTTTAGCTACCATCTGATGTCCCCAACAAGATCCAAACAGGGGCATTTTAACCGCTGCAATCTGTTGAATCAACTCAATAATGGAGTTAGACCAGGGAAAATTATCAAGTACAGATGTATCAGACCCTCCAATAATTACTGCGTCAACATTTTTTAATAAAGAGTTGGTTATTGTTGTATAAAAAGGGCTAACTGAATGTATTTGTTCTCTTGATAAACCGCTATATTGGGTAATACATTTTATTTCATGTTCAACCATTGGCAAATCTGAACGAGGTTGAACTAGCAAAACAGATATTTCATCAAGTTGTTTTTTAGCCATTAATCAGAACTGTACTTACTTACAAAAATTTTTGCAAGTATCCCCTTCAATTTATAGTAAGTTTAGTATTAAACCTTAAGAATTTCCTTTTCTAAAAAAGAAATACTAAAACCTTTTTGTCTTACTTTTGTTTTATAAATCTATAAGACTAGTTGACTTAATTCTCTGCATTAGAGATAGCAGTTTTAGATAATATTGTGTTGATGCAACTAGAATGTTTATATTTTTTGAATTTTAGAATCTTAAAATGTACAAATTACCACTTACTATAGAAGGTTCTGACTTTCTGATCAATATAGAATTGTCTAATTAGTGGTTATTGTAGCAAAAGTTTATTTCTGACAAAGGAGCTTTCTTTATGCAACTAAAAAAAATACTTATAGAAAAATACCAGATTTTTATAGCCATTTCTTTAGCTTTTATCTTTGTTATTATAGGCAGTGTCTTAGCTTATTATAATGGTCTAAGAGATTTAGCTTTAATAACAACTGTTATTACTTTTACAACCTTAATCACTGGTTATACTCTGCTTTCTGTTGAAATAGTTAGGCAGAGAATAGGAAAATTCTTTGTTAATAATACCTATACTTTATGGTTAGTAATAATTTTATTTTGCTTAGTGTATTTTATTTATGCTTTAGGTAATCAAGCATTTAGCTTAAAAGCTACTGGTAAACTAGTTTTATTTTTAAGTTTTCCAACAGTAGTTATTTTTTTAGCTAATGGAAAAAGAAATAATAAATGGGTTTTCCTATATTACTTAGTTGCTATTTTATTAATTTGGCTTCCTTTTGATTTTCGCCTACTTAGTGGAATTTGGACTGGAAAAGTTGTCTATGCTTTTAATGTGCTAGTTGCTTTTAATTTAGCGATAATTTTATTTGCTATTTACTCTCAAATTAAAGATGTTGGTTATGATTTAATAATTAATAAATCTATTATTTACCATGCTTTAGTAAATTTTGCTATTTTTGCCATAATTGCTATCCCTCTAGGTTTAGGCATTAAGTTTCTTGAATTTGCTCCACGTAACCAAGGATTTATTCCAGTATTTTTAACTGCACTAGGGATTTTTCTTTTTACTGCGCTACCAGAAGAATTATTATTTCGTGGACTTATGCAAAATATATTAGGTAAATGGCTAAGTAATGATAATTATGCTTTAGTTATTGCTTCTGTTGTTTTTGGTTTGGCCCATCTTAATAATGCTTCTTATCCACAAAATATTAAGTATTGTTTGTTAGCAACTATAGCAGGGATATTTTATGGTCGTGTTTATTTAGCAACTAGGTCTATTTTAGCTGGGGCCATCACACACGCTTTGATTGATGTAGTTTAACATGAACTTTTTAAGTAGAAAAAACGCGCAAACATTTTTCATTTGATGTCTGACCATCAGTTCACGTTGTGAATTAATTACACGATATAGTGCAATAAAATTTACAAAAGTTGCGAAAAGGTGGACAAAGCATCTTTCCATTAGTCTGCAAAACCTATTGACTAAAATTTTTTCTCACCATAGCCATCGGTAAACTATTGATAAAAATATAGAAATAGGAAATTTAGGATCTTTTTGCAGAAAATCCAATTTTTTGGATTTTTGTTGCACGGTATTTGCTAATACAAAGAGCAGCTAAAACAATCATTGATAATCAATCCCCTGCAACTATATGTAACGCCGGGACTTGTAGGGAAAAATTTGGAGGGAAAAGATATGACTACACAAACTGTTAACTTAGGTTCTTTAGATAGTTTTTTACCCGCAGCCAAGGAAGCTGTAACAGAATCGTTTGAAGATTTATATACCAACCATTACCGACGTGTTTATAGCCTCTGCTTAAGAATGACTTCAAATGTTGCAGATGCTGAAGATTTAGCCCACGATGTTTTTTTACAAGTACAAAGAAAATTAGCTAGCTTTCGTGGAGATTCAGCTTTTACAACTTGGCTACATCGCATTACCGTTAACCAAGTGCTTATGCACTTTCGCAAAAAATCTGTTAGATCTGAACTAACTACTGAAGATGGTGAAATGCCCGAACAAGTCGAACCACTTACAATAAAAACCCAAACTACTCCAATGATAGACCATTTAGCCTTAGCCGCAGCGATTGAAAAACTTCCTCCAGGGTATCGCAAAATATTTTTACTTCATGATGTTGATGGTTACGAGCATGAAGAAATTGCTAAATTATTAGGTATTAGTGCGGGTACTTCTAAATCACAACTACACAAGGCCCGTATGAGACTACGTTCTCTCTTAAACAAACGCAACGAGCCTCAAGAAATAGAAACAGACGAATTATTAGAGTTCTAATCCTCCTCTTTTTTACAAGTCCCAAAATTTTGATAAAAATTCGATAAGCGTTCCAACAAAGGCTGGAACGCTTATTTTTTAGCTTTAACAAACAAAAATTTTATTTTAATAGGCTTAAAACAATAGCTTTTGTTTTTAAGATTACACAAGTAAAATATAGGAAATTTAAAGAAAGTAAGATTTTGGAATAATCATATGAGTAAAACAATATATGAAAAAGAAAACCTAACAGAAGAAGAACTTTTAACAATGCACTTGCCAACAGAAGCAGAACTACCATGTAATGAGGATAATTTTGTGAGAAATTACCATGAAAGCCCGCAAAGTTCTTTAATAACAGATTGTTTAAGCCCATTATTACAAAAGCGTCATCCTAATGGAGATTTTTCTGTAGGACATGATGTTGGGATATATTGGAGATTGCCTAAAGAAGGAGAATCTCCACAAAGAGGAGCAGTTTGCCCAGATTGGTTTTATGTTCCAGGTGTTTCTCAAATGGTTGAAGGTGAAAGGAGGATGAAGCGTAGCTATGTTATGTGGTATGAACTTATTTCTCCTCTTATTGTTTTAGAATTTGTTAGCGGAAATGGAAGTGAAGAACGAGATTATACCACTTACAAAGGTAAATTCTGGATCTATGAGCAAGCTGTTAAAGCTGTATTTTATGGTATTGCTGAAATTAACCCTACTAATTTTGAGCTTTATCACTTAGTGGATGGTCGTTATCAATTAGTCCAAGCTAATGAGCGAGGACATTTTCCTATAGAAGCTTTGGGCATAGAATTTGGAATTTGGTCAGGTGTTTATCGTACCTACCATTTAGACTGGCTTAGAGTTTGGGATTTACAAGGCAATTTACTTCCTACAGGTGATGAGCTAGCTTTAGGAGAACGCCAACGAGCAGAAGAAGAACGCCAACGAGCAGAAGAAGAACGCCGACGTGCTGAGAAAGCAGAAGATCAAATAAAAATATTGGCTGAGAAGTTGGAAAAGTTAAAAGCTATGGGTATAGATGTTGATGGTATATAGCTTAAAAGATTCTTAGGATTTTTGCTTGACTTAATAGATTAAATTGTTGGTGTATAAGAAAATACAGATTTTGAGATTCAAAAAGAATTCAATAGTTATCACTTCTTTTAACCAAAGTTGTGATAACTATTTGGTTCTTGCATATGTAAAAGTTTATACTTGTTATAACTACTATAGCTATTACACTATTATATTCCCTTACGCAGATTATCACGGAAATTGACTACTTGTTCAAAACAGCGTTTAATATTGTCACAAGTTATGACTATCAAATCATCTCGAACTGCATTTTTAAGAGCTTGGTCAACCGCTTCAGTTTCTTTTAGGATTATTTGAATATTTTCTGGTGGCATTCCACTATCAATTGCAGCTTGGCGGAGTACCTCAGCCGTTTTTCCTGCCTCACGTCCACGACTATCATCATCCTCTTTAATAATTAGACGGGAAAAGATTTTTCCTGCCTGACTTCCCATATTTTGTAAGTCTATTTCGCGGCGATCCCCAGGTGCAGCAACCACGCCAATTTTACAGCTAGTATTAAGCTGACTTACAAAATTAGCCAATGCTTCATAAGCAGCAGTGTTATGAGCATAGTCTAATAAAACATGGAAATCCCCAACTTGTTCAAGGTTCAAGCGGCCCGGTGCAAGATAGAAATTAGTATTAAAAGTTTTTAACCCTGCTCTAATATCATCTATTTTTACACCGGAAAGATACGCTGCTAAAATTGCAGTCATTGAATTAGCTACATTCATCATTGCCCGACCATTAAATGTAGCAGGAATTGAATGGATATTGATGACAGGTATTTCATAAGAGCCTTGGAAGATCTTAATTACATTATCAATTAATGTAATTACTGTGCCGCCTGCATTTCGATGTTGTTGCAGCACTTCATTATCAGGGTTGAGAGAAAAATAAGCTAATTTACCTCCGGCTCTTTCCGCTAGTTTTATGCAATGTTCATTTTCAGCATTTAGAATTGAATAGCCATCACGCTCAACCACTTCTATAACTAAAGCTTTAACAAATGCTAGTTCTTCAACAGTTTCAATTCCTCGAAGCCCTAAATGATCTTCAGCAATATTAGTGATAATACCAATTTGGCATTGGTCAAAACCTAGTCCTGAACGAAGGATTCCACCGCGAGCCGTTTCTAACACTGCAAAATCTACAGTTGGATCACGTAGCACCATTTGAGCCGACCAAGGCCCAGTCAAATCGCCTGTTAAAATCTTTTTCCCATCAATATAAAGCCCATCAGTAGTGGTTAGACCTACTTTTTTTCCAGCCATTTTTAATATATGAGCTATCATTCTAACTGTAGTAGTTTTCCCATTAGTTCCTGTAACAGAAACTATAGGAATACGACTAGGAGTATTAGGAGGAAAAAGCATATTTAAGACAGGAGTTGCAACATCACGGGGTCGGCCTTCGGTTGGGTGTACGTGCATACGAAAACCAGGCCCTGCATTTACCTCGCAAATTGCTCCTTTAGTTTCTTCTACAGGTTTAGTAATATCATCAGTAATAAAGTCAATACCTGCAACATCTAGCCCAATAACCCTAGCGGCGCGTTTAGCCATTTCTATATTAGAAAAATGTATATCGTCCGTTCGGTCAATAGCCGTGCCGCCTGTGCTAATGTTGGCTGTATATTTTAGGTAAACAACTTTTCCTTTTTCTGGAACAGATTCTAAAGTAAATCCTTGTTCAGTAATTAAACGTTCGGATTCAGCGTTAATAAAAATTTTGGTTAAAGGTTTTTCATGTCCTTCACCGCGTCTAGGATCTTGATTAGTTATATCTACTAGCTCTTTAATTGTATGTTGTCCATCTCCAACAACATGTGCTGGAACACGTTCAGCAACAGCAATTAGCTCATTATTGACAACTAAAATTCTATGGTCACGTCCCTTAACATATCGCTCAATTATTACATCTTCAGAATAAGTTTGAGCCATTTCAATAGCCTTAGTTAAATCTTCGTCAGTTTTTATGCCAATAGCTACACCTTTTCCATGATTACCGTCCAAGGGCTTAACTACAACAGGATAACCAATGTCTTTTGCTGCTTCTAAAGCGTCTGCAATGTTATCAACAACTTCACCTTTTGGAACAGGTATTCCAACATCATCTAAAAGTTTTTTAGTTAACTCTTTGTCACTTGCAATGTCTACAGAAATTAAATTAGTCATTGATGTAACAGTAGCCTCGATACGCTTTTGATAAACACCATGACCTAGTTGGACTAAATTTCTATCATTAAGTCTTAAGACAGGAATATTACGTTCTTTTGCTTTGTCAATCATTGCTTGGGTAGATGGCCCATAAGCAGTTTTCTCAAGCGTTCGTATAAGGGAAGACATTTCTTCCTTAAAATCAAATTCATTGCCATAAACTAGGTGTTCAACTAGTCGGATTGCCATTTTACCAGCACGAAGCCCAACTTTTTCTTCTACATAAGAATAAATCACATTGTAAAGGCCAGGTTGACCAGCGGAACGACATTTTCCATAGCCTACAGGAGTTCCTACTAGACATTGAAGCTCTAAGGAAATATGCTCAATAATATGACCCATCCATGTACCTTCACGAAGTCTAAGAATAAAGCCACCAGGAACACCTTCTGAGCAGCGATGGTCATAAAGGGATGGAATCCATTCTATTAGACGATCTGTAAATTTATCAATTTTGCTAGAAGGGCGTTCTTCTAGTTCTTCAATGTCTATAAGTAGTTTAATTACAGGTTTTAGGCTATAAATATTTGGCCCACGAAAAACTTGAGTGCTGATAACTTTCATTAGTTTGAACTCCTCTTTTTACGTCTTTCTAAAATAAGGGAAGCTGTTTTGATAGACAATTTACAGCCATGTGTTAGAGTGTGTAATGCAATATTGGAAAAAACTAGTGGGCTTTTATCTGGCACACTAGCAGGGTTAAACATATTAACTTTTCTTGCGTCAACAACTGTTACTGTCCCACGTCCAATTACATCTATTTTGTCATCAGGATAAATAATTGCTGCTGTGTCTTCATCTACTCCTACTCCTACCAAATGGGGGTTTAGCATTACTGCATAAAGTAGTCTTCCTAGTCTCTCACGTTGATGAAAGTGTTGATCAACAATTATTGATTTGGCTAACCCTAGCCCAGGTGCTACTTTAGCCATTCCTGAACGTGCTAAACTGCCACGGCTTCCACCAGCAATCATTGGGTCGGATAAAGCAGCAGCACCAGCAGAAGTTCCACCAATAACAGCCCCGCGCAAATGCGCTCTTTCAATAGCTTCAAGTGCTGGAGTTTCTGAGAGTACAGAAAGGATTTTATTTTGATCCCCGCCAGTTAGAAAAATTGCTGTTGAATGGTCGAGAATTTCAATAGCTTCTTTTTCATAAGCGTCTTCATGATGAAAAAGTGAAAGGGCTTCAACACTTTGCGCACCAAAATCAGTAAAAATTTTATGGTAAGCTGGGCCAGTGCGCTCATCTTGTGATGCTGTGGGCAAAATAGCAATACGGGCTTTTTTGCTACCACTAAACTCAAAAAAGCGATTTAAGATAAATTTTTCTTCAAATTTATCTTCGGCTCCACCAATTGCCATTAAAACGCCGGATTTAGCAATAGATTTTTTTGTCATGAGGTTTCTTTAACTTTGTTAATACTTGAGGTTATTGGAGATTTCGCGGTGAGATTCTATTGAAAAATTTTGTATATTTCAAGAACTCTAAAACTAATTGAAAATACCATATATAAACTTCCTTAAAATTAATTAAGAAAAATTTTTAGCTCTTGTATTTTGAATAATTAAAGGTTGGATAAAAGAGGAAAATTCCCCAAAATTTATCCATTTCAAATTGATGAATAATAAATCACGGTGTAAGATTGGCGGATATCGAGCCGAAGCTCAAGTAGTATTAATCAAAGCTAGAAGCTTTATATTTCTAACACTTAATGACGGAGACTGATATAGTGGGTTCACCTAAGATTGTTTTGACGGCTTCGTCTACTGAAGCTAGTGAATTTAAGCATAGTATTTGGCAACAAATGCTTTCCGCCACAATCCCTTATAAATTTAGTCATATATTTATTGATCCTGCCTCAATGATTAATGATTCTTGGCCTGATGGACGTGCAAAATATGTTCCTAATGGCTTACGTATGGTTGAGACATTGCTTCTTAGGGATTATGACGAAAGCGATGTTGTAACTTGTTATACAGAAAATTTAGAAAAATTTGTTGGGCCAGAAACAAAAGTAGTAGCTATTCATGCACATAATCCTTTGGGTATTTCTTATGCTACGGATGTTTACTCAAAATTAGCTGGAGATAATTTCATGCCGTTAAACGCGCATGAATTTATGGAAATAGTTACTCACCCAATAATTAAAAAATATCGTCCAAAAATCGTAGTTGGTGGGCCCGGAGCTTGGCAATTAGAAAAAGCAGACCGTTTGGATGAATTTAATATAGATTATTTAATTGATGGTGAAGTGGAACTTGTTCTAAATGATATGTTTAGAAAGATTATTGTTGGAGATCCTACACTACCACGCATCATCAAAGTACCAAAAAACATGCAGCCTTCTGTAGAAGATATTCCAGTAGTTCGTCATCGCTCAACTTTTGGTGTAGTAGAAATTACTAGAGGATGTGGACGTGGTTGTCAATTTTGCTCTCCAGCAACAAAAGTAGGACGTTCTTTTCCCTTAGAACATATTATGAATAGCGTTCGTGCTAATGTTGATGAAGGTGCAACAGAAGTTATGTTGACTTCAGAAGACATGTTTTTATACGAACAGTTACCTAATTTTACTACTAATGCCCCTGCATTAGAAAAGCTTTTTAAGAGCGTGCTTTCTGTTAAAGGGCTAGAAACCATTCAGCTTTCACATATTACCCTTGCACCAGTAGTAAAAGATCCTAGTATTATTGAAAGGTTATCTCCTTTATGTGTTCCTTATTCGCATCTTAAACATCATGAATCTACGGATCCAAATAAATGTATAGTTGATCCAATTATTGGGCTTGAAACAGGTAGTCCAAGGCTTTTTGATACCTATATGAAGGGGAAGGCTTACCCTTACAAAGCTCATCAATGGAGAGATGTTGTAGTAAAGGGAATGGAGATACTTAACCGTCAAAATTGGTATCCATTTAATACTTTTATTATTGGACTACCTGGAGAAACGGACGAGGACACCAAGCTATCTTTAGATATGCTTTATGATTTGCGGGACTCCAAAGGAATGTATGTTCCTACATGGTTTGTTCCACTAGAAAACACTCGCATGCAAAAGAAAGAAAGTGTTAAACTCATTGAAATGACAGACCTGCAATGGGAATTTTTCTTTACTTGTTGGAAATACAATATTGAATTTTATCGCGGAGGCACATTTTCACGCTATAAATTCTCCTTAGGTGTACCGCTTTATTACAAGATGTTAGGCCGCAAGTTATTTGGTGAGGGGATGAAATACCCATTATGGAGATTTGCTGGATTTCCAGAGAGGTTTTTGCGCAAGAAATTGTACTTAGATTTTTCTGGTCATAAGCGTAATCGTAATGGAATGAAACCTTTTGACAGAGAGATTATTCCCGGCTATGAGACCGTAAAGGGCTTGAATATGGTTGATGCTAGCCAGCTTGGAGTGAAAAAGAGGCTCTCCAATCCGGCAGAAGTCATTAGTTAATAACTTTCCTTCTTAGAATTTGTAACCCCAGTTAATTACTGAATTAGCTGGGGTTATCTTTATTTAGAGAAAATAATAAATTAAAAGGTGTCATTGATGAAAAAAGTTTTACTACCTCCAATGCTTAAAACTGGCGATAAAATAGGAATTATTGCTCCAGCAGGAATAGTTAAGCAAGAAAATGTTAATAAAGGTATAGCACAGTTAAAAAAGTTAGGGTTTGAAGTAAAGTATTCATCTTCGCTTTTTGAGCAAACACGCTACACAGCCGGAAGCATTAAACGACGTGTGGCGGAATTTGAAGAAATGCTTGAAGATAAGAGTGTAAAAGCTATTTTTGCTGCTCGTGGTGGTTATGGTTCTATGCACTTGCTTGAGTATTTAGACAAACTGGAAAATTTTGATCCAACCCAACCTAAAATTGTAATGGGCTATAGTGATATTACAGCATTGCTTATTGGGTTATATCAAAAATATTCTTGGGTAACTTTTCATGGGCCGATGATAAATAAAGATTTTGCTGAGGGTCTTTATGATAAGCGTTCTTTTACTAAATTATTAACTCGTCCGCTACCTGCTGGGCCCGTTGACAGTCAAACAACACAAATTTTAGTGCCAGGGACGGCTAGAGGACGGCTTTTAGGTGGTTGTATGTCTTTAATTGTTTCTTTACTTGGCACACCTTGGGAGTTAGATACAACGGGAGCCATACTTTTTTTAGAAGATATTAATGAAAAACCTTACAGATTAGACCGTATGATCACACAGTTAAAGTTAGCTGGAAAATTGCAGAATGTTCGAGCTATTATCTTTGGTGAAATGGTTGCTTGTCAGGTAGAAGCGACAGCTAATTATAGTTTAACAGATCTATTAACTGACTTAACAAAAGACTTAAATATACCTGTTGTTTTTGGGCTAAGAGCCGGACATAGTGATATAGGTAATCTTACATTGGCTTTTGGAGTTGAAGTTTCACTTAATGAGCGTGGTATACTTTCCTTTAATGAACCTGCCGTAGTTTTATAAATCTAAAAGAAATTCAGAGTTAAACATGGGATTAGAAGAAAAAAAATCTTATCGTGATGTTTGTGTAGGTGAGTTGTTAAGTTGTCTTGCTAAAGATTTCCCTAAAAATGAAGCATTGGTTTATCCTGATAGAAAGTTACGCTATAGTTTTTCTGAGCTAGAAAGCGTTGCTAACACTATTGCTAAAGGATTATTAAAGCTAGGAATTAACAAAGGTGATCGTGTAGCTCTTTGGGCTAGCAATGTTCCAGAATGGATTATTTTGCAATTTGCACTAGCTAAAATTGGTGCAACATTAGTTACAGTTAACACTAGTTTTCGTGCTAGAGAGCTAGCTTATTTGCTTAACCAATCAGAGGCTTGTGCAATTATTGCTATTGCTAGGTTTAAGGACTTGGACTATGTAAATACTATTTATGAAGTATTACCAGAATTAAAGCTAAGCACACCAGGAAATTTACAAAGCAGCAATTTTCCTTTTCTTCGACATGCAATATTAATTGATGAAAATAAATTTGATGGATTTCTTTGGTACCAAGATCTATTTGATTTAGCTAAAAGTGTTAGTGATGAAGCTTTGCAGATTAGAGAAAAAGACTTAAGCCCAGAAGATGTTATAAATATGCAATATACTTCTGGAACGACAGGTTTTCCCAAAGGAGTAATGCTTTCACACCGCAATATTGTTAATAATGGTTATTGGCTAGGCGGTGCAATGCACCTTTCAAACAAGGACAAGCTTTGTTTACCTGTACCACTTTTTCATTGTTTTGGTTGTGTAATTGGAGTGTTAGGAGTTTATACGCATGCGGGTTGTCTTGTGCCTTTAGAAACTTTTGATGCTCGTAAAGTTTTGGAATATGTAGAGCAGGAAAAATGCACAATGCTTTATGGTGTTCCAACAATGTTTATTGCAGAATTAGAAGACCCAGAATTTGCTCGGTTTGATTTAAGTTCTTTACGTACAGGAGTTATGGCTGGCGCACTTTGTCCAGAAATGTTAATGCGGCGTGTAATAAAGGATATGAATTTAACAGATATTATTATTGCTTATGGTTTAACAGAAGCATCTCCTGGTATTACTCATACTTTAATAGAAGACACTATAGAAAACCGAACTCAAAGCGTTGGTAAAGTTATGCCTGAAGAAGAGGTTAAAATTATTGATCCCAATAGTTTAGAAGCTTTACCTGTTAATAGTCCTGGTGAATTATGCGTTCGTGGCTATAATGTAATGAAGGGTTATTACAATAATGAAATAGCAACACAAGAAGCATTAATTACACTTGATGGGGTTTCTGGATGGCTCAGAACAGGCGATCAGGCTACTATTGATGAGCAAGGTTATGTTCGCATTACAGGAAGAATTAAAGATATTATTATTCGTGGTGGGGAAAATATTGGCCCTAAAGAAATAGAGGACTTAATACGTACACATCCTAAAGTACTGGATATTTATGTTTATGGGGTTGCAAGTGAAAAATATGGGGAGGAAGTTGCGGCTGCAATTAAATTAAAATCAAGCTTAGAATGTGATGAAAAGGAAATATTAGATTTTTGTCAGGGACGAATTGCTAAATTTAAGATTCCACAATATATAAAATTTGTTACAGAATTTCCTACTACTGCATCAGGAAAAGTACAGAAGTTTAAATTACGAGAAACGCATTTTCAGCAATAAGGGGAATAGCCTAAGCACTAATGATTTAGTGTATAAGCGAAAAAACTATGAAAGAATGTCCTGTCTGTCATGTTTGTTTTGGCGATCATATGCAGATTTGTGATAACGATCAAACTGTTTTGATAGAGTTATTGCCGGGACTACCTGTTATTTCAGGAAAATATCGCTTAGATAGAAAAATCGGAATTGGAACAGTAGGTATGGTTTTTCAAGCTACTATAATACAAACAGGCTTAGTTGTTGCTGTAAAAGTAATTTCTCCAATACTTCTTAGTGTAGATCCAAGTTTAGTAGATAGATTCTTAAACTTAATTAAAGATTTTGCTGCCTTAGACCATGTAAACATTATAAAAATATTAGATTGTGGTTATGTTAATTCAGCACTGCTTTACTTTGTTATGGATTATTTCCCAGGAAATAATCTAGCTAACATATTGATAGAAGAAAAACAACTTTCCATAGAAAAAACATTAGTAATAATGTCAAAGGTTTGTGAAGCGGTTGCAAATGCTAATCGTAGTGGGGTCTATCATTTAGACTTAAAGCCAAGTAATATTTTAGTTCGTGAAGGAGATGATGGTCAATTAATTATTAAAGTTGTAGATTTTGGTATTGCTCGCTTAAAGACAACAAGTTTAATAACTAAGCTTTCCCCATCTCAGCGAGACTTAGTCTTAGGTAAACCTTATTATTCTGCTCCAGAAATGTTTAATAACAACGAGCAAATAGATGCTCGTTCAGAGGTTTATTCTATAGGTGCTGTTCTTTATCATTTATTAGCTGGTAAACCTCCTTTTACAGGTGGAAGTTATCCTATGTTAAAAATGCAACATATGGGAGTAACACCTAATCCATTAAAAGAATTTCGTCCAGATATGCCCCCTACATTGGAATCTATTATTATTAAAGCCTTAGAAAAACGTACTGTACAACGCCATAGCTCAGTTATTGCTTTAACTATTCAATTATCAGCACAACTAGCTAAACATAGAGAATTTTTAGCTTCTCAACCAAGTAACACTTTACCAACAATGCCATCTCCACCAGAGCCTTTTTATTCAGATGAACCAACTCCCGTTCCTATTACAGGGAGAGCCTTTTCTTTACAAAATAATCAAGAAACTGTATCGGCTTTGCTTCCTGTGTCTGATTCTAATAATTCACGGACAGAGCCAATGGTAAGCTCAGAAATTTCTATATCAGATTTAATTAATAGTATGGATAAGAATACTTTACCGGCACTTCCTGACTTACCAGAGCCATTTTACTCAAATGATCCAACACCTCCACCAATTACAAGTAAACGTACTTCGCCTGTTACAGAGATGGATAAGGATACTTTACCTAAGTTACCAGACCCAGGGATATTTTATGATGATGAACCAACACCCGTTCCAAGTTCAAGCCAAGCCTTTTCTTTAATAGATGAAATGACTAAAGATACAATACCTGTAATTTCAATGGATTCAAAAAGATACCCAGTAGTAAAATCTTTTGAACCTACTGAAGTAGTAGAAAAAGAGCTTTCCTTAACAGATGAATTAGATAGGGCTTTTCCTAGCGTATCCTTTGCCGAAGAGCCAGTTGATGACTCAACACCTAATCCAAACACAGATACAATTTATTCAAATGCTCAATTTTCTTTTTCTGAAAAACAAAAAATAGTAGCTCTATCAACTTCTAGCACAAGTCAAACTTCTATAGATACCTCTGCATGGTTTAATAATGAAAGTGAGGTAGTTATCACTAAGCCATTAGTGTCAGAGTCTTTTGCTATTGAAGGTATAGGGCAACAGGAACCAGATTATGTTGAAAATAGGGAAGTTGAAAGAGTACAAATTATTGAGCAAATGGACATAAGACAAGAAAATAGCTTAGTAGAAAATTTTAGTATTAGTGAATTTTTGAAATTTCCTACAACTGCCAAAACACCTATACAAATAACAGAATTAAGCCCTACTTGCATAGTTTATTTATTTGTTCAGCAATTTCTTCCTTCTGTTTTAAGTGGGCAGCGTAGCCGAAAAATGCACAACAACTTTGCTACAGAACGCGAACGTTTAGCAGCAATGCTTTTAACCGTCGCTCTTTTTTCTTTAAGTTGTCGTGGTGCTATAGAAATTGCTGTTGGTTCTAACACACAAAAGAAACAAATAGCTCTTAACAATAGAAATGATGGTTTAATTGTTAGGGCAATAAATTTAGATCTGCCCCCACTAGACATTTTAGAATGCAAAATAACAGACTCACTTAAACGAACAAATATCTCGCGTTTTTATAATATTTTCTTACATATTGCTCAAACTAGTGTGGCTAGTACAGAAAAAGAAGCAATTTGTGAAATTGTTGCAGATTCTATTGCAGATGAATTAACGGTTCGTAAATTACTGCAATCAAAACGACGTAGCAGAATGCTTGAATCAGGGGAAAGTGCTATTGATTATGAACTTGCAAGCGATTTAACACCATACCAAAATCAGGCTAGTGCAGTAACTGATTGGATTCAAGCTTTGCAGCGACAAGCTACATTAGAACTTAGTGGAAAACCTGTACAGCCTTTTATTTATATACTTAAATACTATACAGATCTATTTCGACATAATTCAAAAGAACTATCTAAAACCTAGTACAAATTTTTCAACCCCTTATTGAAAGCTTTTAATCAATGCTCTTATAATAATCCATCAGATCTAAATATGTTTTTTAGGAGTTATAAGTTATGCGTAGAGTTTTATTTATCTTTGCCGCCATTATTTTTCTTGGTAGTTTAACAACAGAAGCTTTAGCACAGGGTTCTTATGGTACAGGTAAATTACCTAATACCGCTCCTAAAATACGCAGAGAATTAAAAACTATTGTAATTATTGAATCAGTTAACAATGAAGAGTTGACCTTTAAGGGTACAGATGAAATTACAGGAGATAAGCTAAGTTATAGAGCAAGTAAACGGACTTCTATTTATGCAGAAAAAAGCTTATTTAGTGTTTTTGGCAAAAAAGAATTAGCTTTTGCAGACTTGCAAAAAAGACAACGTCTGGAAATTAAATATAATGAATGCCTACCTACTTCTGTAAAAGAAATTAAGGTATTAAAACCAAAAGAAGAAAAAAAATAACAAAGATAAAGTATAGTTTTTTATACTTGGGAGAAAATTTTATGTTAAAAAGTGCCTTGGCTTCCCAGCATTCTCAATTAAAAGCTGAATTTGCGGAGCAACTTGGCTGGGAAATGGCAGCACATTATGGAGATTACTGGCAGGAATATCAAGCAGTTAGAAATGCAGTCGGTGTAATAGATCTTTCTAACCGAGGACGTATTGAAATTACAGGTAAAAATAAAGTCCAGTTTTTGCATAATTTAGTTAGTAATGATGTAAAAGCTTTACAAGTTGGAAATGGAATTTTTGCAGCTTTTCTAAATATGAGAGGGCATGTCTTAAGTGATTGTTTTATTTATATGTTAGAAAATTCCATTTTATTAGATTTGCCGACTAGTACTAGAGAAAAAATCTATTATCACTTAGAAAAATATAGTCCTGCTGGAGAGTTTAACGTTACCGATATTACGGAAGCAACATCACTTTTATCATTACAAGGCCCTCATAGTAGGCCGCTTCTTAATAAATTAGGTGTTACTACTAATTTACAAGAGTTGCAATTAGCAGAAGTTTTAATTGCTGATTGTAGATTGACAGCCGTAAAACATTCACGAACAGGTGAAGAAGGCTATGATTTATTTATTGCTAATGAAAATATCTCTACTGTATTTCAAGCGTTACTAAAAGCGGGTGCTAAGGCTGTTGGACTTAAGGCTTTTGACTTACTTCGTATAGAAGCCGCTGTACCAGAATATGGTGTAGATATGGACGAAGAAATAATTTTACTAGAAACAGGCTTAGAAACTGCTGTAAGTTATACAAAGGGCTGTTATTTAGGACAAGAACCTATTGCAAGGATTCATCATCGAGGCCGCGATCAAACCGCAAAACGTTTAGCCGGACTAGTAATTTCAGGTGAAGATGTACCAGCCACCAAAAGCAAGGTTTTTAATAAAGATGGAAAAGAAATAGGACATATTACTAGTGCAGGGTTTTCACCAATACTAAATCAAGTAGTAGCTTTAGCTTACTTAAAACGCAATAATTTTACTGTTGGACTAAATCATTCTGTGCAATTTAATGGTAAAGGGCTAGCGGCAGAAGTATCAAAATTACCTTTCTATAACCGAGGTTAGTTTTTATGTCAGAAGAAAATAATATATTAGCAGGCCAGGAAAACCCCTTAGATCTTGCTACTGCTCAATCTACTTATAAAATTATTACTGCTCTAATTGAACAAGTTGAAGCCTCTTCTAACTTGATTGCACTCTTAGCTAGCTCACTTGGTGAAAAAGCTACTTTTAGTGTTACACAAACTAGCACTTGGGCCGCTTATCTTAGTTCAAAACGTACTTTAGAAACTTTAACACCAGAACTGCACCGCTTTGTTTTTGCTGTCACCAAACTAACTGAGGAACTAGAAGAAAAACCAAAATAACTTTTAAGCTAAAGCTAGAGAAATATTTGTGGCTAACTCTAAATTTATTGCATATTCAATATGTAAAACTCGTCTTGGTTTATCACTTTTTGCTTTAGATGAACAGTGTATTAGCAAAGGACTCATTGCAAGTACCCCTCCCTTATCAACTAAACATTCTATAGAACTATTTGATTTTGAATAACTTAAAACTTCTTTGTCTGATAAAATACCAAGTAAATGTGAGCAAGGAATTATTTTAAGTGGCCCATTTTCGCTAGTAGCAGCATCTAGATGTATTCTTAAAGCTACAATTTGAGATAATGCCCAAGTAGGAGCATGAGCATAAAGAACACCTTCTTTTTTTGACCAAGGCCCCCAAGCTTTATCATCAAAATATGATTTTAAGGGTAATGCTCTATCTTGATGCCAGGTTACTAACCAATTATTTAATAATGATTTATCAAACAATGTAGCGCGAAAGGGATTAGCTTTGTTTCCTAACAATTTTTCTGCAAAATTAATTAAACGCTTGTCTTTGGCAACCTTAGCAATTTGAGTGTTAGACATTAAATGTCTTGCTCCTGCTTGCTTTCGTTTGCTAGTTTGTAGCTTAGTCCTATTTGCTTGAGATAAAATATTTGTTAAATCGTCACATTCGCTAGCTGAAAAAATATTTTTTTCAATAAAATAGCCTGGGTTTTGCATATTAAAAATGTTAAATATTTTAGGTTCCAAAATAGAAAAGCGCACAAATGTAGTGCGCTTAGACTTTATAAAATCACTCACTAAAAAAGATCAAGAAATTAAGATACTTTATTAAGTTTTTGCAATACTTCGCGTGCTTGCTCTAAGCGTTTTTCTACCTCTTTGGAGCCTTCTAGGTGAGCTTCTACCTCACGTTCTGACCCACAATCATAACAACGCATTACGTAGCGCCCATTAGAGCCTTCTACATGATGAGGTGTACTCCAAGTATGTTTATGAAAAAGGAACTTCAAACGCATGATTACCTCATTTTGACAAAAGCTAAAAGCGATTGGTTTTATAAAATAGATAAATTTATTTTGTAAATTTAATATGTTAAGTGTGAAAAGATTCTAACAGAATCAAAGCTAACAGGAAAGTGATCAAAAAGTAAAAATATTATTTTTACCTCAGTTGTCTTTTAACACTGATTTTTTAGCTATTAGTTAAACTTCTTTCCTTAGCGCAATCACTACATAGACATTCATCACTTAACAATTTCCATGTAAAAATACTATGATGATTATCTTCCCAGTCTACACCTAAAGCATAATTTCCAACATAGTGCATACCAGAAATGCTATATTTTTCTGCCTTGAAAAGTGGTAAACTGCGCTTGGGTTTGGCTTCTGATGAGCCAGCAGGAGCCTTAGCACTAATAGCTTGATGTGGCTTTTCTCCTTTTGCTTCACGACAGCTTGCACAAGGACAAATTGCTCGTAGTTGCCCTAGGTTATAAAAAGTGCGATGATCATCATCCCAAAAAATTTCTATTATACCTGTGTTTTTACTAGCATTAATCTCTACAGGTAAGCGTTTTATTTCTGTTGACATAGCTTAAACCTTTCTGATAAAGGATTTACCAAAGATTGATATATAACAAAGAGGTGCAGAAAAGTGAATAACTCCCAGCAGATAAGCCGCCAAATAAAATATCAAAAAAAATATTTTCTTATTTGTTTTAGCTTAATAATTTTAATTTTTTGTCAATCAACCTATATTTTTGCTCAAAATGACCTTGAAAAATCTCTTACTCAAAAGCAAGCCATAGAAAAAGTCTTAAAAGATCAAGTAGTGGCTTGGAATAAAGGTGATTTAGAAGGTTTTATGTCAGGCTATTGGCAATCGACAGACTTAAGTTTTTATTCTAATAAGTCAATTACTCATGGGTGGCAACAAACCTTAGACCGTTACAGATCACGTTATCAAGCAGAAGGCCGTGAAATGGGCAAACTTACCTTTAAGGATTTAGAAATTGAAATGCTAGGCACAGATAATGCTTTTGTGCGTGGTAAATGGCAACTAGATCTAAAAACGGAAACTGTTGGAGGACTTTTTACTTTAGTATTTAAGAAATTTCCTGATGGATGGCGAGTTATTCATGATCATACGTCAGGATAAATTACAAAGCAAACTTGATTTTGTTAGAATCTATTATGTCTAAGCTTATCTTTGCGGTAGTCTTCGCCTTTGATATGGACGATTTTGCACATTTCATATAAGCGGGATCTTAATCTAACTCCTAGACGCTCAGATAAAGTCTCACCATAGTTAATCGATGGAGTATCTAAATAGTTGGAAGTAAAAATAGTTATCTTTTTATTGTTATAGCGGCGGTTAATAATTTGGGTCATTGTATCTTGTACCCAAGCAGTAGGTTTAGTTGCTCCTAGCTCATCTAATACTAAAAGCTCTGCTTCATAAATTGGGGCTAAAACCTTTAATTCGCTGCTAGATGTACTAGGGTTATAGCTTTCCTGAATTTCTTTAAGTAAATCTCTAAAATCATAAAATAAACAAGAGTGCATAGTTTTACTTAAGGCAGCTTTTAATACAGCTACAGCTAAATGAGTTTTTCCTAAACCACATTCTCCAACTAGTAATAAACCAAATTCTACATTAGGATATTCACGTATAAAGGTATTACAATCAAGCTTTGCTTTTGCTTGAGAAAGAATAGAGTCTGAGCCTGGCAAACCTTGAGGCTCATAATTATCTAAAGAGCAGGTTTCATAACGATTTGGTATTCTAGCTTTAGCTAACAAGCGGGAGTATTGAGTTTTTTTACGGCATTCACATTGACGTGCGCCTACACCAATAACCACTTGCCAGCCAGTATCAAAGCAAAGCGGGCAAGGTTCAGGCTTAGGTTGTTCATTTGCAGAAACTTTAGCCAACATTTTAGACCTGTTAGTTAATAATTTATATTTGTATTTTTTGGTATTTTACTACTTTTTTGACAGACGAGATTATAGGAAATAGGTTTTGGAAATGCAAGGAAGATAGCTAGATATTTAGATATATTCCTAGTGTAAGACTTTGGAGGTAAGAATTTAGTTAGGAAAGGTTTGACAATTTTTATTCAAGACACGTAGCATATGTTTTATAACTATTTAGCCATACAAGCTTTTTAGTAGGTTTAGCAAATTAGAGAGGAAAAACTTGTGGATGAAAAATTAAAGCATTTAACTCAAGAGTTGGGCCGCGCAATAGATCAAGCCATAAATGATGCTCCTCAAGTAAAGGAATTGACCGAAAAACTCCGCCAGGCTGGATATGAAACTATTTTAATGGTGGAAGCAACCATATGCTTTGCCAAACGCCCTGAAGCTAAATCAGAAGCTTTTTTTGATGACTCAGATACAAAAGAACCAGAGCTTGAAGGCTTAATGAATCAAGATGATTTACAATTTCTAAAGAAATTAAAAATCAGTCTTGAAGATATGGACAGTTAAAAAAAACTAAAATTTTAAGGGGGCCATATGAGCGCATTCCCGCTAATGTTAGGAGTGCTTTGTATCCTAGCACTTGGTTATCGCTACTATAGTGCTTTTATTGCTGCTAAGGTTTTGGTTCTAAATGATGAAAATATAACCCCTGCTCATAGGATGACTGATGGACAAAATTATGTTCCAACTAATCGGTGGGTTTTATTTGGACATCACTTTGCTGCTATTACTGGAGCAGGCCCGCTAATTGGCCCTGTTTTAGCTGCTCAGTTTGGCTTTTTACCAGGACTACTTTGGATTTTAATTGGTGTTGTATTAGGTGGAGCAGTTCATGATTTTGTTATTATGACTGCTTCTGTACGTAGAAAAGGAAAATCACTTGCAGAAATTGCCCGAACAGAAATAAGCCCTTTATCTGGTATAGTTTGCGCAATAGCAATTCTTTTTATAATTGTAATTGCCCTAGCTGGTTTAGGTCTTGTTGTTGTAAATGCGCTTAATGAAAGCTCTTGGGGAACATTTACTATTGCAATGACAATACCTATTGCCCTATTTATGGGGCTTTATATGTATCGCTTCCGTAGAGGAAAGATTAAAGAAGCAACCATAATTGGAATAATATTATTAATTCTTTGTGTTGTATTTGGAAAATTTATTCCAGAATCTCCCCTACTTCACAGTTATTTTAGCCTCTCAAAAAATAAAATTACTTTTGCAATAGCTCTTTATGGATTTGTTGCCTCGGTTTTACCTGTTTGGATGTTGTTATGTCCTAGAGATTACCTAAGCTCTTTTATGAAAATAGGGACTATTGCCTTTTTAATATTAGGAATTTTAATTGTTAACCCTACCTTAAAAATGCCTGCCATAACACAATATGTTGATGGAGGTGGGCCAATTATTGGAGGAAAACTTTTTCCTTTTGTATTTATAACTATTGCTTGTGGAGCAATTTCTGGTTTTCATTCGCTAATTTCATCTGGCACAACTCCAAAAATGATTAACCAAGAATCCGACATTCGCCCAATAGCTTATGGTTCAATGTTAATTGAAGGTTTGGTGGGAATTACTGCTTTAATTGCTGCCTCAGCACTTTATCCAGCAGATTATTTTGCTATCAATGTGCCACCAGAAAAGTTTGCTACTTTAGGTATGGAGATGCAAAGCCTTCCCAATTTATCAAAAGAAATAGGTGAACAACTTCAAGGCCGCGCAGGAGGCGCAGTTTCTTTGGCTGTAGGAATGGCACAAATTTTTAGTGCTTTGCCAGGAATGAAAGGCTTACTGTCTTATTGGTATCATTTTGCAATTATGTTTGAAGCCCTTTTTATTCTTACAACAATTGATACAGGTACAAGAGTAGCCCGCTTTTTAGTACAAGAGTTTATTGGACGAGTTTATCAGCCTTTTGAGCGTCCTGATTGGTTGCCAGGCTCATTGATTGCTACATCGCTAGTTGTTGTTGGATGGGCATATTTTATCTACACAGGTTCGGTTAGTACAATTTGGCCTATGTTTGGGATTGCTAATCAACTTTTAGCTGTTGTGGCTTTAGCCGTTGGTACCACAATAATTATTAACTCAGGTCGTGCTAAATATGCTTGGGTAACGGTTGCACCTATGCTTTTTGTTGCTTTTACCACTTTATCAGCAGGCTATTTTAGTATTGTAGATATTTTTTATCCTAAACATAATTTCCAAGGTAATTTAAACATTGCTCTGACACTAATAATGATGAGTTGTGTTTTAATTATTTTAGCTGATTGTGCTTGGCATTGGTGGCAACGCCTTACAGAAGTTACATTAGCTAAAGCTGCTACTAGAAGAGAACCTTTATCTTAGAAGAATTTTTTTAATCATATTTTTTCCAAAACAGTTAGAAAAATAGCTAGTTTGCCGTACAATAAGCCTTAAATTTTGGGGGAACTAGCTATGAGTGGATATTTTGATGCTTCGGCGGATTTTTTCTTCTCTGGGTCAGATAATAGGTCTGGGGATACTTCTTTAACTCGTTGGATTGAAAGAGTTTTTGCCGATCCAATCCCTTTAACACACCGAATTTCACCAGATATTTTTAATGCTGAAAATCTAACTACACAACAAGAAACAGCACTTTACTTAGATTGGCAAACACGAGATACTGAGCTTGGTTATAGACTGATTGAGCGTCATAGAGAAGAATTAATCCAAAGTAGCGAGTCTTTTCGTAATGCGTTGGCAAAGAAACGTAAACAAGTCACTTTTACCCGCACTCGACTAGAAGCTTTACAAAAAATTAATGCTACAGAGCTAAACCCATCCTTAAAACACCCCCAACATATTTTTGGACAATTAGAAACAGAAGTCCGCACCGCTCAAGAAGAATTACAAGTTCTACGTTACTATATTGCAAATCTTTCCATTTTAGATATTTTCTTAAAACCTGTTATTGGTGGTACTAGCAACGAATCACAATTTTTATCTGAACAAAGAATGCGACTTCTTGGGCAAAGCTGGCGTGGACGTATGAGACTACAATCTTTTGCTAAAAGTTTTTCTAATTATCAGTTTCCTTTGCCAGTAAATGAAGTAGCCCCAACCCCAATGTTAACAGGCTTTGTTATAACTGTTTCTGAAGGTGTCATTAATCCACTAAAAACAGATATTTTAATTACTCAAGAAGTTGCTGCATATTTACATCATTCTTTACAAGCAATTAGAGTTTTAAGCATAGAAGTAGGAGATTTTTTTTCCTCAGAAGAACGACCAAAATTAAAAGATAATCCTTGGTCAAAATTGATGTTGCTACTTCGTGCTATTACAGAGCTATTTTATTTTTGTTGGTTTGAAATTCCTGTAGCAAGCAATAATTTAATAGTTGATATTGATGAACCAAATAAATTTTGGTTTTATCAAGCCCAAACCCAACAATGGCAACCAACTACTAGCGAAGGATTAAACCTAAAATTAAAACGTGAAGCTGCTACATTAGCAAATTTTATTGTTAATACTCCTAGTTTACTAATGTGGCGTAGTCCAACGGATATAAATATTTCTGCTCTTATAACAGCACAATGTCAACGAGGATTACAACCTTATCATAGTGTTGGACTAGCTAATTTGGAGTTAAACGCTACAAAACACACCCATAAGTTTCAATCTGGCTATAGTTTAGCTGGTAAAATTATTGAGCAAGTAGTTAGTGCTGATAGCAATTTGTCAGAAGCTTTTAACAGCCCATTAGGTGGCCCACTTGAAACACTTACAGCAATGGCACTCTTGGATTATCAAGCTTTTAGCTTACTTCCTAAAAAGGAAGCAATCCCAGAAAATGAGCTTTTGCAATATTTAGCTCAATTTTGGAAATCTATGGGTAAGCGTCGCCCTATGGCACTACTTGGGGAAAAGTATGCTAGAACTGTTGGAGCAAAATTTCAAGAAATAGGTGAACCATCTCCAGAACGTGTAAGCCAAATGTCTATACAGCTTTCTGCTGTATTTTCTCGTACTGCTACCGTTTTTGGAGAGCAATATAAATCAGGTGGTCAAGAGTTATTAGCTGTTGTGGCTTTAACTGACCAAATTCGCCTGGCAGAACTAGTTAATAGCACTTGGAAATTTATTGAAGAAGTTGCAAATATTATTAATTTTGCAGAAGAAGGTTTGTCACTTGTTAGCATAATAAATTTCTTACCAGCTAAATTAGCTGAACATGAAGCAAATATTGGTAAACGCTTTAGCACAAAATGGGTGACGGCTAAACAACCTATTTGGCAAGTCTTATCTGCTAGCGTGCCTATAGTTTGGGATTTTTGGGTAAAATTAGCTGAAAATCAGCCTTGGACGGCTAGCCTTTCTCAACTTGCTCCTGATGATGCAGTTGTAGCATTACTTAGCCTTTGTGCTGATAACAGTCGCCTACTTGCAATCCTAGAATCTAGCAGCCAAATTACTTTAGAACGTCTTGCAACAGATGCAGAAACAGCAGGAAATATTGTTTTAGCTGCTTTTCAACGCTATCAATATAGTGCGGCAGTAATTGAGCTAATGCGCTATTACTATGATACAGAAATTCCTCATGATGGTTGGATAGCTTTTACTAGTAGCTTAAAGCTTTATTTGCAACAACTTCAAGGAGATTTACAAAAATTTGGTGCTACTGCTCAAATAGATATCCTTAACAATATTACTAAACAATTAGAAACAAATTACCCAACACCAGTAATAACTCGTCGCACTTCTAAAAAGGCTGTTAGCATTGGACTAAGAATTGTTGATGCAATGTCATTAAAGCCAGCTATTTTAGGTAAAAACGATATTGAAGCAGTAGAAACAATAATTAATGATCTTATTGGGCAACAATCGTTAGACTCAAGTTTATTTCTAAAATTAGTTGCAAGTTTGCAAATAACTGACAATAAAGCTCATATGCAGTTTTTAGCTAAACATGCAGACTTTCTAAAACAAAGATTTCCAAATAATAGATTTAGGCAGCTATTTTTTAATATGCCAAGTGTAACTCAAACCATTACTAGCTATTTAGCTGGTTTAGGTTTAGAAACTAATCCCTCAGCACTTACTTCAGAAATAGTTTTTCAACTGGAAGAATACTTAACACAACTAGATGTTTTTCATCATTACTTAAAAAATATTTTGTTGGAAACCTCTGCTTGTCCAAGGGAGGATTTATCAGAAATACAAGCACTTGTGCAAAATTTTCGTGCTAACTTAATTCTTTTTCAAGTTTTTGACCAAACATTTTTCTTTATTGTTAGGGAACGTGTTAGCAATACTTTAGAACGTGTTCAAGAATTTTTACAAAGCCTTGCCGTAGGCCAATTAGCTGATTGGAAACCAGAATATCTAATTCTTGGCACAGTTGGAGTTTATAAAAATGAGCAAGGACTAGTTATTGGTAGTTCCGAAGTGCCTTTAGACCCAATATTTACTGCTCCTGATAGCACTTTAGCCGAGCGGATGATGATGACATACCTTCGTAATAAGTACCAATTAATTTTATCTTTATTAAAGCGAGAATTACCAGAAATACAAATACAAGTACAAATTGGCTAAATTAGTTAAAAGCTTGATGCCGTTGCATTAAACAAAGAGCTTTTGCTATATTTCAAAATTCTTTCTATAAAATTTTGAGAAGCTCTAATTTACTATGACAGAAAAATTTAAGGCTATTAGCACTAACCGAGAGGCCTATCATAACTACTACATTGAGGATACTTTAGAAGCAGGGATTGTGCTGACTGGTACAGAAGTTAAATCTTTGCGAGATGGACGGGTAAACCTAAAGGACTCTTATGTAATGGTCAAAGAGGGAGAAATTTGGCTAATTAATGCACATATTAGCCCTTATAGTCATGGAAATAGAGAAAATCACGATCCAACCCGCATTAGAAAACTGCTAATGCACAAAAAAGAGATTATTAAACTTGGCTATAAAGTAAAAGAAAAAGGCTTAGCGTTAGTAATTACAAAACTTTATTTTAAGAAAAATCGCGTTAAAGCAGAGATTGGTTTAGGAAAAGGTAAAAAACTTTATGACAAACGCGAAACAGAAAAACAAAGAGTTGTTGAACGCGAAACACGTTCTATGCTCAAAGAACGTAGAAGTAGAGAATAAATATTTTTTAAGTCCTGAGACGGACAATTTTTTCTTGGCATATGATCAATAACAGGGAGTTTTAGATAGAAAATGGAAATTAAAGTCTTAACAGATAATTTTTATCAAGTTGCCTCAGAAACCTTAGTTGTACCAATTTATGAAGATGAGACTTGCTTAGAAGGTTTTTGTAAAGAGTTAGACGAAGCTGTCAATGGTGTAATAAGCTCGCTTTTTGAAAGAAAAGAATTTCGTGCTAAAGCTAATGAAACTGCATATTTACATTTAGCTCCAGGGCTAAAAGCCCAACGCCTTTTATTAGTTGGCCTAGGTAAACAAACAAAAGTTACTGCAACACAGCTAAGACAAGCAGCAGGCACAGCAGTTAGATTTTTAAGAGCCAAGAAAATTAAATCCCTAGCATTTTTATTGCGCGATGGGGTGACGGCGGCAAAGGCAGGGCAATCTTTAACAGAAGGCGCGATTTTAAGCACTTTTGACCCTGATAGCTATAAAACCCGTGAGCGTGAACGCAATCAAGTTAATGAATTTTCTATCTTAACAACTCCTGATAACCAATCTGCTGTTGAACAAGGCGTAACAGTAGGAAAAATTTTAGGCGACTCTACCAATTTTTCCCGCAATTTAGTTAATGAACCTAGTTCTAACTTAAACCCTGTTGATATGGCTAAACATGCAGAAACCATTGCCAAAGAAGCTAATTTAACCTTTGAAGCACTTGATGAAGAAAAAATGAAAGAATTAGGAATGGGTGCATTGCTTGGCGTTTCTCGTGGATCAGCCCAGGAAGCCAGGTTAATAGTTTTACGTTATCAACACCCAGAAGCAGACCCATCAAAAGTAATTGCGCTTGTTGGAAAGGGCATAACCTTTGATTCGGGGGGGATTTCCATTAAACCTAGCGAAGGAATGGAAAAAATGAAGGGTGATATGGCTGGGGCTGCGGCTGTAATGGGCGCAATGCGGGCAATAGGCTATCTAAAACCTAAAGTCTCAGTGGTTGGAGTAATGGCATGTGCTGAAAATATGCCGTCGGGAACAGCTATAAAACCTGGTGATGTGCTGGTTTCAATGTCGGGTCAAACCATTGAAGTTGTAAATACAGATGCCGAAGGTCGTCTAGTGCTTGCTGATGCAATTACTTATGCTCGTGAAAAACTAGGAGCAACTAAAATAGTTGACCTAGCTACTTTGACTGGTGCTGTAGGCATTGCTCTAGGCCCAGTTTATGCTGGTATTTTAGGCACTTGCCAAGAGTTAGTTAATCAAATTATCGCTACAGGTGCTGAAGTAGGGGAACGCTACTGGCAACTACCTTTAGATGAGGAATATGGCGAACAAATACAAAGCGATATTGCTGATCTAAAAAATAGCGGTGGTCGTCCAGCAGGTACAATTACAGGAGCTTATTTTATTAAAGAATTTACAGGTGATACTCCCTGGGTACACTTAGATATAGCTAGTACTGCTATGTCAAATGACAAAAAACCTTATATAAGCAAAGGTGCTACAGGCATTGGAGTTAGAACTTTAGTTAGCTGGGTAATGTCTCAGTAATTTCTTATAATATAATTCCGTAAAGCTTTTGTGTTGCTCAGGAGAAAGATTTATGTCTTCACAACCAAAAAAAAGTTATACATTAGAAGAATATTTTGAAATAGAACGAAACTCACAAATTAAGTATGAATACTGGGACGGCCAAATTTTTGCTATGAGTGGTGCTAGTCCTGAACATAATAAAATTTCTGTGAATTTAACTATAGACATAGGTTCCCAACTCAGAAGCCGTTCTTGTGAATTGTTTCATAGTGACCAAAGGGTAAAAGTTCCCACTTGGCCTCCTTATCGCTATCCTGATTTAGTCGCTTTATGTGGCAAGCCAGAATACCAAGAAATAGGAGGCGTAAAAGCTTTACTTAACCCAAGTCTAATAATAGAAATACTTTCGCCTAGCACAGAAGCCTTTGATCGAGGTGATAAGTTTAGTTATTACAAATCCATTCCTACTTTTTGCGAATATATTTTAGTTGCTCAACATCGCCCACATATTACCCAAATAATAAAACAGTCTGATAATAAATGGTTACTTTCAGAAGTTAATGAACTAACAGAAAGTATTTACTTAACGTCAATTGATTGTTCTTTGAAACTTAGTGATATTTACTTAGGCGTTGAATTTCCTCCAGCCAATCAAAATCCGGTTGGAGGACTGATAGACTAAAATCTATAAGTTATAGATTTCAATCTTTAATAACCAAAGATCGCTGCTTAAGTTTTTCAATTTGCTTTTCGTTTACTTGATAACCTAAACCTGCTGATGTTGGCACGTTGATAGTGCCGTTTGAATTTACTTCTATTTCTGGCTCAACAATATCTTGTGTCCAATAACGCTTACTAGCAGAAACATCACCTGGCAAAACAAACCCTGCAAGCGATGAAAGCGCGATGTTATGAGCGCGACCAATACCACTTTCTAACATTCCACCACACCAAACCGGGATATTTTTTTTATAACAATAATCATGAATTTCTTTCGCGCTCGCATGACCACCTACACGGCCAAGTTTGATGTTAATAATTTTTCCAGCATTTATAGACAAGGCTTTTCTTGCATCATCAACACTTAAAATTGACTCATCTAAACAAATTGGTGTCGTAATTTGTCGCTGTAACTCGCTATGATCAACTATGTCATCATGTTCTAATGGTTGTTCAATCATCATTAAATTATAGACATCAAAAGATTTTAATAACTCTAGGTCTGATAAGCTATAAGCCGAGTTAGCATCAACCATTAGTTGAATATTAGGAAAGCTATTTCTTACAGCTTTAATCAAACTTTCGTCAAGGCCAGGCTTAATTTTAATTTTAATTCTTTTGTAACCTGCTGATAGCTCTCTTTCTATTTTCTGAAGTAAATCTGTGGTGCTGTCTTGAATGCCTATAGAAACACCGCAAGGAATTTCTTTAAGCGTTCCACCTAAAGCTTGGCTAAGAGAAATATTTTTAGCTTGGCTGTAAAGCTCCCAAACGGCTGTTTCAAGTGCTGCTTGTGCCATTTTATGCCCGCGAAGTTGAGGAAAAAATTGTGTAATTTCGCTTGGATGGGAAAATTCTTTATTAATTAAGCTTGGAGCTAAATATTTAGAAATTATAAGCCAAGCTGTATCAATTGACTCATGATTATAAAAAGGGTGTTCCGGCGCAGTGCATTCACCATAACCAATAACTCCATCCGCCCAAATTTTAATGATTAAAATTCGACGTAATGTTGTACGACCAAAACTAGTTTCAAATGGTGAAATCAGCGGCATAGCGATTTCTTTTAGCTCAATTTGTTCAATTCTCATGGTTTCTATTAAGTAATTCTATAAATGTTTTAAGATGAATATTTTATGACTTTCTAAAAGTGTTAATTTAAGCATAAAAATAAAAAATATTTTATGAAGATCTAAAAAAAGCTGGTATATAGTTATCAAACAAGCCGATTTACTTTTGTTAACTATTTCATCATTTTACACAAATCAAAAATTTATTTTTAACCATTGTAGGAGGGTATATGCCAAGTTCAGTAGGTGGTAATGGAGGATCTAGAGATAGCGGTAATTCACGTAGTTGTGATTCTATGTCATCATCACAACGTAGCAATAGCATTAGTAATTCTAATAGCAACAGCACTAGTAGTAGCCGTAGTAGCCAATCAAGTCAATCTCAAGGCAACTTGGCTGGGATGAATGTTTCCAGAAGTAACTCTCCTAAAGAAAGCCCAGCAGCACAAGCAGCACAAGCAGCAAGATGTAACCCTGCTCGTGGCAACATGAATGGAATGAATGTAGCTAAAAGCACTACTCCAAAAGAAAGTCCAGCTATGCAAGCAGCACAAGCAGCAAGATGTAACCCTGCTGCAAATCGTGCTTCTACACAAGCTAGTAATACAACAAATAATACAGCCAATAACCAAACCGCTAGCCCCAATACAACAAATAATACATCTAGCGCAGCAAAAGCAGCTAACACCCAACAAGCAGCAAATAAAACAGCCGATGCACAACAAGCAGCCAAGCAAGCCGAAGCTAAACAAGCTCAAGCTAATTTAGGAAATTTAAGCGTTGCAAAAACTAATGCTGCTACAGAAAGCCCAGTGTCAAAAACAACTGACGCAGCACAAGCAGCCAACACAACACCAAACGCTGCTGCTATTAGTGCTGCTACTACACCTGCTAGCCAAACTCACACGGTAAAAGCAGGCGAAACCCTTTCTGGCATTGCTTCTAAAGCTAACACAACTGTAAAAGACATAGTTGCTGCTAATCCAGAAATTACCAACCCAAATAAAATTAGTGTAGGTCAACAAATCAATGTTCCAAGCGCAGCTAAAGCAACAGAAGTTGACGCGCTAGCAACAACTCCTACAGCAGTTGAAGCCATTGCAGCTAAACCTAATGCCCCAGTCAATGGTTTGACTGTCCAGCAATTACGTGCAATTGTGCCAAATCTACCTTTAGCTAAAGCTCAAGAATATCTACCACACTTAAATGCTGCATTAGCAGAATTTAAGATCAACACCCCAGCCCGCCAAGCTGCTTTTGTCGCCCAACTAGCGCATGAAAGCGTCGGACTAACAGCATTTGAAGAATTTGCTAGCGGTCGTGCTTATGAAGGCAGACCAGATTTAGGTAACACTCAACCTGGCGATGGTGTACGTTTTAAGGGTCGTGGGCCAATTCAATTAACAGGTCGTGCTAATTATCGAGAAGTTGGAAAAGCTTTAGGTATAGATCTTGAAAATAACCCTAAATTAGCTTCTACTCCAGAAGTTGGTTTTCGCGTTGCAGGTCAATTTTGGGAAAGAAATGGCTTGAATGAGCTTGCTGACGCACAAAAATTTGATTCTATTACCAAGCGTGTAAATGGTGGTTTTAATGGTAAAGCTGACCGAGATCGTTATTATGCCCGCGCTAAAGATGTATTAGATGTTTAAGCTTGTTATATACCCTCCTATTAAAAAAAGCCTAGCTAAATCAGCTAGGTTTTTTTGTTTTGAGAGCTTTCATCAAAATTAATCTTTCCTAATATTTCCCCTATTTTCTTTTTTAATTTATGCTAAAGTAAAACATATCTTTTTACTAATATAACTTAGTCTAATGTATTAATTTAACTACTTAGGGAGAAAAGATATTTTATGAAATTAGAAAAACTCTCGTCTCCCGGATTTCTTCTAGCCTTACTGCTACTTTTGACCAACGATTTTATTTTTAAGCCTATTTTTCATAATTTTATTACAGGAAAACTTTCTGATTTTGCAGGGCTTTTTGTCTTTCCAATTTTTTGGCTAGCACTTTTTCCAAATAGGAAAAAGATAATTTACTTTTTAACAGCCTTTTTATTTGTCTTTTGGAAATCATTCTATTCTCAAGCTTTAATAGACATTTGGAATAGTCTTGAGTTACTAAATATCCATCGTGTTGTTGATTATACAGATTTATTTGCACTGTTAATTTTACTTGTATCATATTACTATGATCAATTTGCTATTTTAATAAAAACAAGTCGATTAGCTTACAGTGTGCTTATTTCAATTTCGTTATTTGCTTTTATTGCAACAAGTTATGTAAGGCCAGAACATTTTTATGAAAATAAAGATTATTATTTTGACTTTTCAAAACAGAGCTAGTAAAAAGAATGAATTATATGAAAAAAGAATGTATTAAACGCTCCATCGAAATTGAGGAGCAAAGGATAAATGAAAAAGAAACTATGTACAACATTACTTTTTGCTCTTGTTTATGTAGACCATACCAAGATAAACTACCCCTATTGTTTGTCACATTGTAGTTAAAAGAGAACAAGAAAAATCACAGATTTCATTAATTTCAATCCCTTATCCTTATGTAGACAAAAATGCTAACCATGATTGCCGTAATGCCACTCCAAAAGGAAGAAAAATCTACAGATGAGGATCAAAAAGAATTTTTATTACGCATTTTTGAGAAAGAATTTATAGATAGGTTAAAATATGGCAGATTTGAAGATTAAAACACAGTCACTTCCAGAACGTTGTGAGATTTGCCATAAAGTGGATCTCTTTGATCCGATAGCTAATTTTTGTCAGCGTTGCAATAACATAACCAAACCATCTAAAAGCCAAAAGTTAATCAATAATTTAGTAAATCATCCTCAACTAAGAAATGTTAATAATTGGAAAATTTTATTTACATTTATCATTAGTCGTTGGGTGACAGAGCCTTTATTCAAATAGGATTTACTTTGGTAAGCCTTTACTTAAAGGTGATGTCATATTTTACATTTTTATTCCGGCAAGCCTTGTAATTGTAATAATAATGGCATTATGGCTTTTGACTTATGAAATTTTTGATCAAAAGCATTTTAATATTGCTATTGCTGGAAGCATTTTAAGTTACATAACTTTGTTATTGTTAGTATGGCTTGAAATAAAGCTACAAATAAATGTCTATTATTCTGGACTAGGGGCTTTTTTTGTTGGTTTATTTGGCTTTGGTTTAATAACAATTAGCGATTTTCGCTTAGAGCTAGCCAAATCTTTTTTAATGACTAACCAAGAAAAAATTGATCATAATAAAATACACATAACTAGTAGTAATTAAAATTTTAACTCACTTTAATATTATTAATCCAAGAAACTACGTAATCTGCATAAGCTTGCCAGAGTTCTGGAAAACGTGTGACATTGGGGATGTGATTAACCTCTAACAAATGTTTGGTTCCTTTTTCAGTAACAATATAGTCATTTGCTAGGATTTCTAGCCCAAAACCTTTTCCTATAGCTTTAGTATCTTCAAGTAATTCTTGGTCTACTTCCATAAAATCAGATGCTTCAGAATGAATAGATTTAAGCCAGCTTTCACCCTCTAAGCGAATTTGCCAGTATTTATCACCAATAATTACAAGTCTAACGGCTTGGCCTGCTAAAAAATCTTCTATGATGCAAGCTTCTGAACTTGTCCAATTGCCTGTAAAACGCTCTTTATTTTCTCCACAATGCCAGTTGCCCCATTTGGCTACTTTTTCTGTGTCTGACTGAAATAATGTTCCAGGCCCAGCATAACCCCTTAACGGTAGGCCAAAACGAGTGTATTCTAAAGCCCGTGCTAGACAAGGAATTTTTAGCCGTGTATCCATCATTGCACGGGCATTTGGTAAACAAGGGCCTCCCCAAAGAACTAAGCCGGCAAAAAAATCTAAGTCATTTTCATAAATCGCATGAAAAACAACTCTGTCTACATTTACCAACCAAGGCCCTTTGCGTGATTCAACTTGTAGCAGGCCGTCTTTAACTATTATTTGTGGTAAAAGTTCATGCGCTACGGCACGGATATTAATTCTGGAAATGATTTCCTCGTGTTCTGTTTTGTCTAAGCCTACAATTAAAACTCGTTCTGACATAATTTATATACTCATATTAAAATTACTTAATATTTGACAAATTAACATCATTTGTTATTTTCTAAAATTATGCCATTCAAAGAAAAATCACAAGTTTATTTTTATATAGTGCTTTGTCGTAAGACTGTTGATAAAATGTAGCTCATATTTATTTCCAAAATAAGGTATTAGACATGGGACAATATTTGTACACGGCAGAAGACAGCGAAGGAAAAAAAGTTACACAAAGAGTAGAAGCCCCTAATTTAGACTATGCAAAGATGCGCTTAGAGCGAGAAGGTTATAGAGCAATAGTTTTTCATGAAGATGAAATGATCGAAGAAATAAAAAAGATGTATGCTACCAACCTTGAGGAGTTACCAAACTATACTCCAGAAATACAACTTAGTGATGTGCAAAAACAAGGTTTTTGGCACAATGTGTTAGTTCAAATAAAAGTTAATAAATCGCTTTTAATTCCTTTATTTGTTTTAACTGCGTTTGGGCTTTGGATGGGTTCAACTCTTCTTTGGGTAAGCCTTGTTTTAGATTTATTAATGATAGCTTTTATAACTATCTTTACTTTACCTAAAATGCTTTTTGATAGCTTAGTGTCGGCTACTCAATGGGCAGAGTGGGATAAAGTCTTTTTTTATGCGGGACTACTTAAAAAAGCAACTAAGTTAATTAATTTAGATATGCTTAATCATGAAATTGACATGCGAGTAGCTACAGCTTTAGCTGGAAAAGGGGATTTGGACAAGGCCTTAAAGTTAGTACAACAATATGAAAGAGACCCTAATGTCCCTAAATGGCTTCACTACGCGCGGTTAGCTTCGGTTTTTATTGCAGTAAAAGACTATAACAAAGCAACAGAATGTCAATTAATGGCAATAGAACTAGGCCCAGATGGTGCAAATACCTTAATAGATTATGCTTTAGGGCTTGCCCGTTATCATAAAGATACAATTAAAGCTAGAGAAGTTTTAGAGCAGATTAGCACAAAAGAAATGTCAGAACTTGCAGCGATTTTTGTTTCTTTTTGTAAAGGCGTTATTTTAGTCGAGGAACAAAACTATTTTGAAGCAAATTTTCATCTTTCTGTAGCTATGAAAAAAATTGCTCCTTATGAAAATTTACCTGATCTTTTAGCAGAAATTAAAGCTTATTGGGCAATTTCACTAGCTAAAATGGGTGAAAGAGAAAAGGCTACAATGTTGTTTCAACAAGCTAAACCAATATTGCTAGCAAACAAAGAAGCTGAACTTATAAAGCACTGCCAACAAGTGTTAAGTTAAAAATATATGACAGATAAAATTAATAGTGCAAATGAGCGTTTAACTAGAGCAAAACTTTCTTTAACAGGGCTTTCCATTGGAGATAGTTTAGGCGATAGATTTTTCTTAGATCCTGCAATTGCAGAAAATTTAATTTCTGAGCGTGCTTTGCCTAAATCCCCTTGGCATTATACAGATGATACTTTAATGGCAATGTCTATTGTATCTATACTAAGAAAATATGAAAAAATAGATCAAGACCAGCTAGCTAAAAGTTTTGGTGAACGTTATGACAATACTCGTGGCTATGGCCCAGCTATGCATGGTTTGTTACATCAATTTAGACTTGGTGAAGCTTGGCAAGATGCTGCTAGTAGCTTGTTTAATGGGCGTGGCTCTTATGGAAATGGTGCAGCAATGCGAATTGCTCCTTTAGGAGCATATTTTGCTGACGATTTGGACATGGCAATTGAACAAGCTGTTTGTTCAGCAGAAGTAACACATACAAATGAAGAAGCAATAGCAGGCGCAATAGCTGTTGCAGTAGCTGCTGCTTGGGCATGGCGAGTTAGAGAAAATAATCCTTTACCCACACGTGCGGAGTTTTTAGATCTTATTTTGCCAGCTATTCCTAAAACTGAAGTAAGCGGAAAAGTTCGTAAAGCTCGTGACATGGATAAAAATGCTTCTTTGGAATTTGCTGTTGCTGTATTAGGTAATGGTGTAATGGTTTCTGCTCAAGATACAGTTCCACTAGCTTTATGGTGTGCAGCAACACACCTTAATGATTTTACAGAAGCCTTTTGGCTAACTGTTAGTGCATTAGGTGATCGGGATACTACTTGTGCTATTGTTGGTGGAATTGTTGCTTTAAGTGCTGGTCAAAAGTCTATACCTAAAGATTGGCTATGTTCTAGGGAAGCCTTACCAAATTGGCCTTTTAGAGATAGTTAAGAATTAAATTCTATAAAAATACTTATCAGAATATACTATTAGATTTAGAAAAGTAATATCGACTAAATTGATCTTGTTGGCCTCTAGCAAAGCCTGTACAAACCAAACCTTTATCAAACATTGCTTGAAAGTCTTTACGGACTCTTAAGCGCCATTCTTTAGTTACAGCCAAGCTATCACCACGAATTATGGAAATATCTGTCGGGATTTCTACGTAAGGAGAACTTAGATCAATTGCTGGGTTTTCGCCTTGGATAGCTTTTTCTACTCGCTCGCTATCTACCCACCATTCAGCCTTTAGCCGATCGGACTCAATCCCTGCATCAAAAATGCTAGTGTTTCCTGTACCATAAAAATTTACTTTGTATTCTTTAACAATACAGCCAAGTTTATTGATATTAAAATGTGCATTAAGTGAGCGCAAAGGGTCAAAAGTCCAAGTTACTTTTTTGAATTGGCGTTTAATTGCTTCTATTCTTTGCCAAAGTTTTAGTTCTCGTCCTAATCCGCTATTGCGATATTCAGGCACGACGGCTAGCATATGAGAGTAATAAATAGGCTGATTTTGTGGGTCAACACCAGCAAAGGAATGTAAAAAGGCTAGTAATTCATTATTTTCAGTAAATGCCCCTATTAAAAAACCTCCGCTATTTTGTGAAATTATATAAATTCGTGCAGGAGTAATTTCAAGATCTGTTGTGTGCCAAACCTTACGTTGCAACTCCATGCATTTTTCATAATCTTCAAAGTTTTCACAACGTCGGATGGTATAATCAGGGACAGACATAAGTTATTATCCATTAATATATTAGCGATTTTGATTTGTACCAAAAGAACCTATTCCAGACAGCGAGAAGGAAAAACTTACTCGTGTTTCGCTAAAACCATTAACATTTATTGTAGTTAGATTTAGCTCAACGCTTCCACAATCACAGGCATAGCCAAAATATGAAGTTGATCGTCGTAAACCTGCACGAGTACGAACACCTGTAATAGTGTCTATTCTATCAGTAAAATCATAGGTAAATGTGCCACCACCATAGTAGCCACGGGCCTCATTACCAAGAGAAATACCTGTCACCAAAAGACTTCCTGGAAATGTTCCTGGCTCAATTTGTCCTGGCGCGGTTTGAAGTGAAGAAATCTTAAAATATCTTTGTGAAATACTAAAATTACGTTGTGAATAAGAAGTTCCTATTGAAAAATTTCTTACCTTATTGCGCTCAGTGTCATAATCCATACGCATATCAGCCGAAATTGTATTTAATGGACGATAGCGAACATTAACATTAAGTGGTGAAAAATCCCGTCTTTGGCTACCAAAAGTAAACCCAGAAAGCGTATTGATTGGGAAAAACTGGTTTCTTACACCTGGTTTTAACGCTCCTCCAAAATCAGGGTCAAAGAAATATTTTTGTGTTAAAGCAATACTTAAAACTTCGTGTGTATTAATACGTCCATCACTTGTTTGCTTAGGCACAAAGAATCTATTAATAACACCATATTCTATTTCATTAGTATTAGCTACTGTATCACGTTCATCAAAACGAATAATTTGAGCAAAATTATCTACACCGCTAATTTTATGATAAGTAAAAGTTGGCTCAATAACATGCTTAAATTTGGGTGAACCATCGCTATTAGTATAAATTTTGGATAAAGAAGGAGGGCGGATATTTAATGAAAATTCAGCATATTTACGAAAAATATTATCTGGGCTAAGTTGATTACGTGAAATAGAAGGTACTAAGGGAATATCGGGCGAAATAGTTCTTAAACTACTAGTGTAGTAAGTAGAGCGCAAACTAAATTCAGGTCTAATTATCCAGCCAGCTAGATCAGGGACTACCAAAGTAAGTTTTGGTGACATGTCAAAGCGTTGGACAATGCTTGGAGTAATAAAAGTTATTGCTTGATTAAGACGTTCACGTCTATATAAACCTTCTATAGCGGTGTTAAATGATAGATAAAGCGGTAGGTTAGCCACTTGTTGCCCATAACCTGTAAGCTCTAATGAGGGTAAGTGACGCACTGTTACATCAGTATTTCTATCTGAAAGAGGATCCAGAAAAGCACCATTATTAAAAACCGTGTCCGATTTACCTTCTGCTAACATATTAAAACTATAATTAGCACCAGCAGAACTAAAGTTATTAATAAGATAAAATTGTGAACGATTTTCAGGGTTAAATACCTGTTCGGCTTCATTAGCAAAAGTACGACGGAAAGCTAGACTAGTGGTAAAGTCTACATCTACACCAGCAAAAAAGCCATTTGGCAAGTATTGAATACCTTTAGCAAAAAATAGCGAACCACCTGCATCTTGTTGAACAGGGAGGTTTTCTTGGTCAAAAAGTCTGTCAACAACGCTAAAAGTTCCTATTTTTATAGAAGAAAGTTCATCAGGACGAGCGCGAAAAGTTGTGCCAAATCCTACACCACGCTTAGTATAAATATCTGTGGTAAATAGTACATCAGCACTACGGCCTAGGGTTTGATAGTAGGCATTTCGGAAAAACCTGCCAGTTTGAGTAGAATTTCCTGTTGTTGGAATAAGGAAACCTGATTGACGTTCACGTTTGCCTATAGGTATAGCTACATAAGGAAGATAAAAAAGAGGGATATTCTTAAACTTAAACAAACCCCCCTTTACAGAGGCCGTTTTATTAATTTGTAAGCCTATGCGATCGCTTGCAAACTTCCAAGCAGGGGTGGCTTGTTCGCAAGCAGTAATACTAGCACCATGTAAAACATAGGAATCTAGACCAGTTTTTTCTACTCGTTCAGCTACAAAATTTAAAGTTGCGCCGTCGGATGTTTGATCTGTAAAGCCTTGAGCCTCATAGAAAGTGCCTTTACGGGTATAAATATTTAGGCTAGCTTTTTGTGCTGTTATTCGTTGTTGTGAGTCTGGGTCATAAATTACATTTCCTTCTGCTTCTGCATCACCGCTAACAGTATTAAAAATTACCTTATCAGCTTGTAATTTGCTTGTGCCGTAATTAATAACTACATAACCAGTAGCAATATAAGTGTCACCTTCTCTACGTTGCTCATCTGATTCAATAATTGCTTCTAGGTTTGCTACAGCAGTTTCTATTTTAGGTTGTTGGCTGTTAGTGTCGCTAGTGTCTTTGCTAGCGTTATTTTCCTCGTTATTTTTATTATTTTTACGTGCTTGGCGGGACTGTCTACGTCGTTCTTTTTCGCTTAAAGAGGGGTTTTCTTTTGGATCTTGTTGTAAAGATTGGATTAAATAGTGGTTTGAATGTGTAGAAGATGTTGGAGGATCATTTTTAGGATCTTCTAAAAGAGTTTTAGCAGTCACATTAAAATGTAAAGCAAAAATAAGAACAAACGACAGAATAACTAAACGGCGGCCAAACAGAACTTGCATAAGTAGGCTTCCAACGCTTTCTCTTTAACTAATTATTTTTTCTGGCTTAGGTAGCAAATCTTATCACGTGATTTAAGATATTCACAACTAACTAAAACCTTGTTTGAAAGAGTAAGGTTCAATTAGTTATTAATACTAGTTAACAAAAAAATACCCTAGCTTGAGCTAGGGTATTAGCCTTACTAAATTTTCAATTTTTAATTGAAGGGATAGGAGAAAAATGGAAAGTAGAAAGTAGAAAACTATTTAATGTGATAATTCATGATTGCGGCATTTATCTCCGCTAGGTACTACATTGACTGTTGGGCTATTGATCTCAAATGCTGTATTAGTATCATCTGTTAAACTATAAACATCAAAACCAAAGGAATCAAAATAAGTAGTTAGGTCAAGTGTAGAAGAGAGGTAAAGCGACTGAGGTTGACCGTAATATTCACATATTTCAAGCAATCTTTCTACTACTTCAATAGGAGCAAAATGTTCTTTAGGATCTTTGAAACTTGCCATGTCTGTATCTCCTCTCTGTAATTCTATGATTTATAAATCAAACTAGTCTTAAATGTTACGCGCTTTTGAGATGCTAGTAAATAAGGGCCAGTTGCTTTTTGGATAAGATTTGTTAAAAAGTTTCCTAGTCTAAAACATAGTAAGATAAATATTTTAGATAAAATTGCAGTAGGAATTTACATTAGCTTATTTGGTGGCTTAATTTAATTAATGATTCTAGTTTTGCAAGTGCTTTTCCTTGGCGGATGGCTTCTTTTGCAAGTGATACAGCCAATGTTAAGCTATTAGCCTTATCACAAAGATATAATACAGCAGCAGCATTAGCAAGAATTACATTGGTAAGGCTATCTTGTCTATGACCTGAAAGAATTTCTTTAAGGATATGGGCGTTTTGTGTTGCATTACCACCAACGATTGATGTTGGAATAACAGGATCGAAACCAAAATCTGCTGGAGAGAGTTCAAGTAAACTTACTATACCTTTATTAACAGATGCTACATGGGTAATACCAGTTAAAGTAATTTCATCTAGTCCATCAGAGCCATAAACTACCCAAGCGCGTTCAGTGCCTAGTTTAGCAAGGACTTGAGCGCATTTTTCAGCAGCAGATTTAGAATAAACGCCTACTAGTTGACGAGGAGTTTTAGCAGGGTTAGTTAGTGGCCCAAGTAGGTTAAAAGCAGTTCTTACTCCTAGTTGACGGCGAATTTCAGCAACTCTTTTTGTAGCACTATGAAAAGCAGGAGCAAACATAAAACAAATACCAATTTGATCTAAACAGCGAGCCGCTATTTCTGGACTAAGCATTATGTTTACACCTAATTGACTTAAGATATCAGCACTACCACATAGACTGGAAACAGCACGGTTTCCATGTTTTGCTACAGGAATGCCAGCAGCAGCAATAACAAAAGCTGCTGCCGTAGAAATATTAAATGTTCCTTGTCCATCTCCGCCTGTTCCAGAAGTATCAACAAAAAGTTGGTGTTTAATGTTAAAAGTGCTAGCACGTTGCCGCATTACTGTGGCAAAACCAGTTAATTCTTCTACGGTTTCGCCTTTCATTGCTAAAGCAATCAAGAGCGCGGAAATTTGAGCATCTGTAACCTCGCCATCAATAATTTCATTTAGTACTAAAATAGCTTGGTCTTGGCTTAGGTGTTTTCCTGCCATCACTTGTTTAATTAGATCTTTGATCATTTGCTGATGTCCAATAAATAATTTACTGATTTATAAGGTAATAAAGTTTTTAAGAAGTTGTTTACCATTATTAGTCATAATTGATTCAGGATGAAATTGTACACCTTCACAAACAAAACGCCGATGTCTAAGGCCCATTACTATACCATCTGGAGTTGTGGCAGAAACTTCTAAATCTGGTGGTATTGCATCACGATCTACAACTAAGGAATGATAACGAGTTGCACGAAAACGATATTCTAGCCCACGAAAAATTGTTAAACCATCGTGGCAAATTTCGCTAGTTTTACCGTGCATTAAATATGGGGCAGAAACTACTTTACCACCAAAAACCATCCCAATAGCTTGATGTCCAAGACAAATGCCTAGAATTGGAATTTTGCCAGCAAATTCTTTAATTAATGTGGGAGTAATTCCGGCTGCTTCTGGCCGACCTGGGCCAGGTGAAATTATTATATGTTTAGGTTTAATTTGTTTAATTTGATCTATAGTGATTTGATCATTTCGGTAAACATAGATATTTGGGTCATACTCACCCAAATATTGAACAATGTTGTAGGTAAATGAGTCATAGTTATCAATTACTAGAATCATTGGTTTTTGGCTCTGTTTCTTTTGGGGTAGTTTCGGCAGGTACTGCCGCTATTTCTTTAATTAGTATTTGTTTTATAGCAACTCGTTGTGCTGGCTTATCAGTTGTTCCTTCAGCAATTTGTAGTAAGGATAATTGATTAACTATTTCCATTCCACTAACAACATGACCGAAAATGCTATATTGATTATCTAGTGAAGGAAATCTTTCAGTACAAATAAAAAAATGTGATGTTCCACCGTCTGGCTCACCATTTGGACGAGCCATAGAAAGACTACCTTTTTCATGCCTAAGTGCTTGATCGTACTAAGCTTTTAGCTTTGGAATATCAAAGCGTTTTTTTAAGTTAGGGTTATTTTCTTCCCATGACCCAGGATTACCACTTTGAACAATATATTTTGGAATCACTCGGCTAATTGACATTCCATTAAAATAACCTGAACGAGCCAGCCAAATAAATTGACGTACATGATTTGGTGCTGATTTAGGATAAAATGCTAGGGTAAATTCTTTGTTTTCGTCTAATTCAACTACAGCTACTAACTTTTCCATTTCCTCTACACTAAGAAGCGTTTCCGGCGGGCGAATGGTTTCTGGCTCTGGTGGCTTAACGGGTGTAGGCGTTGGAGTGGGTGCTGGTGTTGTTGTCTTTGGCTTTGTTACAGGCTTACGTTTTTGTGCTAAAGTTAAGGAAGAAAAATTTAGAGTTATTACTACAGCTAAAACTAAATAACAGAAATTTTGGAGTGTTAATTTATTTTTTAACATAACTAGACACCTCCATCTTTGTTTAATTCTTGGGTTAGTTCTGCTAAGTCATTGTAAACAATTTGCTTATTTTTTAAGAAACTAACACGGTTTGCATAAGTATTTAATTCTGATGATAATAGATCTATTACTTCCACGGATTTACGTAGTAATTTAACGGCAGCTTTTTTATCGCCTTTTACTATTTCACATCGTGCAAGCCCATATAAAGCACGCCATTCAAAGACAGGACTACCAGATTGACGGGAAAGATCTAAAGCATATTTGTAATAACTTTGAGCGTCTTTCATATTGTTAATTGCAGAAAGTGAATCACCTATGCTAACTAGGGTTTCTAGCTCTGTAGGTCTTAGACCTAGTTCTTGAATTAATTTTTGTGCTTTAACAAATTCTGATAGAGCCGTTTCATGATTACCTTGACCCTGGTAAAGTAGCCCAATATTAAGCAAAATAGATGCTTCTGTAGGACGATCAGATGTTTCTTTAGTAATTGCTAAGGCTTGTTGGTAATATTCATAAGCTTCTTGATAGCGCATTTGACGGCGATAATGCTCGCCTATGTTATTAAGAATAGAAGTTTCACGTAGTCTATAACCCATATCACGAGCAACTTTTAGAGCGCGTTCAAAATTTCTTAAGGCATCAGGAAATAGACCAATTTCTAAAAGTATTGCTCCAATCAGGTTATAGCAACGTTCCTGGACTAGTCGATAACCTGTAATGGTACTAATTTCTAATGCTCGTTGTGCTGACTCTTGAGCTTTTTCATATTGACCTAAACGAAAATAAATTACACCCATACCCCAAAGAGCATTGCTTTCCTGGAAGCGATCTTTGATTTTTCTAGCCAACACTAAAGCACCTTCATATTGTTCTAGGGCTTGAGAAAAATGTCCTAATCCTTCATGAGATGCTCCTATTACCATTAAGGCTTGAACTTCCCATTCAGAATCTTCTATTGAGGTAAGTACGGCTAAACCTTGTTCACCATATTCTAGTCCACGTGTTAATTGACCATATTGGCGATAAAGTTCACCAAGTGCAGTAAAAGCACGTCCAACTAGCTTTAATGATTTTACTTGTCTAGCAAGCTCTAAGGTTTGTCTTAATTGGGATTCAGCACGTTGATGATTGCCTAGCTGCATAAAAAGCTGGCCGTAATTTAAGTGATATTGAGCCATGCGGTCAGACTCAATCTGTAAGCCACAAGCAGCAAGCTGAAGGATTTTATTGCCGCCAGTAGTACGATTTAAGCTTTCATCCTTAAGCGAAGCCATTAAATTTTGAATAGATTTTTCTGCCCATTCATAATATTTAGCCGCTTCTGAGAAGGCTAAAGCACGCCATGCTAGATTTCCTGCTTCTACAGCATAGCTTAAAGCATGTTCGTAATCTTCAGCATTATAGTAATGATAGACCAGTTCAGCCGCGATTTTATTGGCACGGTCGGCATAGAGTTCTTCTAATTTATTGCCAATTTGTTGATGCAACCGCTTACGACGACGGCGGCTAGTGCGTTCATATAAAACTTTTCTAACCGTACTATGGTAAAAAGAATAGCGATCTTCTCGTGAGTGTGGTTCTTCTTTTAAGATATGTTCTCTAAGTCCAGCTTCAACAATACTTAAAAGCTTGTCTTCGTCAAAATCTGTAACAGCTTGTAGGATTTCAAAAGTAAATTCATCGCCTAAAATAGCTGCTTGGGTAAAAACTTCTAAATCCTGAGCCGCTAGTTTTACTAAATGAGCCTCTACTAAATCAACTACAGAGGTTGGAAGGTGAATTTCACCTACATCTTTACAATGCCAATGTTCTCCAGTCCATTGAATAGCTTTTTCTTCTTGAAGAAGTCGGACTATCTCCATTATATAAAAAGGATTACCCTTAGTTTCCTGACAAACTTTACTTAGCATTGCTTGAGAAATATTTATATATCCAAACATTGATTCCAAAACTTTAGCAGTTTCAGTCTCAGTTAAAGGTGATAGTTTAATTTGTTCTTGAGATCCATAGCGGCTCATCTGTCTTAGCCAACTACGCACAGGGTTGTTTTCGTTAGTTAATTCCCATTCACGCGAAGTTGCAACAAAAAATAAGCGTTCCCCTGAACTATTACGGATTAAATAAGCTAGAAAATCTAAGGTAAGCTCATCTGCCCATTGTAAATCATCTAAAAATAAAATTATTGGACGTAACTTAGATAAATTTACATAAATTCTTACTAAATAATCAAAAATGCGATATTTTTCCTGCTCTGCATTAGCAACAGCTTCACCACTAAGTAATATAGATAGAGGATCATTACTACTAAAATCTGTAATAACTTGACCTGCCATAGAACCAAAAACTTCTTGGGTCTCTGCTTGGTTATATTCCATCAAGTAATGTATTGATCCTCGAAGAGAATCACAAAAAGCTTTATAAGGAATTGCTCCACCAGATTCATAGAAACGGCCTTGTAAAAATAAAACATCTTTTCCAGCAGACTGACGGCGAAACTCTTCTACTAGACGGGTTTTACCTAGTCCAGCATCACCAGTAATTAATACAAAACGCCCACGTCCAGCTACACTTTGTTCAAAATTACGTTGTATTTTTTCTAGTTCTGTTTTACGACCAACAAAGTTTTCAAACTGAATTTGAGGTTCTACACTATTACTTAGTTGACTAAGCTGGCCGCTTTGACCCTTACGGGCAACTTGGCTATGACCTAAAGTTTTTGCTTTTGCTAAAGATTGTTTGGCAATCTCAAAAAGGTCTGTAGCATCTGTGCTATCCATAGGATAAAAGGCTATTCCTGCTGATAGTGAAACTTCTAGTCCTTCAGGTAATTCTTTAGTAAGTAATCTAGTTTGTTTTACTACGTTAATTAACTTAGTCGCAAGCTGAACTAATAATTCTGGCTGTCTAGTTGCTGCCATAGTAGTCAAACCGTCTCCAGGTGCGCGGCAAAGCGTCATTTGTTCAGGTAGGTTTTGGCTTAGTAGATGTCCTACTTCTCTAATTAATAAGTCACCAAGTAAATAACCATAGGTATTGTTTACTTGTTTAAGCTTATCTACACCAAAAATAATTATTCCAAGAGGCTCATTAAGTTGCGCACAACGGAGCAAATTTTCTTCTAAATTACGAATAAAATAACCATGTGAATGTAGTCCAGTCAAACTATCATAATTAAGAAGTCCGCTTTTACGTGCTGAAGGGTTTGCACCTGTTTTAGGAGATGTAAGAAATTTACTACTAGCTTCAGCAATAGGCTCAATCAAAATGTCTACAGATTCAGTAAGCGTAATACCAGCCAGGGCCTGCTCTAGTTCTTGTCCCATTTCACGAGCGGTTGCTGGGCGTTTATTACGATCGTTGGCAAGTGAACGTAAAATAGGTGTTTCCACTGCTTCGGTAAGATCAGGTCGAACTTTGCGAATCGATGGCGGTGGTTCTGTTGCATGCTGAATAATTACTGCCGAAAGTGTACGACCTCTAAAAGGCACATTTCCCGTAAGCAGTTCATATAGAATAATTCCTAAACTGTAAATATCGGCTCTTGGGTCAAGAGGCTCTCCGCGGCATTGCTCAGGAGAAATATAGTAAGGTGTTCCTACCATCATCCCTGCTTCAGTAAGTTTAGTTAAGGCATCGCTAATAATATGTTCCCGAAGTTCTGCAACACCAAAATCTACAACTTTGATACTTTCAGAATTATCTGAAAGTTTTTCTACCATAATATTTTCTGGCTTTAAGTCACGGTGGATGATTCCTGCTTCATGTGCTGCATGCACAGCATTACAAACAGTGCTAATTAAAGAAATTGCTCTTGGAATAGATAAAGTTTTTTGTTCTTTTAATTCGTCTCTTAAGCTATGACCTCGGATATATTCCATTACCAAAAAAGTATTACCTTCTGGTAAATTTCCCATGTCATGTATTGTTACTACACAATTATGGCGAATACGAGCAGCAGCCTGAGCTTCACGACGAAAACGAGCTACGGCTAAAGGGTTCTTTAAGGATTCTTGATTAAGAATTTTAACGGCGACGTTATCACCTATCTGCATTCTAGTTGCTAGATAGACAGTAGCCATACCACCAATACCGATACAGCTTTCTAAACGGTATTTTCCTTCTAGCAGCTTACCTAACATAGGGTCTGGGCCAGTTTCTAGTGATTGACCATCGTAAGGACACATTGTTACAGCATCGCTATATTCTTGGTGGCAAACAGGACAGCGTTTCATAAATCTTTTAATTTACTAGAGATCTATAGAATTTAAGTTTATTAGTCTATAAACAAAGTAAGTTAGCATTTTTTAATTTCTTGAGTCCTGAAGGGACGAAATAATTGTAGCCTAGGTCGTAAGACCTAGGCATAGTGATTATACATAGCTAGAATCGCGTAGCGACGGCATAATAAACCTAATTAGCACAATATTTTAATTATGTCGTCACATTTGTAACTCTATTATTTTATATCATCATACGTAGGGTTGAAACCCTATGCTACAGTTATGTCGCCCCGTTGGGGCTTAAGATTAAAATATCAGAATATTTAAGTTACAAGGCAAAATAAATATAGCCTAGAAATTTAAGCTTAGGTTTTTTATAATTCTTTTTCTGCAATTTCTACAGCTTTGAGTAAAGCACGGGCTTTATTTACAGTTTCAATATATTCTTTTTCTGGAACTGAGTCAGCAACAATACCTGCTCCGGCCTGGATATAAGCTTTACTATCTTTTACTAGAATTGTACGAATAGCAATACAAGAATCAAGGTTTCCTGAATAATCTAAATACATAACGGCTCCAGCATATGGCCCACGTCTAGTAGGTTCAAGTTCATCAACAACTTCTAATGCTCTTACCTTTGGTGCGCCTGAAACTGTACCTGCTGGAAAACAAGACACTAGAGCATCAAAACAATCATTACCAACCCGCAGTTCGCTACGTAGTTTTGATACCATGTGCATTACATGCGAATAACGTTCAATAGACATTAAATCTAGTACTTCTACAGAGCCAATTTCAGAAACGCGGCCCAAGTCATTACGACCTAGGTCGACTAGCATAATATGTTCTGCCACTTCTTTTTCATCTGCACGGAGTTCTTCACCTAATAAAGCATCATCAATATCATCTACACCTCTTGCCCTAGTTCCTGCAATTGGACGATAATCTAGTTTTCTGTCTTTACAACGAACTAGCATTTCTGGGGAAGCACCTACTAAAGACATATCTCCCAGATTTAAGTAAAACATATAAGGTGAAGGGTTAATCATACGTAAGGCACGGTAGATTTGAAATGCTGGAGTAGAAATATTAGTTTCAAAGCGTTGTGATAAAACAACTTGGAAAATATCTCCAGCTTTAATATGTTCCTTGGCTCGTAATACGGCTGTTTCAAATTGTTCTTTGGTAAAGTTAGAACGTACTAGAAAAGATGCAGTAAGTTTATCTTGACCAGAATAGCTAGTATTTTTGTTAGGAAGGATAAGAGGAGTGCTAAGCTTTTGTTCTATTTGCTCAATTTCTACTAAAGCCTGCTGATACTTTTCTTCTAAGCTTACAGCATCGGTTCTTTGAGTAAATACATTAACAATTATTATTAGCTGTTGTTTTACATGGTCAAAAGCCAAAATAGATGAAAAAAACATAAGTAGCGCATCATCTATCTTTAGGTCATCAGGATTTTTATTAGGTATTCTTTCAAACCAACGAACCATATCATAGCTTAAATATCCAACTGCTCCACCAGTAAAAGGGGGTAGATTAGGTGGTTTTACAGGGATTAAATGCCCTAAATATTGACGTAAAGCATCTAGTAATGTTCCTGGCAAGCGTTCTACTTGACCGTTTTTAATTGTCTCTACTGTGCGGCCACGTACCCGAATAATTAAGTTAGGTTCTACCCCTAGAAAAGAATAGCGAGCAACTTGCTCGCCTCCCTCAATAGACTCTAGTAAAAAACAGTAAGGATTAGACTGTTGAAGTCTTAAGTAAGCTGCTACAGGGGTGAGCAAGTCAGCAGCAATTCTTTTGGCTATAGGAATAACATTTCCTTGGCTAGCCATCTGAGCAAATTCTGAAAAATTTTTTGGGGTGACAAACATGACTTTATGTGTACTTTCGTTCAGTAGCTTTACTAGCACGCTGTTTTAGCTCATTAAATATATCTTCTAAATGTACACCTCGCTCACTCATTAAAACTAGTAGGTGATAAAGTAAATCAGATATTTCTGCTGCCATTTGTTGGGTAGAATGATTTTTAGCTGCAATAATGGTTTCTGCCGATTCTTCCCCAACTTTTTTTAGAATCTTATCTAGTCCAGCATTAAATAGATAAGTGGTATATGAACCTTCTGGACGTTTCTTTTTTCTTTCTTCTATTAGGCGATAAAGTTCATCTAGGAGAATGCCTAATTCTAATGAACTTTGATTTACTAGGGAAATACTTTTTTGCAAATGCTGGTATTCATTTTCTTGTAATTGACGATGAAAGCAACTATCTTCGCCTAAGTGACAGGCTGGGCCCTCAGGGTCAACCATTACTACTAGCGCATCTCCATCGCAATCTAGCCGAATATCTACAACATTCTGGAAGTTACCAGAAGTTCCCCCCTTGTGCCATAATTCTTTCCGTGAGCGACTCCAAAACCAGGTTTGCCCTGTTTGAAGTGTACGAGTTAAGCTTTCCTCATTCATATAAGCAAGTGTCAAAATCTCATTCGTGCGAGAATGTTGGACAACAGCCGGGATTAGCCCTTGCTCGTCAAACTTTAAGTTTTGAATAAGTATTTCGACAGACATAAACAGTTTTTTACTCCTAAAAACAAAATATTCTTTATTTGATTTGTTTGCTATTTTAGCAAAACTTATTTGTTTAGGACAAAGCAGGATAGGATGTTTAATGATTGGAAGAGCTTATTTACCAAACTCTAGTAAAATTTCCCCGATCTTTTTTACCTAACTAATACACCTTGATCAGCTAAATATTTCTTTGCTTCTGAAATGCTAAATTGCCCAAAATGAAATATTGATGCAGCTAAAACTGCTGCTGCTTTGCCAGTTGTTAATGCTTTGTAAAGATGCTCAAGTGTTCCTGCTCCACCAGAAGCAATTACAGGAATTTTAACTGTGTCAGCAATTTGGCTAGTTAAAGCTAGGTCATAACCTTTTTTAGTGCCGTCCATATCCATACTAGTAAGAAGAATTTCTCCTGCTCCTAGCTCTTCGACACGGCTGGCCCACTCTAAAGCATTTAACCCGCTAGCTTTACGTCCTCCATGTGTGTAAACTTCCCAGACATTTGGACTAACTTCTTTAGCATCAATAGCTACAACTATACATTGACTCCCAAAACGGGTTGCTGCTTGTGAAATTAAACTAGGGTTATTTATTGCTGCTGTATTAATAGAAACTTTATCTGCTCCAGCTAAAAGTATTTCTCTAATGTCTTCAAGATTGCTAATTCCACCTCCAACCGTGAAGGGAATAAATACACAATCTGCTACATCTCTTACCATCTTTAATACTGTCTTACGCTTATCTGATGATGCAGTAATATCTAAAAAAATTAACTCATCTGCTCCTTCTTGATCATAACGATGGGCTTGAGTTACAGGATCTCCTGCGTCGGATAAAGAAAGAAAATTAATACCTTTAACCACTCGACCATTATCAACATCAAGACAAGGGATAATTCTTTTAGCAAGCATAAATTTCCTTAGAAGAAAAATAGGCTTGCTATAATCAGCAAGCCTATAAAATTAGATTTTTTAGTGGTCTTGGCTTTTTGCCTCTAAAACAGAGTTTTTATTGTCCTGGAGGGGGAGCAGCCATTTCTTGAAAGATCTTTTCTACAATTTCTTTATAGACAGTAATTTTTCCATCTGCCTTCATTTTTTTCTTAATGTTTTCTAAGTAAGCTTCATAAGTCATTGAGCGGCGTTCTTCTAATAAACGTTCCTCAATTGCATTAGCTTGCTCATTATATTTTTGGTTACTTGGGTCATTACGCTTAGTTACAGCAAAGAGTAAATATTTACCATTGTTAAAGATAGGTTCTTTGGCAACTTCGCCTGCTTTTGTCGCTAATGCCATAGGAGCAACACGACTAATATCATTAAAGTTTTCTAAGGATTGACCATCTTTAAAATCATCCCGGGTAGCTACTTTTAGACCAGCTTTTTCTATGGCTACTTTTAATCCATCAGCAGTATTATTAGCTTCTGCCAAGATGGATTTTGCTTGAACAGCAGCTAAATCTTTGACTTTTGAAGCTTTATATTTTTCTACTACCTTGTCTTTAACTTCTTCAAATACTGCATCATGAGGTTCTTTTATTTCTAAAAGTTTTGCAATTGCAAAACCACCACGAACACCCACTTTAACGCCAACATCACCAACAGCTTTTAAGTTATTTGTAGCTTCTTCAAAAGAGGGGTTATTGCCAATTTCAGGTACATCATCCCCAGCAGCAAAAAAGGGAGTTTGTTTTAAGGTTTCCTCTACTTTTAAGCCTTGTTTTTGTGCTGTTTCTGCTGCAACTGCTTTGATGTCTTTCTTTTCTGTTAATTGTTTAACTATTTCATCTGCTAGGTCTGAAGCTTTTTTATAAGAAAGCCGATTACGTGCAGAAGCTACTAAACTTTCCTTAGCTTCCTCAAAGGTCTTATTTTTACGATCAAGGACTTTAATAATACAATAATTATTTCCATCTGCTAAAGGGTCGCTAATTTCACCTACCTTCATTGTAAACACACGTTGTAAATAGCTACCAGGTTTAACAGTGTCTTTTTTGATTACGATTTCTTTATCTTTTCCTGCATCTTGTGAGTTTCCTCTTGCTAAAGCAGCAAAATCTTCTGCCTGCGCACCTCCTGAACCTTTTGCACGGCCAACTATCTCAATAGCTTTCTTTTGCACAGTTTCTTTATCTGCTTCTGTCAAAACTTTTAATACAATTTGCTGTATTTTTACTTCAGAAACAAACTTTTCTGGATCATAGTCTTTTTTTAATTCTTCATCAGAAATTTCTAGCGTTTTACCTATGGCATCCTGATTGATGTAAATATATTCGACCTTACGTTGGGCTTTATCAATACGAAAATCTGCTTTATTAGTATCAAAATAGCTTTTTAAGTCTGCATCTGTGTAGGTGACTTTATCATTTAGGTTAGTAGTTTCAAGCACTGTATAAAGTAGGTTAAAGGAAGTATTTTCCTTGTTAAACTGCTCCTGCACTTCTTGAGGGGAGACCTGGACAGCACTTGTAATAAAACTGCGTAATTTTTCGTCAGCTACTTGCTCACGTAAAGATTCTTCAAATTGTCCTACAGTTTGGCCGGATCTTTCAATATAACGTTGGTATTTTTCATATCCTACCCATTTTCCATCAACAGTAAACTGTTCTCTAATACGGGTGCGGACTTCTGCATCTGTAGTTTCTAAACCAAGTCGTTTAACTTCCAAAGCTATAATTTGTTTGCGGATTAAGTTTTGTAGTAGGGTTTTATCTAGTCCCATACTACGTACTTGATTAAGATCCATATCCTTACCACTTTGTTTCATAAATTGTTGATACATTTGCATCATATTGGTAAGGCCAAACATATAGTCTTGGACTGTAACTTCTTCTTTATCAATTTTTGCAACTAAATCAGAATCCTTAAGTGACATAGGTCGGCCATCAGCCGTAAGCGCGTTTTGTTGCTGCATTGGAGCATAAAAAACTACCATACCTAGTGTGACTATTGCAGAAGCTACTATCCAAATGGCTTTTTGAGAGCGTTTGCTTTTATTTAATGTTTTTAACATTTAAGAAAGAATACCTCCAGCGTTACTACAAATTAAGTAGTTATAAGTAAGCCTACAAGAAAATATACTATCGATTTAAGTTTAGAATAAATGTATATGTTATTTTAGACAAATAATAGAATGTTTAGATTTAGGGCTTACTTACAAAAAGGCAATTTTAATTTAGCAAATAACGCTTTGCAACGTGTTTTAGTTATCAATAAGCTTAAGCAAAGCAGTTGCTAGTTTTAAGAATTTGCTATTAAGTTGCAAGCTAGCTCTTGACGAACCTTTAGATAAACTTTTATCATCAGAGTTTATTCTTTTTGCCTAGAAATTACTAAATCTATATAAAACACACTAGGTAAAGCTAACTTTAAGTTTTATGAACCAACAAGCTTTTGAACCTTTAGAGTTTAATCAACTACGTAACTTACTATCAATTTATGCCCAAACTCCTATCGGTCGAAAACAACTACTAGAAATTACTCCTTTAACAGATCTTCATGTAATTGAGCGGTTGCATAAAGAAGTCAAAGAATGCAGTGATTATCAACGTGAGTTTGGCCGTATTAGAATTAATGAAATTGCTGATCCTGCTCCACTTTTAGCACGTCTAGCCATCAATAATACCTATCTTTTAGCTGAAGAATTACTCTCACTTCAAAGCATTATTAGCACAGGACACGATCTTAAAGTTCAATTTAGAGAAGTTGAAGGAAATTTTCCTGCACTCTCTACAATTATTAGTCAAATACCTAATTTATCAATACTTTACAAGCGTCTAAAAGATACACTGTTACCCTCAGGGGAAATTAATGAAGATGCTAGCCCAGAATTAAAACGCCTACGCCGAGAAATTAATAACTTACGCAATCGTATTTACAAGCATTTAAGTAATATTTTAGAGTCTGCTGGACAAGAAAATGCTGTCAAAGATGAATTTGTCACCCTTCGTAATGGTCGTTTTGTTATTCCTGTAAGAAATGACTTTCGCGCTCGTGTTCCGGGTGTAGTTCATGGAATGTCTTCTAGTGGTGCTACTGCTTTTGTCGAGCCAATTTCATCTATAGAAGAAAATAATGAAATGGTTAGACTTCAGGAACTTGAAGAAAATGAAATAATAAAAATACTTTTTAGTATTTCTGAGCAATTACGTAAAGAATTACCTGGTCTAAGGGCTTTAGTTAAGGCTCTTTCAGAACTAGATTTAGTAATAGCTAAATCTAATTTTGCTCAAGAATATGATTGTATCAAGCCGGAAATGAACGAGATGGGAGAGTTAAAACTTGTTTCGGCTCGTCATCCAATTTTAGAAAAAACTCTACGAACAACACCTAATAAAATAGTCCCAATTACTTTAGAATTTTCTAAATCCAAGAATGCAATGGTTATTAGTGGCCCTAATGCGGGTGGAAAAACTGTAGTATTAAAAACGGTTGGCCTACTTGCATTAATGGCACAATCTGGAATGCATGTTCCTGCTCATAATGCACGCTTACCTATTTTTAAGGATATATTGGCCGATATTGGAGATCATCAGTCAATAGCAGCTAATTTATCTACGTTTTCTTCTCATATTCGCAATATTAGCGAAATGGCTGCAACTGTTAATTATCCTGCATTAGTAATGTTGGATGAAGTTGGAACAGGTACAGATCCAGAAGAAGGGGCAGCATTAGGTGTAGCAATTGTGGATTACTTTAAGCAAAAAGGCGCAATTGTTTTAGTTTCAACACATTATAATCCGCTAAAATTTTATGCTACAGAAACTCCTGGTGTAATAAGTGCTTCTGTAGAATTTAATGAAACAACCCTCCAACCAACTTATCGCCTATTGATTGACATTGCTGGAACCTCTAGCGGGATAGAAATTGCAAGACGTTTAGGCTTACAGGAAGAAATTTTACAAGTTGCAAGAAAAAGACTTGACCAAAGGGATATTCATCAAGCAAACTTCCTGCGAACCATTAAAACCGAAGCTCAACGCTGGCAAGATCTAAACGTCGCGCTAGAAAGTGAGCGTCAAGCAACAGCAGAAAAATATCATAAACTTAATGATGATTTTGCTGCTCAAGAACTATCACGCCAAAAAGAGTTTGAAAAGAATTTAGCTAATGTAATAAAAGATTTTACAAAACAATCAGAACAATTTCTTGCTGAACTAACAGATAAAACCTTAGCTGCTAAATTGCTTAAAGAACAACAAAAGCGCGTTTTTCAGATAAAAAAACAGGCTCAAGATTTAAGTGTAAAAAGCAAATCTACTATTTCAACTCCAACTAAACAAACGGAGATAAATAAAACTAGTAGTGATGAAAATAAAAAAGCTTTTGTTACTAGTTTTTCCATCGGCGATAAAGTAGAAACCGAACTTGGTCAAAAAGGTATTGTAGAAGAAATTAAGGGCGATGATGTTTTTGTTCGCGTAGGTGCTATGCGCTTTAAGGCTTCTCGTTTTACATTAAAATTCGTAGGCAAAGAAGAGAAAAAAGCTAAAAATTATCGTCTACCTGCTGGCGTAAATTTAACTAGGGAAAAAGAGAACACTGCTAGCAGTGAAATTAATGTTATTGGTTGTACTACAGAAGATGCCTGTGATCGAGTAGACCAATTTTTAGACCAAGCTTTTTTGGAAAACTTTGACCGTGTTCGGGTCGTTCATGGGTCAGGCCAAGGAAGATTACGTAGTGCTATAGGAGCGTTATTAAAGTCGCACCCTCATGTAGCTAACTTTTATTTAGCTACTTCTGCTGAAGGTGGATCGGGTGCAACAATTGTTGAGTTAAGACAATAAAAATTATCCATAAAAAGTTGTTAAAAAGTTGTTAAGAAATATTAAAAATAGATAAATAATAAATTAATTAACCTAGTGTTAACAACACTAGAGAGATAAAAAATGGGTTTTGGTAAAGCCTTTACAGAAGAACTTAAAAGCCAAACAGATATAGTAAAAATTATTTCTGAGTATGTTCCCTTAAGAAAAAAAGGGAAAAATTATTTGGCAAACTGCCCTTTTCATACAGAAAAAACACCTAGCTTTAATGTAAACCCAGTAATGCAAATTTTTCATTGTTTTGGCTGTTCTGTTGGTGGAGATGTTTTTGGCTTTATAAGGCGAATAGAAAGTTGTGATTTCTGGCAAGCTGTAAGAATTGTAGCAGAAAAAATGGGTGTGCCGGTTCCAGAAGTAGAAAAAGTAGATGATCGCCAGCTAACACAAGAACGCGAAGACCTACTACAAGTAAACGCATGGGCAACAAATTTCTTTCAAACACAGCTTTTTGAAGGAGTTGAAGGAAAAAAAGCCCAAGATTATTTTGAGCAGCGTGGTATTACTAAAGAAAGTATTGAGCTTTTTCGATTAGGTTATGCACCGGATAGATGGGACGCTTTAAGTAGCTATTTACGCACTCAAGGTGCAAGTCAAAAACAAATTGAGCGTAGCGGGCTAGTTGTTCTTAAAGAACAAGGCAACAGGTTTTATGACAGATTTCGTGGCCGTTGTATTTTTCCTATTACAGATACACAATCAAGAGTGATCGCTTTTGGCGGGCGAATTTTGGACTCAGGAGAACCTAAATACTTAAATTCTCCAGAAACTCCAATTTATACCAAAGGACGTAATTTGTTTGGTTTAAGCTATGCTAAAGAAGCTATTCGTAAGCAAAAATTTGTAATTTTAGTAGAAGGCTACCTAGATTTTGTGGTTCCATTTCAAGCAGGTATACAAAATATTGTGGCTAGTTTAGGGACTGCTTTAACCGAACAGCAAGTTAAATTGTTAGGAAGATATTTAGAAACACCACAAATAGTAGTTAATTTTGATCCAGATAATGCTGGAATTGCAGCAACAAAACGTAGTTTGGAAATATTGTTAGAATATGGTTATAAAGTTAATGTATTAAGCTTGCCGGATGGCGAAGATCCTGATACATTCATTAAGAAAAATGGTGCAACACAATATCGCCAACTACTCAAAAAATCTCAGCCCTATATTGATTATATTTTAACTCAAGCTATGCGTGAGCATGATATTTCTCGTCCTGCTGGCAAGGTAGAAACACTTAATAGCATTTTACCTTTCTTAAGCAAAATGAGGGATAAAATTGAACGAGCTACTTATGCAGAGCAAATAGCCGACCGACTAAAAATAGAAGGCAGAGTAATTAGAGAAGAATTAAAGCGTGCTGCTGTAGGTAAACTACCACAATTAGATCTAGGAAAAGTTGCTCCAGCCATTAGAGTTTTACCAGCAGAGCGGCAATTGCTTAAGGTTTTATTTTTTAATCAGTCTTTAAGATATTCAATGCTTCCTCTCCTTAAAGTAGAACTATTTAAGGATTTAGCTACGGAGTCGGTTTTTGCAGCATTAATATCTTTGACTAAATCAAGTAAAGAGGTTAACTTTACCAGTCTTTGCGCTGAGATTGAGCCAAACCGATTAGCTCAAAGTGAAAAAATCATTAGCGAAATAATGGTAGAAACTGATAGTTTAAGTAATCTATCTGAAGATGAGCTAATTAGTTATGCTCAAGAAGCCTTTAATGCTTTAAAACGCTTACAGATAGAACAACAACTAATCCGCTTGCAGGGTGAAATAAATGAAGCTCAACGCGATGGTAACAGCAATGAGCTAACGGAGCTTTCATTAAAAAAATTTGCTTTAGCTCAAGAAATGAGACAACTTTTGGGAAAGTAAAAAAGTTGTTATAAAAAGTATAGAAATATCTATACTAAGTTGTTGATTTATAAAATATTTATAAGATATTTATTTGATAATACTTTGTTTTTTTAAGAAGTGTTAAATAGGCTGACCACCTAAATTTTATTTCATATGTAGTTAAGTGAAGGGGGATAGGGTTTTTGTATGGCAATCCACGAGAAGTATCAAGAAGATGTAGATAAGCTCTTAGAAGTAGGAAAAGAAAAAGATTATCTTACCTATGACGATATAAATCGATTGTTGCCACCAGAGGTAAATTCTGCTGATGACATCGAAGCAATTTTTGATGTTCTCAATTCAGAAGGTATCCATATTGGTGATGGTGATGATAAGTTTGGCGATCTTTCAGATTTAGATAAAAAGGAAGGCTTAGAGGATGAAGACATAGAGCTAGATCTTTCTCCAGGACTTTTAGATAAAACTAACGACCCTGTAAGAATGTATCTTAGAGAAATGGCAATAGTACCTTTGCTTACTCGTGATGGGGAAGTTGCCATTGCAAAACGAATTGAGCGCGGCCAACTACGTGCTAAAAAGTCGCTTGCTCGTTCACCCATTGTAGTGGAAGAGTTTTTGCAAGTAGGAAATGAATTAAAAGAAGGCATTCTTTCTGTGCGTGAAGTAGTAACATTTTCTGATGCAGAAGGTTTAACGGAAGATAAAATAGAAGAATACTTAGCACATGTTTTAGGGGCTTTCTATGAAATACAAAAGCTTCACCAAAAAAGACTTAAATTAGTAGAAAAAGCTAAAGTTGATACTAAACGAAATGCTAAACCAAACAAAAACCGTACTAATTTAGCACGACTACGTATAGAAATATCTCAGCTACTTCGCTTAATAGACTTTACCCCCCAAATTCATGACCGTTTTGTTAGCCAAATACGAGGTCATATAAATAAATTAAGATTTGCAAAAGATGAATTACAGCAAGCTCGTCAAACCCTTGATAGTCCTCAACTTAGGGATGAACGTGAGCTAAAACGCTCTTTACGTAACAGAGAAGGCAAGTTAACGGATTTAGAAAAGAAATATAATACTTCTGCTATAGAAATAGAGCGTTCCCTTTCGGCTATTGTTGCAGGGGAAACTCATGCTAACCAGGCTAAACGGGAACTAGTTGAAGCTAATTTACGACTAGTTGTTTCTATTGCTAAAAAATATACTAATCGTGGACTACAATTTTTGGATTTAATCCAAGAAGGCAATATTGGTCTAATGAAAGCAGTAGATAAATTTGAGTATCGCCGAGGTTATAAGTTTTCTACTTATGCAACCTGGTGGATTCGTCAAGCTATAACTCGCGCTATTGCTGATCAAGCACGGACTATTAGAATCCCTGTCCATATGATTGAGACTATTAATAAATTAATCCGTACCTCTCGCGCTTTAGTCCAAGAAATTGGCCGTGAACCTACCTCAGAAGAAATTGCAAGACGTATGGATATCCCAGTGTCAAAAGTTCGTAAAGTGCTAAAAATTGCCCAAGAACCTATTTCTTTAGAAACTCCTATTGGAGAAGAAGAAGACTCACATCTTGGTGATTTTATTGAAGATAAGACTATTGTTAACCCAGCCGAAGCTGTAATTAATACTAATTTACGTGAAATTACTGAGGAAGTCTTAAAGACTCTTACCCCACGTGAAGAAAAAGTAATAAAAATGCGTTTTGGTTTAGGTAATAATAGCTCAGAACATACATTAGAAGAAGTTGGACAGCATTTTGCAGTAACTCGTGAAAGAATTCGTCAAATTGAAGCTAAAGCATTAAGAAAACTTCGTCATCCAAGCCGTAGTCGTAAGCTAAGAGCCTTTTTAGAAGGCGTTCGTTAGTAACTTTAATGTTATGATGAGGTTAGAAAATAATTTTAAGTTTGTAAAAAATAGCCCAACTTACCGAAGTTGGGCTATTTTTTTGCAAAATTTTTAGGAGATAGCAAAGTTGACAAACTTAACATCATCACTTAAAAAAATAGTTAAATTAAGCTTAAAATTTTGCTTAATCTTTTCTTTACTATCATTTACAGTTATTGCTCAAGAACCTACAATTAGCAATAAATCTTTAGATTGGGAAAAAATATATTTAAGTGTACCTAATCCAGAAACAGCAAAACGCCATTTACGAGCTTATACAGAAAAATCCCATATGGCAGGCACAGAAGCCGATTATAAAACGGCTGTTTATACCCGCGATCAGATGCGTGAATATGGAATTGCGGCTGAAATAGTTGAATATCAAGTATTATTACCATATCCAAAAGAAAACATCGTTGAGATGTTAAAGCCTAGCAATTATAAAGCTGTTTTAAGTGAGGCTATTGTTAATGAAGATGGTGATTCTTTTGATCAGTCTATTACACCAATTTTTAATGCTTACTCAACAAATGCCGATGTGACGGGTCAGTTAGTTTATGTAAATTATGGACTTCCAGCAGATTATAAAAGATTGTCTGAACTTGGTGTTGATGTAAAAGGGAAAATTGCTATTGCTCGTTATGGACGGGCTTTTCGTGGAGTAAAAGCTAAAGTTGCTGAAGAAAATGGGGCAATAGGGTTACTAATTTATTCTGATCCCTCGGATGATGGCTATGGTGCAGGAGATGTTTACCCTCGTGGGCCTTATCGTCCGCCGTCTTCGGCCCAGCGAGGAAGTGTTTTATATACTTTTCTTTACCCTGGAGATCCTCTTACACCTGGCATTGCTTCAACTAAAGATAGTAAGCGTTTGCCAACAGAACAAGCTAGCAGTTTGCCAAAAATTCCTGTCCAACCGCTTTCTTATCAAGATGCTGCACCGTTGCTTGAGGCTTTAAGCGGGCCAAATGTGCCAAGAGGTTGGCAAGGAATGTTACCTTTTTCTTATCACCTTGGCCCAGGCCCTACAGAAGTTAGACTAAAGACTAGTTTTGATTTTCAAATCCGTAAAATTTGGAATGTAATTGGAGAAATTAAAGGAAGTAGCGAACCAGAAAAACTAGTTATTTTAGGTAATCATAGAGATGCTTGGGTTTATGGAGCAGTTGATCCAAATAGCGGTTCATCGGCAATGTTAGAAGTTGCTCGCGGACTAGGGGAACTCTTAAAAAAAGGTTGGAAGCCTGAACGCACAATAATTTTAGGTAGCTGGGATGCAGAGGAATTTGGGCTAATAGGTTCTACTGAATGGGTAGAAGAACACGCTGAAAAACTAAGTAAATCAGCAATAGCCTATATTAATGTAGATGTAGCAGTAGCCGGGCCAAATTTTGGTATTTCTGGAGTTCCTAGTTTAATGTCTTTTGCTCATAGTGTGATGGAGGATGTCATAGACCCAAAATCAGGAAAAGTATTTTTGAAACCTGGGTCAAACGCCAAGGGGAAAGACCAAACTCTATTAAAGCAGGAGATACAAATTTTCAATTAGGTAGCTTAGGAAGTGGGTCAGACTATACACCCTTTCTACAACATATTGGCGTACCATCGCTAGATATGGGTTTTAACGGGCCATATGGAGTTTATCATTCGCTTTATGATAGTTTTCATTGGATGGAAAAATTTGGAGATCCTACTTTTAATTACCATACCAATTTAGCAAAAGTTTGGGGATTAATGGCCGTCCGACTTTCAACTATGGCAAAGCTTCCTTTTGAATATAAAAATTATGGTCAACAAATAGAAAGTTTTATAGCTGATCTTGAGCAAAACGCTAAGGAAAAAGGCTTAAAACTAAATCTAAAAGATTTACAACAAGCAGCAATAAATTTTCGTCAAGCAGCAATAGAGTATCAAGATAAAATTAAGGATTTAGATGCTAAGTCTAAGAATCTTAATACTGTTAATGAAACCTTGTTAAAGGTAGAAAGAGCTTTTATTGATCCTAAAGGTTTAGAAAAACGGCCTTGGTATCGGCATGTAATTTATGCTCCTGGAATTTATGCGGGCTATGCAGCAGAAGTTTTTCCATCTATAAAAGAGGCTATTGATGAAAACGATTTAGCTCGCGCTCAAGCAGCAGCAGACCAAGCAAAATTAGCTTTAGAACGTGCTAAAACAGAACTTTTATTTCATGCAAATCCTTGACAGATTTGTTGGTTAACGCCTATAATGCAACCCTCTAATGTAACTTTAATAAAAAAAATAGTTGCGAAAGTTTACGGTAGTTTTTTACTATTTAGTACTTTCTATAAAATTAGTAGCAGATATATTTTTATCTAAAGTAAAGCTTTTTCCTAGTAATTAACATTAGTAAATCACATTATTAAGGGGCGAAAAAAAGTGATCAAGTTAGACATAGTAAATCGAGTTTCCGAAAAAACAGGTGTACCAAAAATTAAAGCAGAAGTAGCAGTTGACGCGCTTTTTAATGCAATGAAAGATGCTATGCAACGTGGTGAACGTATTGAGCTACGAGGCTTTGGAGTATTTGTAGTAAAACCACGTAAACGCGGCATTGGACGTAATCCTAGAACTGGTGAAGTTACAGATATTCCACCAGGAAAAACCATTAGATTTAAACCTGGCAAAGAGTTACAACAATAAGCCAAGAAATTTTGTCCAGATAAGCTAAATTTTTAGGATAAATAGGTGTGGCAAACTTAAGGTTTCCTTTCTTTTCTCGTAAAGACTCAAAAAAAGAGCTTGAGTTATCAGAAAATAATCAGTTCTTTTACTCAAACGATGAGTTTGCTGCATCTTATCTGACTTCTTTAGATACAGGCTTAGGTATTACACCTAGGCAATTTCTTTGGCATCTATTTTTATTTCTTACCACTATTCTTACCACCACAATTGCTGGTGCAATTTTTCCGTATCTTTTACAAGAAGCGGATCTTGACCAAATTTATAATATAGTAACAACTTCTAAAATACCTATTATCAACGGTTTAATATTTTCCTTTACCTTAATGGTAATTTTAGGAACACACGAATTAGGTCATTATATTGCTTGTCTTTACTATCGTGTTAGTGCTACTTTACCTTATTTTATTCCAATCCCGCCGCCTTTAGGAATTGGAACACTAGGCGCATTTATTAAGATTAAATCCCCAATTTATACCAGAAAAGCTCTTTTTGATATCGGTATTGCAGGGCCATTAGCAGGTTTTGTTTTTGCAATTCCTGCTGCGATTGCTGGGATATATTTTAGTCGGCCTGTTTCATCCGCTTTGCCAATAACTTTTAATAATCCTTTGTTATTTACATTAATTGGAAAAATTTTTGGTGTGCAATCTGAATTAGTTTGGAATCCTATCTGGTTTGCTTGTTGGGTAGGAATGCTAGCAACAGCCCTTAATTTATTGCCTGTTGGTCAACTAGATGGTGGACACGTTGTTTACGCTTTGTTTGGCCGTCGTGGACATCGTATAGTCGCTTTAATTGCAACTATTTTACAAGCTGTTATTGCATATTTTGCTTATATTGATTCTAATTGGAGCGGAGGTTTTATCTATGCAATTTTACTGATAGTAATGTTTGCAATGAAACATCCAAAAGTTGTTGATGAAGATGAGCCCCTAGGGTTTTGGCGCGGCTTTTTAGGTTTTATTGCTTTGCTAGTTTTTATCCTCTGTTTTATGCCTATCCCACTAAAAATTTATTAACTACTTTTTAAGTCTAAAAGTATAATTAAGTAAAATTTTAATAAAAATTTTGTTAACTAATTAGGCAATTTGAGATTGAGACAAAAAAGATCTCGGGACTTCTTCAATTAAGTTCATTTGTCTTCTATATTCTTCTAAATAAATAGTCTTACCTTCTTTAATAGAGTTGTAGATATTTAATACCTCTTTTTTATCAATATTTTTTTCAAGAAATCTGAATGCAGATGCTGCAACATACTCAATTTCCATATCAAATGAATACCAATGCCTATTTTCTACTTCAGCAACAAAACCTGTTGTATTTGAACCTGCAAAAATATCAACAACAACATCTTTTGGCTCTGTTAAAAACTTTATAAAAAATTCAGGTAGTTTACTTGGAAATCTTGCAGGATGGCTCTTTGTACCAACCAATTTACAACCTGACATATAAACTCCATTTGACTCAGAATTTGGTATTTGGAGTAAGTTTGATGGTATTGCCCCATTGTTATCTTTACCAAACCCTTTTCCAATATCATGTCCTGAAGGTCTTTTCTTTGGATCATAAAACTTATTTGGGTCTTTAAGCAGTTTTTCATATGATCACTATATTTTGTTAACACATTTGTAATGTTTGCCTTTGGAAATTCTGATTTACTAAACCACCAAACAGTATTCACAGAATCTTTAGCACGGATTTTCCGCTTATTTACCCATTCTATTGGGCTTGGTAATTTTGATGGGTTAAACCAATAAAAGTCTTCTGCAAGGAAAAAACCTAGCTCATCACAAAAATGAATGGGTATTCTAAAGTTATAAAGGCTTCTTGAAGGAACACCTTTTTGGTAGGCCCCACCAAGATCAAGAACAAAACTACCATCTAGGGTAAGTTTTCTTAGAACGACTTTTGCAAACTCTGATAACCATTCAATATATTCATGCTGTTCGTTATTCCCATATTCTTTTTTTTCTTAACAATGCAAAAGGTGGACTGGTTATTACTAAATTGACAGTATTGTCAGTAAATTTTGACAATAAATCTAAGGAGTTACCACAATATGCACTACCCAAATTTGTAGTATATGCAGGTTTAACATTTAGTTTTGGTAAATTTGCTATATCCAATTTTGTTACTCCACCTAGAATGCTACTCATAGTCTGTAGACTTATAGTCATCAAAAAATGATTATAGCTTGATGCAGACTAAGAATACTAGACTTAAAGCCAGAAACATTTTTGCTCAGAAGCTAAGAGAAATTCGGCTGCAACGGGGACTTTCTCAAGAAGAGTTAGCCGCTTTAGCAGGATTACATCGAACCTATGTAGGTTCAGTGGAACGAGGCGAAAGGAATATATCAATTGATAATATGGAGTGTCTTGCAATAGCTTTAAAAATAAATATTAAGGAATTGCTGAATGATGAGTAAAAGCCATCCTGATATTGCTATATTTCAAAAAATTTATCCTCATATACTTCAACTTCAAGAACTAGCCCAAAAACATGGTATAAATGACATATTTCAAGATAATGGAGGAAAACTTCTTCAAGTACTCTTAATTACAGGATTGCAAGTTTTGCCTGGTAGGGAAGGAAATGATGCTAAAGACAAAGATGGAAATGAATATGAGCTAAAATCAGTCAACACGCTTTTAACGAAAAGTTTTTCAACTCATCATCATATGAACCCAGCCATTATTGAAAAATATAGAAAAGTAAATTGGATTTTTGCAGTATATGAAGGAATTAAACTACTGTCCATTCATCAACTTACCCCAACAGACTTAGAACCATATTATTCAGCTTGGACAGCAAAATAGTATGCTGATGGTGGAAAGGACATTAATAATCCAAAAATTCCACTAAAATTTGTATGCGAAAGAGGAACCGTAATTTATAAGGCGTAATCTTAATTAAGAGAAAGTTTTTAATGAATTTAAGCTGCTAATAGACTTGGAGTAATATCTATATTATCAAGCTTTTGCAAGGATGGATAAAGTTTTTCTTGGTGAAAAGCGATTAGTAAGGTTAAGGTTTCTAACAACATTTTTTCTTCTGTTGATAAATTTTCGGGCTTAATTTTGCGTAATCTATAAAATTCTGCTAGATAGCTTTAGTAGTCATCTGATAAACTATTGTATTTATAGCTATTTATTGTAAGAATATTATTATATTTTAAGTTTTCCATAAAATTTTGCCCTCCTTTAACTTTCAAAATAAAGCTTAAGTTTAAGAACCTAATACCTAGTATTTTAATTTAGTAGTTTTTTTAATTTCTGGTTGATAAGAAGTAAACTCGTCATCATCCATTTGCCAAAGTGGGGGAGCAGCAATAGTGGACGGCTTTTTGGTGAATTTTTGCAAAATCTTATCGCCATCAACTAATTTCCAAATTACTAGTCCAATTATGGCGAGTATTGCAAGCGGGATGATTAAACTGATTGTTAGAGCGATTAAGCCAAATGCTAATTTAATAGCGATTATTCCTAATAGTATTAATCCTGCAATTTTTAAGAATTTTTTCATTGTTTTTCCTCCAGCAAAATTCAAAGTTTAGTTGCCGAAGCTAACGCTTAGTTTGTAGAAAGATTTTGGACGATTATTTACTTTTGAGGAGAAAATTAGCAATTACCACAATTTGCCGATGCCAACGCCGCTTTTGCCCATTTGGAGGGTTTGAGCAAGGTTTGTATAGCGATCAGATGAGTTTTGACGGATAGCTTTTTTAATTGCTCCTGTTTGACCTATAAGGATTGCTAATTTTTTAGCACGAGTTAAACCAGTATAAACAATTGAGCGATTAAGTAAATTCCAGTGTTGAAAATGTATAGGCATAATAGTTGCAGGGTATTCACTGCCTTGTGAACGATGAATTGAAATAGCATAAGCTAAGGTCAATTCGTGTAAATCAGCAAAGTCGTAAGTAATACTTCTATCGTTAAAACTAACAGTTATTTGACGGTCTTCTAAATCAATATTTTCAATATGACCTATATCGCCGTTAAATACTTCTAATTTATAGTTGTTAACTTGTTGGATTACGCGATCACCTACACGATAAATAGTAATTCCCCATTTTATTTCTGTTTTATCAGGGTGAGCCGGATTTATGGCTTCTTGAAGCATTATATTTAAGTTTGTAGTGCCAATGCTGCCTCGTTTCATTGGTGCAAGCACCTGAATTTGTTGAGGGCGGATTTGAAAACGTTTTGGAATAGATTGAGTTACTACTTTGACTACAAGAGCATTTATTTTTTCTGGATCAGTTTCTTCTATTAAGTAGCAATCCGAAGTTTCAGCCCCAGGGCGAGCAAATTCTGGCATTTGAGCTTTATTAATTTTATGTGCATAGGATATTATATTGCTTGCTGCTGCTTGACGGAAAACTTGGGTTAACTCAGCTATAGGCAAGGCTTTAGACTGAATCATATCTTGAAGAAATTGCCCTGGCCCAACGGATGGCAATTGATCAGCATCTCCAACAAAACAAATTTGCCCATCGCTTGGAATAGCTTTTAACAGACTATTGGCAAGCAAAATGTCAATCATAGATGCTTCATCAATAATAAAAACATCTCCTTCCAAAGGCATTTCCTGGTTATGTTTAAAGGAAAAAGTGCTAGGGTCAAATTCTAAAAGTCTGTGAATGGTTTTAGCTTCACATCCTGTTACTTCTCCTAGTCGTTGTGCTGCTCGGCCAGTTGGAGAAGCAAGTAAGACCTTTTTTCCCATAGCTTGTAGTAATTTAACCAATGCTCGTACTGTAGTAGTTTTGCCGCATCCAGGGCCACCAGTGATAATGCTAACCCCACTACTAGCAGCAGTTAAAATTGCTTGTTGTTGTTCTTCAGAAAGAGCAAATTTTTCTCGCTGACAAAATCGAGTTAACCATTTAATTACTCTTGCTGAATCCGTTGCCACTGCATGAGTAAAATTTAATAACTTCATTGCTGCGGCGCGTTCTGCTAGAAAGAGAGGAGCTACATAAATTGCTTGTTTTGTGCTAGGGACTTCTACTTGATATAATTCTTTATCTGTTGTCATTGCTGCAATTAGAGGAATAAATTTTTCTTGCTCAGGAATTTCTAAAGCTACCGAAGCACGTTCAAGTAATTCTTCTTGAGGTAAAAAACAATGTCCATCTTCAGTTGCTTCATAAAGAACGTGTGAAAGTCCTGCACGAAGTCGGGCTTCGGAATCCCGCGCTAACCCTAAATTTAATGCGATTTTATCAGCACTCTTAAAACCAATTCCATAAACATCTCGCGCTAATTGATAAGGATTAGTTTCTATAGTTTTGATTGTATCCTGTCCATATTGCTTAAAGATTTTTACTGCAAAATGAGAAGAAATATTATGAGAAGTAAGAAAAGTCATTATATTACGAATTTCTTTTTGTTCTACCCAAGCTTTTTTAATTCGGCTAAGACGAAAAGCAGAAATTCCATGAACTTCGGTTAAGCGTTCTGGATCATTTTCAATAATATCTAAAGTATCTAGTCCAAATTTTTGGACTATTCGGCGCGCTGTCACAGGGCCAACACCTTTAATTAAGCCTGATCCAAGATATTTTTCAATCCCTCCAAGTGTTGCAGGACGAGTAACCTGATAAGTGAGTGCCTTAAATTGATAACCATAAGTAGGATCATTAGACCAATAACCAGAAAGTTTAACGTTTTCACCTGGCGTAATTGATCCAAAGCTTCCCGTGACAGTAATTTCATCTATTGAGCCTTTTACAGTTAAACGCAGCACTGACCAACCATTATTGGGATTATGGAAGGTGACACGTTTAATTGAGCCTAGCAATTCTACCAATGAGTTATTATTAGACATTGCACCTTAAAAAATAATTAGTTTGCTTTAATTTTTCTTTAAGTATGCAAAAAAAATTTAATTAAAAACAAGAGTTATTTGCTTATGGAAATAATAAAGAAAATAGTTTAAGAACTAGACAAGATGACATAATACTTGCGTATTACTGAGCTATAGAAGTTAAAGAACAAAATTCATTAGCAGTAATTTCCAACACTGTACGGACTTTGCCTTCTTTATCTTTCATTTGTTGAGGGCGTAAACGACCTTCTACATAAACTTTGGCACCTTTGGTTAACTGATGTTTGGCACGTTCGGCTTGGCTGCCAAATAAAACTACTTGATACCAGGTAGTTATTTTTTCTTGTTTTATTACTTCATTAGTTGCTACAGCTAAATAGCATATAAATGAACCTTTGGAACTTACTTCTATTCTAGGTTCTCGCCCAACATGTCCAACAATAAAAATTTTATTAAATGACATCTCAAATGCTCCTAAAAGTTAGAGGTTGTTGGTAAGTTATAGACGGAATTTATTCTAAAAATTGGTTAAGGTTTTCATCAGGAGTTGGCATATTGTCGCAATTAAGAAAAAACATTAAACTACTTGTTTAAGAAAAAACAACAATTTAGAGGGTAGTTAGTTATTATGCAAAAGTTTCAGATGGACGCTCTAAAAAAAATAAATACTAGAAAATTACCAAAAATAATAATTTTCCTTGCATTAATCTTAAGTTTAACGATTGTGGGAATATCTTCCCCTAAAACTAAGCTTAAAAATATAACTGCTCAAGGGGATGAAAACGCAAGAATGAGAAATTTAGGGCGAGTACGTGCGCCGGAATTAATTGGTGGACATGGTTGGTTAAACACAGATCGACCATTAAAGCTAGCACAGTTAAAAGGTAAAGTTGTTTTATTAGATTTTTGGACTTATTGTTGTATTAACTGTATTCATATTATTCCTGACTTAAAAAAGCTAGAAGCTAAGTATTCAAAAGAGTTAGTCGTAATTGGAGTGCATTCAGCCAAATTTAAGAATGAGCGAGAATCTGAAAATATACGTCAAGCTATTTTACGCTATGAGATTGAACACCCTGTAGTTAATGACAGTGATTTTGAGATTTGGAGCCAATATTCTGCACGTGCCTGGCCTACTTTATGTTTAATTGATCCAGATGGATATGTAACAAATATTTATTCTGGGGAAGGCCATTATGAGGATTTAGATAAGAAAATAGGTAAGTTGGTAGAAGATTTTCGCGCCAAGGGTAAGCTTAATGAAGAGCCATTACAGCTTTTACTAGAAAAGCATAAAACCGCGCCAGATATGCTTTCTTTCCCAGGTAAAGTAGTAGTTGATGCAAAATCTAATCAACTTGTTATTAGTGATTCTAACCACAATCGCATTGTAATTACTAATCTAAATGGTGAGACGCAAGAAATTATTGGCAATGGGCAAATAGGTTTTGCTGATGGTGATTTTAAGACAGCCACTTTTAACCATCCACAAGGGATTTTTCTTGCTCCTGATGGAAATACTCTTTATGTTGCAGATACAGAAAACCACTTAATCCGCAAGGTAGACTTAAAAGCAAAACAAGTAACAACTATTGCTGGAACAGGCAAACAGGCAATAAATTATAATGAATTTGGCCCCAGCCGACAGGTTGCTATTAATTCGCCTTGGGATGTGGAACTTGTTGGTAATGAACTGTTTATAGCTATGGCTGGGCCGCATCAAATCTGGATAATGGACTTAAAGATTAATGAAATAGGCCCATTTGCTGGCTCAGGTGCAGAAGATGGTATTGATGGATTGCGACATAAAGCTGCGCTTGCTCAACCTTCTGGACTAGCTTTTAATGGTAAAACTCTTTATGTGGCTGATAGTGAAATTAGCAGCATTAGGGCTGTTGATATTAGCGATCAAGGCGAAGTTTCTACTTTAGCAGGTAGTTCAGATCTATTTGGTTTTGGTGATATAGATGGTGTAAAAGATATTGCAAGGCTCCAACATCCTTTGGGAGTAGAATTTGCTAATGGACTAGTTTATGTTGCTGACACTTATAACCATAAAATCAAGGTTATTGACCCTAAAGACAACTCTTGTAAAACTTTTTAGGCACTGGAAAGCCGGGAAAAGAGGATGGAAAAACACCAAAATTTTATGAGCCAAGTGGGTTAAGTTTTGCAAATGATAAGCTTTATATTGCTGATACTAATAATCATGTTATTAGAGTAGCAGACTTAAAGACTAAAGAGGTTACAACGCTAAAAATTACAGGCTTAACACCTCCAAACACGATTGTAGCAAAAGAAATTCTTCCTAATCGTGAAGATGTTTCGCTTGAAGTACAAAAAATTGCTGTAGGCAAAAATGAATTATTGATAGACTTGAAACTCCCATCAGGACAACATCTAAACCCAGAATCTACAAATGTTTACAAGATAAAATTAGCTGATAAAGAGATAGAAATAGCTGAAAATCTTCGTTCTGCATCGCTAAAAAATCCTAAACTACCAATTAAAGTTCCATTTAAGTTAAATCCTGGAGTAGAAAAGGCTAATCTAGAAGTACAGTTTACCTTTGCTTATTGTCCAATTGATGATACTAAAGGAGTGTGTAAACTAAAAACCTTGGTTTGGAATGTTCCAATAGAGATTGATAAGGCATCAAAAGAACATGTTATTAAACTGAGTCATCAAGTTAAATAAGGTTTTAAGCCTTTTTGGTAAGAGTTCTTTTTAGAGGATTGGATAAGCTTAAATTTTTCCAATCCATCTAAAAAAAGTAAAAGTTGCCCCACAAAAAAATAACAATCCAAAAATAAGCATATTATGCTTAGCTATCCAGGCTGGTAAATATATATCAAAATTACTGCTACGATCTTGAGTGTAATTAGCTGCTATTTTGGTTAGTGGACATTTCCATCCATTAATTGCCAAAATTATTACTTCAATCATTATTACTGAAATGGCTAGGAGAGCTTCTTTATAAGCTCTAAAAAAAGCAAATACCCAAATGAGGATTATACAAGTAGCAAAAATTGCCCATACAATCGTATGGCTTATCTTAATGATGGTTAGCAATGATTTAACTTTCATTTTTCTAATACTTCAGGTGCTAACTCGTCGTCTTTCTATTTGGAGACAATTTAGCTCAATATTAATTAAAATAACAATCAAATTTCTTATGTTATAATGCTGTGCAAAGAAAACAAACTTTTTTATAAAAATTTAAATTTACCCAAATAAATTAAACTCTAAATAAAAGGTAGTTTTATGGAGAATTCATTAGAAAACAATAAGTTAGAAGTAGTAAATGATTGTCAAACGGGGGGTTGTGGCTGTCATGTTAAAACTTGTGGAGGAATAGTAGATTTATCCGGCTATAAAGATGATATAGAAGTCAGGCAGCTTATCTATAATGAAAGAAAACAAATTAAGGATAATGAAAAACTATATAAAGAAATTCGCAAAGACTTTAACCCAATGCTTTGGGGTTTTTTAGGTTTAATGGCAGGTACAATGTTAGGCGTTTTAGTAGAAAAATTTTTACAAATAGGAGCTAGTGTTGTTTATACAGCAATCTTTGGGGCATTTTTAGGAGTTACCATTTGTATAAATAAAAATAAAGCTAAAAATAGGGAACATTTTTATCAAGAATAATCTATTTTTCTATTACCTAAAAAGTAGAAGCCTTATATATTCTAGTAGTTACAAGCTTATTTTACTAACTGCCATTTTACCTCAATATAGGTTATCCTAAGAATTTCTTTTCTCTAACTTTATGTGTAAACTACCACTTTTCTAGTTTAATAAGTTGGGGGTTAATTTTATGGGGTTGCAGCAGGTTAAGAATTATGTTTCTGTACGTTATACAGAACATCTTACTCGCTTTAAGGGTGTTAGCAATGAACAGATAGTTAAAAGCTACTCTTTTAATTACGAATTCTTAAAAACTGCTAATCGATTAATAGAAAAAGCTGCTAGCTCAATAGGTACTACTCTAATTGTTGGTAAACGGGGTGTTGGCAAAACCCATATGCTTTCTCTTGTACGTAGCCTTATTAATCAACCTAGCTTAGCTACTATAATTTTAGATTTAGAAGCAAGAGCAGCTTTGCAAAAACATTCCCTCCAAAAAGTTCCTGTGGGTGGAATAGCTTCTTTAACTTTAGGGTTTGATTTAGAGCGAGGAATGGATTTTATTAAAGTCTTTCCTGTTGGTTCTGTACAAACTCTAGCCCTAAGAGGTTGGGTTAATGCAAACGAAATCTTGGAAATAGTTAATATAGGTATAGAAAAATTCCAAGATTATGTTGTATTTGTTGATGGTCTTTCTCCTGCCCTTAAACACCCAGAAAAAAAACAATATGCTTACCACTTACTAGAAACTTTAATCCATGAAGCTAATAAAGGAGCTTTTGCTTTAGTAATTACTTTAGATGAAGATATTATTTCAGGTAGTAATTGGTCAGAATTTTGCCAAATTGAACAAATAGATATTAGTAATTTGGCTATGGTAGTTGAACAAAAACTCTTTCGCAAAACATTAGAACAAAGAAAAGCTCTAACGCAACTTTATCAAGAAATTCTAACCAGTATGCCGCATTTTTCTTGTGAATTAGAGGAGTTTATTAATCTTTATCCAGCGCATCCAATGATTTTATCCGTTAGTCCAGCCATGCAACGTTATGTAAAAAGCTTTTCCTTGCTAGGCTTTTTAACAGAAGTATCTCCTTCTGCTTTAGTACGTAGAGATACAAGCTTAATTAATATTGATGATTTATTTGAAAACCTAGAAGATGAGCTAAGAAAACATCCTTATCTTAAAGAAGTCTTTGGAGTTTATGATAATTTACTTTATTGGTCAGCAATTAATTTAGATACACAAAAAGCTTTATATGCCAAGTTACTACTTAGAGGGTTATTATTACTTTCTTTACGAGGTCAAGGAGCAACTATAGAAGAGATTGCTAATGCTGTAATGCTTAATGATGAACGAAGTAGTAGAAATTTCCTTAGCCAAATGCAGATAATAATGAGTTCTTTAATTGCTGCTGATGAAAGACTTGGGTTAATAGATTTTGGCAAACCTCAATATGTTTTCCGTAGCCTCTTTGAAATGGAACAATTAAACACAGAACAGCTTAACCCAACTAAATTAAGTACAGATCAACTAGCTATAATCCAAGCTAGTTTAGCAGATGAAAAGCCTCCAGCAAAAAGCCTTTCACTAATGGAAATGCTACATAAAACATCAGAGCAAATTGCTGATAATGATCCAAGATTAAGTGAAATATTGTTTTCTGTTGGAAAGAAATTTTTTAAGGATTGGCCCTTTATTTTTGAGCAAAATGGCTTGTTTAAAAGACGAGCAGAACTTAATGTTCGTTGGTCTGGCTCACTACGTAGGGGAATAATTAGTTTGGGTGAAGAAATAGAAATTCTTACAGAAAAAAATAACCCCAATAACCCAATTAATGAATATGACTGGCAAATCATTGTTTTACTACCTAATCAAAAGCATAATGCAAACTTAAGCACCATACCAAATGCACCAAATACTTTAATTTATTGGCAACCAGCAGAATTTAGTAAGGAAGATTTTTTAGTCCTCAAATATTTGTTATTGATGGGTAGCGATGCCGTAAATGATTTTGATACAGAAGAAATTAGCCGTTATCTTGCTGCTTTTGAAACTACATTAGTAGATCTATTTGGGTTAAATTATTTAGATACAGGAAAATTATTTAATCTTTACTATGAAAATTGGTCGCTAAATTATCATTCTAGTAATTTTATTAGCATTATTTTATCTAAATTGTTGGATCAGCCTTTATCAACACGTTATCCACAACATCCAAAGTTTGAAGATTTACTGGATCCAGATTACTTAGATGAAATTATTAGTTGGATCTTTACTAGTGATAAAACACCTACGCCAGACCAATTACTTTATCTTGAGCAATTTGTACGTCCTTTAGGATTAGTTAAGGTAGAAGGAAGAACTTATTCTTTAGATGTAAATGATAAGATTTTTCCTGAAGACAGTGCTATAGCTTTACTTCTAGAGCTATTAGAAAGTAATGGAGATCGTCCAATTACAAAACTACAAGCTTACCGATTGTTAAGAAAAGAACCTTTTGGACTTCAAAGACCTATTTTATTAGTAATTTTAGCTGCACTAGCTGCGGCTGATAAAATTACTTTGGTAGATGAGCAGTCCAGACCCATTCATAATGAAACTGGGTTGCTACCAGATGTAGATATTTCATCCTTTAGCTCTATTTATTTAGCTAAACCAAAAATAAAAATAACTAGTTGGGAAAAGAAAAAAGCCATTGAATCACAATCAACTTTTTCCAATCAAACTATTATGATTGTTGATGATGAGCCAGATATTTTAACTTGTATTGAAATAGCTATTGAGCCGCTAGGTTGTCGAATGAAAACAGCTATTAACGGCATAGAAGCATTAAAACAGCTTTTACAAGACAACAAAGTTGATTTAGTAATTTCTGATTTAATGATGCCGGGAATGGATGGAGTACAGCTATTTTATGAAATGCAAACAAATCCACAACTTAGAGACATACCTTTTATAGTTTTATCCTCAATAGATACAGAGGAAGATATTGCTAAGGCTTTAGAAAGTGGTGTGACAGATTATTGGACAAAGCCTTTTAGTATTAATGAGTTAACAGCTAGAATCCGTAAGTTTTTGCGCCGTCGTCTTGCTAGTGCAGATGCTTATTCAATAACAGCTTGGCCTAATGAAAAAGCCCCTAAATCTGCTCCTTTTGCTTTATCTGAATTTAAGAGCGGGGAAATGAAAGTTTTGCCAACACCCAAAGAAGCTATAACTACTAAACAACCTGAAATTGCTAATGAAACTAATCTTGTTAATTTAATTTTTTCTGACTCAGAACTAGATTTTAACTGCCAAAAGCTTTATGACCAATTTGCTGATATTTATCTACGTAATGGCAATATGTTAGCAATACCTTCTTATGAAGATTTTGAAGCAGAATTAATGCTTAAATTAAATAAACTAAGAAAGCAATTTAGATGTGATAACTTTATTCTTTATGTAGAGATTAAAGAAGGCAAATCTGAAGTTTATTGTCAATTAGTACGTTCAACAGAATATCTTTCTAAAGAGCCAAAGTTTTTGTTAATTTAAGTAGGAATAAATGTCAAAAAAAAGTAAAAATTTTTTTATTAAAAACTATCTAAAAAAGATTAGAAACATTAGTCTGATAACTTTATTTAGTTTAAGTTTAATTTCTTGTGATAATACTTCATCAACTACAGGAACAAAGCCTGTTTCTAGCCCAACACCTATATCTTTTTGTAGTAATTGGGTAGAGCAAAAATCCCCTATAGACCGAGAATTAACAGCAGTAGATTTTATTGATGAAAAAATGGGGTGGGCCGTAAGCGATATTAATGAGCTAGGCGGGGCTATCCTAAAAACTACTGATGGTGGACAAAATTGGTTAGTAGCTAATAATGCACAGGAATTTCTAAGCGATATCGACTTTGTAAACAAAGATTTAGGCTGGACGGTTGGCTATTATGGGACAATTAATAAGACAAATGATGGTGGTGCAACTTGGCAAAATGTACGCCTTGGTCAAGAAAATGATGTCCTAAATTCTTTGTTTTTTATTGATGAAATGAAAGGGTGGGTTGTAGGTTCTAATGGACAAATCCTTAAAACTCTTGATGGTGGCACGACTTGGGAAAAAGTTGACCTAAAAATAGTTGATGATTTATGGAGAGTTCGCTTTTTAAGTGAAAGGGAAGGTTGGATTGTTGGTGAAGAAGGAATTATTCTTAATACTATTGATGGAGGACAAAATTGGCAGCGTCTACAAAGTGGAGTTGATGTAGCATTTTTTGATGTTTGGCCCATTGATAGTAATAATATTTGGGCTGTTGGTTTAGGTGGTACACTGCTAAATAGTACAGATAAAGGAATTACTTGGCAAAAACAAACAACAGGAGTTGAAGCTAGCCTATTTCGTTCAATTAACTTTGTGGACACTAGCCGGGGTTTTATTGTTGGTCGTCCTGGACTGCTACTTTGTACAATTGATGGTGGTAAGACTTGGGAGAAAGTTGCTTTACCTAAAAAATATGATTTAACTGGCTTAAAGGTGTTGTCTAGTGGAAGGGCTTGGATAGTAGGGCGACGAGGCTATATTTTGGCACATCGATAAGTACAGCCTAAACTAAGTAATTAGGTATTTTTAATCTAAAGCCCCAACAGGGTGACATATTTGTAACGTAAAGTTTCAACCCTACGTATTATTATTTTAAAATAAAAACAGCCTAAGAAATTTTCTTAGGCTGTCTAAAAAGCTTAAAACAAAAGGTTTAGCGCATACCAGAAACTTGGTTAAATTGTCCAAGATTTACACCAGGGCCACCAACTAGGGTTGAAGAAGTACCCATAGTAGTTAAGCGTTGGACACGATTGTTAGCAGTATCACCAACAAAGGCAAAGTTTGTAGAAGTAGTTACTATACCTTCAGGAGCATTTACTGCACCAAGAGTATTTCCAGCAGGCATAAATACTGACCAAATACCACCAGATAATTTTTGTATTCTATTGTTAAGTGTGTCAGCTACATAAATTTCGCCAGCACCATTAGCATAAATACCACGTGGTTGATTAAATTTGCCAGGAGCAGTTCCAGCAGTTGCACCAGCTAGAACTTGCCATCCGCCAACCATACCAGTCATATTGACTTGAATACGGCTATTGCCAGTATCAGCAACATAAACTAAACCATTACCATCAACTGCAATACCACGAGGAGCATTAACTTGACCTACAGCAGCACCACCTATTGTGTTAGCAAATAAACTAGGTAGTGGGTTAGTTGTTGAAGCATTCATTATTCTTTGAATACGGTTATTGCCAGTATCAGCAATGTAGAGAATGTTGTTTCGTTCATCATAAGCAATGCTTTGAGGAGCATTTACTGTACCTACAGCAGTACCTGGGCCTGCTAATAGCTGCCAAGTTGAACCACCATTTGTAGAACGTTGAATACGGTTATTACCAGTATCAGCAACGAAAACTATCATATCATTTAGGCTTGAAGAAACGCCTTTTGGAGCATTAAAGCTACCTAAAGCTGTTCCAGGGCCAAATCCTACTGCCGTCCAAGTCATACCGTTACTAGTGCTTCTTTGGATACGGCTGTTATTTGTATCTACAGCATAGACTGTTGTATGGTCTAATCTATCATCATTAGTGATAGTTAAAACAGCAGTGCTAGGTGTACCTAAAGTAGCTCCTGTAGGCATACTTAAAGTTAAGTTAACTGTTTCGTTTGGCTCAGTTAAGTTGTCATTTAGAACTGGAACCATAAAGCTTTGCATAGCACTACCATCTGGGAAGGTTAAAGTACCAGATGTAGCAGTGTAGTCACTACCAGCAGTAGCAGTACCATTACTAGTAGCATAATTTACCATTGCAGTACCTGTTGTGGAACCAGTACGAGTTACAGTAATAAGAGCATTACCGCCATCTTCGTTAATCATATAGTTAGTTGCACTAAATTGTACTGTTGCAACTACAACTTGAGCAGTTGTAATAGTAAGAGAGAAACCACCGTTAAAGTTACCTAAATCACCAGTTAAGTCATCAACAACATATAATGACCAAGTACCATTAGGGCTTACACCATTAAAGTCAGATAGCATTGTTCCATATGGAGCAGGTGGAGCAGGTGCTGCAAAAGTATCTGTTAAACCACTATTAGTAGGTCTAAATGTGCCTGATACTAGCGGGCCGTTGTCAGGTAAAGCCATTGCTGCTGCATCATCAAGGGTAAAGTTTAGGTTAACAGCGTCAGTTGAACCGCCTAGATCAGAAAAGATAACTACTTTTTGGCCTGTTGGAGATACTAACAAGACATCTACGTCATCTGGGAAAGTATGATTAAACATATTTAGCCCAACAGTTACTTTAGTTGTATTTCCAGCTAAACCGCTAACGTTAACAGTTGCTGGATATGGAGTAGCAATACCTACGCTAGGAATACTTATAGGTGCTGTGTTCATAAAGGTTGCTGTTGTTGTAACAGGAGGAGGCGGAGGAGGCGCACCACCACCATCATCAGTAATGGTTAGAGAAAAACCACCTGCAATACTGCCACCATCAAGAGTAACTGTATCAAAAACATATAAACTCCACACACCATTAGGGCTTTGACCGTTAAATTGAGCCATCATTGTTGCATAAGGAGCAGGAGGTGCTGGAGCAGGTAGAGAAAGTGTAGTTATTAAAGAAGTAGGCTTAAATGTGCCTGATACTACTTGAGTGCCAGATACAGACATTGCAGCATCATCATCAAGTGTTAAATTCACGTTGGTAGCAGGGTTAATACCACCTACAGCTGAAATAAGAGCTACCTTTTGGCCTGTTGGAGATACTAAGATTACATCTATGTCAGATACAAAAGTATGGCTAAGGTTAGTTAATGTAGCTGTTACTTTAGTTATATTACCTGTAAAACCACTAACATTAACAGTTGCTGGATATGGTGTAGCTATACCTGAAGTAGGAATACTAATATTTGCATTGTTGCTAAATGACATTGTTACGCTGTTAGGATATTCCTCAACAGGTGAAAGGCTAGATTTAGTATTTTTTCGGGCTAGTTCTACTACAGGATCTTCAATAGCTACGTCTTCACCTGTCAGCCCTTGTTCTAGCTCTGATAGAGCCGTGCTGTTGCTAGCAAAGTTATCTGGTTTTTGAGGAACAGCAGCTTCTTTTTGTCGTTGAATCTCGGCTCTAGATTGTTTTTGTCCTTGTTGTGTGCTTCCTTTATCAGCACTAACTATGGATAATTTTGTACTTAATGGGAGAAAACCTGTTGCTGAAAACAACAAGGCTAAAGCAAAAAAAGTTATGGCAAACTTAGTAAGTCGCCAGGGCAATTTAGTCTTCAAAGAGAACCTCCTAATTTTAGTAATGTATAGATTTATTTATTATAGATTGTTAGAGTTTAACCCAACAAAGTCATAGAGTTAGTTTAGTTATTTTTCGATAAAATCCTATTAGAGACACACTTAGACTAGAAACTAAGTTTTGAGTCTGATATTTTTTTTACATTGGAAAAGATTTAGGTTCAGAAAAATTTAACACAATTTTAATATAATTTTAATTTTTAGCAATGTATTGTTATTAAAAATTAGGATAATTTTATCTAATAGCAATTTTATTATTAAAAAATTATTAAAAAGTAGTATAGATTTTGTTTGTTTAGAACTTTGCTTAGTAGTAAAAACGTAGCATAGAATGACTACTTTAAGTTTTTAATTTGCCTTTAAGTATTACATAGCTAATTAGTAAAATATCTAGCTATATTTACTTTATAGCATTAATTAAAATTAGAGATGTAAAGCATTTATTTTGAAATATTTAGTAAGCAATTCAATATTATTAAAGGGTGAACACATAAAGCTTTTAAGTAAACTAAAACTCTTGGGCATAAATCCTATCTTTATCTATCTTTATCTAACTTTTATTAAAAGCTAAATTAATGGAAAACTATTAGACAAAATAAGAGCAATATGCTAAAAATCTCTGATCCAACTTATTTAAGATACTGCTAAATTTACTAAACTAAATATATAACCAATTATATAACCAAAATAGGTTGTCTTACTTATTTGGATTAAGTTAAGTCTTTATAAATAATCACAAATAAAAACAATAAATGCACCTAGGCAATTAGAGTAGTAGCAAATCTGCTGCTATATAATTTGGAGTTATAGTTTTACAAATAATTTCTTAAAATACTTACTTATAATGTTAGGCATTAGTAGTTTTTCTGGAATTAAACATTTTTTGATATTGAAAATTTTTATTGGATTAGAAAAGATTTTAGGAGGCTTTTATGAGTTTGAAAAAGAAATACATTGCAAGTTTTGTCGTTTTTGCAATGTTAATGTTTTTAGGTACTTTAGTACCACAAAGTTTAGAAAACTTTTTTGTTTCTGGAACAAAAGTAGCGGCTCAAAGTCAATCCAAACAAGCTACCTTGGATCAAATGAGAACCCTACAACAATCTATTAATTCACTTAAACAACAAGCTTCTAAAGATGCTAGTGTAAAACCACAATTAGAATCTTTAATAGATCAATATAACGCGCTAAAAGCTAGTTTAGGTGGTGATGAGCCTGTAGCAGTAGGCCCTAGCCCTAAAGTAGGTACTATTCCTAGAAATGAAGCGGCTCCAGCTTGTGATGGTGTTGTAACTACCAATTTTCCTAACAATACACCTGTAACTATTCCTACAGGCCCGGCTGTTGTTACTTCCACAATTACTGTTAGCGGTGCTGCTCCATATCTTTTTGATGTTGACCTAACAACATTTATTACACACACATTTAATGGAGACTTAGACATCACATTAACATCACCATCAGGAACAGTAGTAACAATAACTACTGATAATGGTGGTGGTAGTGATAATGTATTCAATGGGACACTTTTTGATGATGATGCTAACCCTATGGGTCAAGTTCCTTATACAATAAATAATGGTGTTACTACAGATCATTCTTATGTAAATTTAGTTACAGCTACTCCTTTAACTCCTGAAGAACCATTAGCCGCCTTTATAGGAGAAAATCCAAATGGTGTTTGGACTTTAACCATTTCTGATGATGCTGCTGGTGATGGCGGTGCATTAAATAGTTGGAATCTAGATATTTCTACGTTGCCTGCTACACCAACACCAACAACTACATCTTTTACCAACAATACACCAACAAACATATTAGATGTAAATACAGTAACTTCAACAATTAATGTTACTGGTGCTGGTACAACTGTTGGTAAATTAACTTTGCAACCATTTATTACACATACATTTCCAGGAGATTTAGACATTACATTAACATCCCCATCAGGAACAGTAGTAACAGTAACTACTGATAATGCTGGTACTAGTGACAATGTATTTAACGGCACACTTTTTGATGATGATGCAAACCCAATGGGTCAAGTTCCTTATCTAAATAATAGCACTGTTACTTCAGGCCCAGGTATTGTTACAGATCAACTATACGCACTCAATGTAGTTGTAAATAACTTAACACCTGAAGAACCATTTGGAGCCTTTATTGGAGAAGATCCAAATGGAACTTGGACTTTAACCATCTCTGATGACTTAGGTGGTGATATTGGTGTATTAAATAGCTGGATGTTAAATATCACTACCATTGACGTTAATTGTGGTGGTGCAACACTTGAGCATTTAACAGTATATGCAGCAGATACATTAAATAACAGGATACAAAGAACACTTGATGATGGAATGAGTTGGCAAGCAGTAGGCTTTGGCCCAGGTGTTGGATTAGGTCAATTTAATGCACCTCAAGGTGTTTCTTCTGATTCAACAGATATGTTGATTTTTGTTGCTGATACAAATAATAACCGCGTTCAACGTTCAACCGATGGTGGAATGAGTTGGCAAGTAATAGCTGGCCCAGGTACTGCTGTAGGTACAGTAAATGCACCTCAAGGTGTAGCTTATGATGAACAAAACGATGTTTTATATGTAGCTGATACATTAAATAATAGAATCCAAATGGCTACTTCTGCTAGCACAACTCCTTTATTTGGAGTATATGCTGGTGCAACAGTTGGAACAGCTTTAGGTAAAGTCAATCGTCCTGCTGCTGTTGCAATAGATATAAATGGTGGAGTTTATGTAGCAGATACAAATAACAACCGTATCCAATTTAATACTACTGGGGCACCAACAGGTTGGGCAATATTTGCTGGTGCAACTGCTGGTACTGCATTAGGTAAAGTTAATAGTCCACGTGGTATTTATGTTGATACTGCTGGCAATGTTTATATTGCTGATACACTTAACAACCGTATTCAAATGAATGTTGGCGGTACAGCTATGGGTTGGATGACATTTATGGCACCTGGTACTACATTAGGCACTGTCAACGCTCCTCAAGGTGTTGTACTTGCTGCTTCTGGTAATGTCTTTATTGGCGATACTAAGAATAACCGTATGCAGAAAAAACCTTTAATGGGTGGCCCTGCTACTTTAGTTGGCGCACCTGGTACAGGCATTGGTAACTTCAATGGGCCAACAGGCGTTAGATAAAAACTAACTAATTAACAAAATTCTCTTCTAAAACTAAAGCTAGTAGACACTTAAAATGTTTGCTAGCTTTTTCTTATTATGGCAAAACTAGATGTAGTTGTAGCTTGTAAACCAAGCTTTATTACTATTAAAAGTCTACAAAACTTAACTAATACCAGATCGAAGTAGTACAATCGCATCAACAAATATATAACTGATTGTAATAAAATAAGTTATATGTAATTTTGTGTAGCTAGCCTAATCCAATCTGGTATAACTATGTTCTAATGGTAGAAGTTTTATCCCACAGTACATCTAATTTTGACCAAGAAGGCTTGTTTGCCTAGTTATTCCAAGAAATTAAAAACATTTTGTCATCAATAGAATCTTTAGAAAAAATTCCTAATATTCTATAATCCACCTTTTAGAAAATACCCGCAAAAATTCCCTATTTTTATTTATCAGTTTTAAGGAGACAATATTTTTATGAATGGTTTAATGATGGACATTCAATTGTCTGTGCCTATGATGTTGGAAAGGGCCAAACAATTTTTTCCTAAAAGAGAAATTATTACTCGTCAAGCAAATGGAGTACATCGCTACACTTATCAAGATTTTTATCAACGTGTCTTACAATTAGCTTCACTATTGCAAAAAATGGGTATCAAACCAGGTGATAGAGTAGCTACTTTTGCATGGCACAATTACCGACATTTAGAGCTTTATTTTGCTATTCCTTGTATTGGTGCAGTTGTTCACACTGTCAATATTCGTTTAGCTGCTGATCAAATCACCTACATTATTAACCATGCTGAAGACCAAGCCTTATTTTTTGATCCTTCATTAACACCACTTGTAAAACAATTTGCTCCACATTTAACAACTGTAAAACATTTTGTTGTAATGTGTGAAAATGCACTTGAAGAACTCAATGCTGATTCATATGAAAAGTTGTTAGCTGAGCAGCCAAAAGATTTTGTTTTGCCTAAAATAGAGAATGAAAATATGGCGGCAGGGCTTTGTTATACTTCTGGAACTACAGGACATCCAAAAGGGTGCTTTATTCACATCGTTCTGTTTACCTACATTCAATGGCTATTGCAATGGCTGATAATATGGGACTATGTGAAAGAGATGTTGTTTTTCCTGTTGTTCCAATGTTTCATGCTAATGCTTGGGGGCTTCCATATGCCGCTACTATGGTAGGGGCAAGTCAAGTTTTCCCAAATCACTTTATGCAGCCCCGTGATATTATTCAATTAATTTCAGAAGAAAAAGTGTCTCTTACCGCAGGAGTCCCTACTATTTGGCTAGGGATAATGGCAATACTTGACCATGAAAAATTTAATTTAGAAAACCTGCGTTGTATTGTAATAGGTGGTTCTGCTGTCCCTGCTTCAATGATTGAATATTTCCAACATAATTACAATATACCTGTTATACAAGCTTGGGGTATGACAGAGCTTTCTCCTCTAGGCTCAATGGCTAAACTAAAAAGCAGTTTGTTAAGCTTATCGCCAGAACAACAAATGAGTTATAGAACTAAACAGGGTATTCCGTCTGCTTGTGTTGAAATTCGTGCTGTAGATGATGATGGAAAAGTTGTTCCTGGGATGGAGAAACACGGGGCGAACTCCAAGTTAAAGGCCCTTGGGTAGCAAAAACTTATTATGAAACTACTGAACGAGCAGAAGCTTTTGTTGATGGTTGGTTCTCAACTGGCGATGTAGTGACAATTGACCAAGAAGGCTATATTGCTATTGTAGATAGAACTAAAGATTTAATTAAAAGTGGGGGTGAATGGATTTCTAGCGTTGACCTAGAAAATGCTCTACTTGGACACCCTAAAATTCAAGAAGCTGCCGTTATTGCTGTAGCTCATGAAAAATGGGTTGAACGGCCTTTAGCCTGTGTTGTTCCTAAACCCGCTTTTGCGCAAGATTTTGATACAAATGAGGTAATTAGCTATTTAAAAGAAAGATTTGCTCCTTGGTGGATACCAAATGCTGTAGAAATTATTAAGGAAATACCTAAAACTAGTGTAGGTAAATTTGATAAAAAACGTTTAAGAGTAATGTATCAAGATTTCCAATGGCCTGAAGGAAAATAGCCTTTTATGGCAAAGAAAAAAGGTATAACTCAAGTAGAGAGTTATGATAATGATAGTGTATGGAAAGAAATATTAGAAAAATTCTTAAAAGAGTTTGTGGAATATCTCTTTCCAGAAGCTTATTTGCAAGTAGATTGTGGAAAGGGTATGAAAGGTATTTATTAAAGCGAAGACTTATTACAACGTAAACAAAGTTTTTTGACATTTTTATTTCTTAAAGCCCCAACGGGGCGATAGATATGTAGTCTACGGTTTCAACCCCATGTATTATTAATTATTTTGTTTACAAAGTATTTATTAAAATAACAGAACTAGACCAATTAAAAATGTTACGTAGAAAAGCTATTTAAATTGCATCACTAAGAGAATTTTATAAGCAAATTCCAAAAGATCAATAATTTACGAAATAACTAGTAAAACTTATGGCACAAGAAATATATATAAGTACGGATGTAGAAACAGATGGGCCAATACCAGGTGTTAATTCAATGCTTAGTTTTGGTTCAGCCGCTTATTTAGCAAATAAAACTTTAATTTCAACTTTTACGGCTAATTTAGAAACCTTGCCTGGTGCAGTTGCAGACCCTAACACTATGGCTTGGTGGCAGACACAGACAGAAGCTTGGGAGGCTTGCCGCAAAAATTTACAAAAGGCTGAAATAGCGATGAAAAACTATCTTGGCTGGTTAAAGAATTTGCCCGGTAAACCTGTTTTTGTTTCTTACCCTGTTGCTTTTGATTTTATGTTTGTTTATTGGTATTTGATTAGATTTACTGGAGAAAGCCCATTTTCCCATTCTGCACTAGATATAAAAACTTATGCTATGGCGATGTTAAAGAAAAATTATCGGGACTCTACTAAACGTAATATGCCAAAAAACTGGTTTGATAGGCTTCCTCATACCCATCAAGCCTTAGATGATGCTATTGAACAAGGTGCTTTGTTTTGCAATATGCTAGCAGAAAATATTAAGCATAAATAAAAACAGCCTCAAGGTTTGAGGCTGTTTTGCTAAATACAAATTTTAATTATATTAACAAATAGTTATTTATTTGGGTTTCGAGGATTTTTAGGCAAATCTTTGATTAATTCTTGACGCTGCCTTATTAAAGCTTCTCGTTGTTGTTTAAACATTTCATTCATTGTTTTTATATTCTCAGCATTTATCTTTTTGTTACGTTCTTGATCTTCTGCTGTTTCTCCTAATACTTGGTTTCCATTTGGAGAAGCACCAGCAGTATTTGCTTCATTTAAGTTAACTAGAGTAGGGTTATTTACATTATTTAGCTCATCATATTGAGCTTGTTGGTAAGCATTATTTTGATAAGCATTACTATTTGCGTAAGAAACACTAACTCCACTTGCACTTTCTTCTTTCATTTTTACGGGCCAACGTACTCCTAAAGCTTGTTTAACATCTTCTAGTTCCATTGTTCCCTTATTGATGGAAATTACTTTCCACTTATTAAAAATAGTGTCATCAACTTTAGCTATAGTAGTTTTAGGGTTATTTGGATTACCACCATTTTCTGCTAACACTGTAGCAGGGTTGCCTTTTGGATCAGTAAAATGACCTATAATCTTAAACAATCGATTAGGATCTTCTGGCTCAAGTACACTAATTTCTAAGGGCTTGGAGAAAAACGATACTTCTTGCCCAGGAACTTTTAGTTCAAAACGTAGCCGCCCAGCCCTATCAAAATAATTCGCTGGAACTAGAGCTTTTATTTCTGAATCGCTAACCAAAATTGTTTGAGCAAAGTTTGGGTTTCCGTTTAAGTACAAGCGCATATTTAATGAAAAATTACTACCACGTACTACAACTTCAAAAGGTTTAGTTTTTGCATAAACAGATGTTGGGCTAACAGAATTTAATACTATTGTTGGTGGCGGTGGTGGCGGTATGGGTGGTGGTGGTGGTGGTGGTGGATAATCAAAAAGATTACGTCCTACTTCTGAACCAGAATTAAGTTTATTTGCTAGAGCATCAACATCTAATGAGACAGGTACATAACCAGCAGTGCTAGCATTTTTATCTTTAGGATTTTGTTCTGTTAAGACTTGATTCCAAGGAACACGCTTAGACTTGTCAGTTTGTGCTGTTGTAGTTGCTTTTTCTGTATTTGGTGCGATGCTAGATGCTGCAAAGAAATATTGATAAGCTAAAATTAAAACTACTGCACCACAAAGAATGCCCAAAACTTTAAGCTTTTTTTGAACATCTTGTTCAGCAGAGGGTTGATTTTTTTTTGATACGCTCATAATTTTTGATTATTGCAATGGTTTTATTTGATTAATATAAAGTTATAGTTATTTGATAATAACTATCTAGATTAGTAACTGCAACTGATTTGTTCTTTGGTCTTGCACGCAATAAAGCTTTGTAAGTTCCAAAAAAGATCTAACTTTAAGCTTAAAAATCATTGTTTACAACACTCCATGCAAGGACATAGCAAACGTAAGTGTTTCCATGTATAAATACCTGTGCTGTGATTATCGCTAAAATAAAACTGCACTCCATATCTACCAACATGTTTTGCATTGTTGATGGATATATCTAAAGGAATTGTTTCTTCGCGGATAATGCGTTTTCCTGTTACTTCATCAATACAACCTGCACAAGTACATTCAAAGCGTAAATATTTAATAGGGAATATACTTATGTGATTATCATCCCAATAAATAGTTAGTTCGGTAGGAGAAGATTTTTTAATTTCTGTTGGTATAGACATATTTTTCCTAAATATTTGCTATTAAAGCTATTTATTTGCTCTGGAAGTAACAATTTCATTTGCTGCTGCCCATTGGTTAATATCTTGACGGTTAATTACTGCTGCCATTAAATCAGGAAATAAGTCTGGAGTACAAGCAAAAGACGGTACACCAAGCCCAGCCATAATTTCAGCCGTTTTATGATCATAATAAGGCGCACCCTGATCATTTAATGCCAGCAATGCAACAAATTGTGTTCCTGCACCAACAATATTTGCTACACGTTTTAGCATCTCTTGTTGGTTTCCTCCCTCATAAAGATCGCTAATTAAAATTAAAATGGTTTCTTCAGGTCTACGGATTAGGGTTTGACAATAGCCTAAAGCCTTGTTTATGTCTGTTCCTCCGCCTAATTGTACACCAAATAAAATGTCTACAGGATCTTGTAAATTATCAGATAGGTCAACTACTGCTGTGTCAAACACTATCATTTTAGTTTGTATCGCAGGAAGCGAGGCTAGAACTGCTCCAAAAATCCCAGAATAAACGACTGATGTTCCCATTGAGCCGCTTTGATCAACACAAAGAATAATATCACGTAAGGAATTACGCTTGCGGCTATAGCCAATGCGAGTTTCTGGAATGATAGTTTTATAGTCTTTTTGATAATTTTTTAGATTATTTCGGATAGTGCGATTCCAATCAATTTCGCTATGACGAGGGCGACGATTACGACTAGAACGGTTAAGGCTTCCCATCACAGCTTGACGCATATTATTAGCTAGTTTGCGTTCTAATTCTTCAACTACACGACGAACAACTACGCGAGCAGTTTCTTTGGTTTTGCCTGGCATAACATTTTTTAGTGCAAGTAAATTAGCTACTAAATCAACATCAGGTTCAACACCTTCTAATAGCTCAGGCTCAAGTAGCAATTGTGTTAAATTTAGTCTTTCTAGTGCATCTTTTTGCATTACTTTAACCACACTAGATGGAAAATACTGACGGATATCACCTAGCCAACGAGCAACTTTTGGAGAGGATGAGCCTAAGCCGCCTTGACGCTCTGAGTCATATAGAGCGTCTAAAGCTTTGTCCATACCAAGATCCTCTGCTCCTAAAGGGCAATCCGTTCCATCTGCCTCATTACCGCCTAAAATTAACCGCCAGCGTCTTAATTTTTCGTCAGTTTGTTGCATAAAATCCTTTTATTTATAAACCTAATAATTTAGCAATTAAAGGTAGAACGCTTTCTGCTCTAGCTTGGTCAAAGTTCGTTGGAGACTCTATTTTTAGCTTAACTTGTTGGGGAGACGTTCCTTTTTTAGCTAATTCTCCTATTTGCCTACGTTCTGCTTTGGGGAAAGTTGAAAAAGTGCGTCTTAGAAGTGGCAAAAGCTGGGTAAAAGTATCTGTATTTAGCGAACAAACCCAAGCGTCTAGCACTGCCCAAAGTTTTGAGTCATGAATTAAGAGTAAACCGCTATCTTTTAAGAAACCTTCTACCCAAGCAGCGGCTTGTACAGGGTCACTTGCTCTAGAAAGAGCTAAATTCATATATTGGGCTGTTTGGTCAGCGGCTATTTCCCTCGCTTCGTAGAGCAGACGACAACATCGCCCAGCTAATAAACCGTGTAAAGAGCGTTTATTAGCTAATTGTTTTAGTACATCATGCCAAATTTTTGTGTGTTCTTTATTTTGCAATAAGTTAATTGTTTGGTTGACTTTAACTATATGCTCAAACATTGCTACTGCTGCATCGTCGTTAAGCGATGAGCAAGCATTAGGTAGACCGATGCAAATTCGGCTAATTAGTCCATCAACTATGTGAGAAACACTGTCCGAGTCGGTTTTGCGAACATTTCCATAGCGCATTACTTGAGCAAGTGCTGGCAATGCTCCCATTAAATGAGTAACATCACTAGTTAAAGAAGCCTTGTCTTCAAGATTTTTAAGCACCTGCTCAACTGCTAAAGGTAGATCGGCTAGGAGTGTATGATCTACTAATTTAGTAAGCTCTACTAGATCGCTAGCTTTGCTAGCTTGGTCACAAACATAAGCATTAGCCGCATTGCTAACAGTATTTCCCCAAACACCTACTTCAATTAGTCGAACTGTAAATTCAGGTTGCCATTCTAGCTTCCAAAGTTCGTGGAATGTCCCTTTTTTGTTGTATTTATTATTTTGTATTTGACCCCAACCAATATTTAGCATTGATAAACGGTGCAATAAATGACTACGGGCTAGGTCTATTTCTTTACGTAGGTCTAGGTCTAAATCTTTACTTGAAGCTTGCATAGCTAAACGCAGACGTTTTTGTTCTTTTAGCAAGTCTTGCTGAATTGGCACCATTGGAGTTTCTGCTGGAATTTCTCCAAGCTGTTCCCCAATTATTAATTGTTTTTGAATTAAATTAAGTGGTAAATCACTCCCAAAACAAAATATGGCTTGGATTGCTTCACCAATCTCCAGAAGGCTAGGCAATGGTCGATCTCTCATTGATGAAAGGGCTTCAGCTAAACGGACGGCTTCAATAACATGTGCTGCGGAAACATCTAAATCTTCTTTTCTTAGCAAATGAGCAACTTTTGTTAACCAACGAATAGTTACTTGAGTTGGAGAAAGCTTGTCAGACATCCATAAATGATGATACCAGCCAGGCGACTCAATCCCTGCACCATAACCAGAATGATAAGAAAGCCGTCCATGTGTCCAAGGTATCCAAGTAGCCTGTACTTTTACTTTAGGTAAACCTTTTAAGAGCGCAGCATCTTCTTTAGAGTTTTTAGCTATTTTAGGATTGTCTAAGTCTTTTAATGCTGGAGCATGCCAGGCACCACAGACAACAGCAATTTTTTTAAAGCCTTCTTTTTGTGCTGTGCGGATGGTTTGACGCATATAAGCTTCCCGATGTTCTTCACCCATTACTAAGGGTGGGGGAGTTGTAGAAGATTCATTAGGAGGTTTTTCACTTTTAACTTGGTTTTGGTTGTCGGCTTCTTTTATTTCTAATGGGTTTTCTGTTGGGCAAGTTGCGACTTCTTCTATGAATTTAGAATTGCGCATTTCAGTCATAGCTTCTAGTACAGCCTCAAAAATATCATTGCTACTATCTCGGCGATGCTCAACCATATGTTCCCACCAACGCTCACCATCTGAATAGCCTGCGGCTTGAGCTAGCCAGCCTAACGGATCATGCCGTATTGTGGATAAAGTAGCTAAAAGTTGCTCTACAGGTGCGACGGCTAAACGATGTGTTTGAGGTAAATCCATAAAACGTAGAGGAATAGTATGTTCTAAGCCATAATTTATAGCTTGCCATTCAGGGGAAAATACTGCAAAAGGGTAATAGACAGCTTTGCTAAGTTCTTCAGGCACATAGATTAAGATAGCCGCTGGAGGCTTCATGTCTTTATGTGCTGCTAAATGTAGGACTTCTTCGGCATCTGGTGGGCCTTCAACTAAAATTATGTCTGGCTGCAAGGTATTTAAGGAGTTTAACAAACTACGTGCTGACCCTGGGCCATGATGACGAATGCCAAAAATATGCAAACTCATTGAAAAAATCCCCTAATCAAAATTTAGGAAATGTCCCGACAGGCTCTATAAAGGTCTGTCCATCCGTCACGCTCTTTTACAACCGTTTCTAAATATTCTAACCAAACAACTTGGTCTTGGACGGGATCCTTTACAACTGCACCAAGTAGCCCTGCTGCAACATCGTTTGACTGCATTTGTCCATCGCCAAAATGAGCCGCTAGAGCCAGTCCACCGTTAACAACAGAAATTGCTTCTGCTGTACTCATTGTTCCACTAGGCGTTTTAAGCTTGGTTTTACCATCAATGGTTTTTCCGTCTCGGAGTTCTCGAAAAACCGTAACTATTCGGCGGATTTCTGACAGCGCAGGAGCTTCGGCAGGAAGTTCTAAGGCTCGCCCAATGCTTTCAACGCGACGTTGGACTATTTCAGCCTCTTCTTCAACTGTTTCTGGCACAGGTAAAACAACCGTATTAAAGCGACGTTTTAACGCGCTAGAAAGCTCATTAACTCCACGATCCCGATTATTTGCCGTTGCAATAACATTAAATCCTTTGTTGGCTTGTACTTCTTCATTAAGTTCTGGGATTGGCAAAGTTTTTTCTGACAAAACGGTTATTAAAGTGTCTTGAACATCGGCTGGAATACGGGTTAATTCTTCAATTCGGGCGATTCTTCCTTGCTCCATTGCTCTGACTAGCGGGCTTTCAACAAGTGCAGCGCGAGAAGGGCCTTCAGAAAGTAGCTTGGCATAATTCCAACCATAGCGAATAGATTCTTCGCTTGTGCCAGCCGTGCCTTGAATTAGTAACGTAGAATCACCTGATACAGCAGCAGAAATATGCTCAGAAACCCAAGATTTTGCTGTCCCCGGAACACCTATTAACAATAATGCTCGGTCAGTAGCTAAAGTTGCTACAGCAATTTCCATTAGGCGACGACTTCCAATATATTTAGGAGAAACTTCAAAACCGTTTTCTAATTTGCCGCCTAAAAGATAAGTAGTAACGGCCCAGGGAGAAAGTTTCCAGTTAGGTGGACGTGGGCGTTTATCAGCTTTTGCTAGGGCAGTTAATTCTTCAGCAAATTGTTGTTCTGCATGTTGACGTAAGACATTAGTCATAAGTTAAACTCCTTAAACATATTGAGACGAAATTCTAAAATGTCCTTAAATTCTTCTATAGCTTTTCCCCAAGCTTTCCATTCTTTATCAAATATTTCATGTTTAAATAGCTCGGATGCTTCCCTAGATGATTTGGTAGGAGGTAAATAAATAGCATAGGTATTAAACCAGTGTAGCAAAGCATAACTGGGTTTTTCATTTTCTCTAACGGCTGCTAGTGTAGCTCCTAGTAGTTTTTTTGATAAATCTTCACTCCAATAAGTACCAGGTTTAGGTGTTAGCAAATTAATAAGGAAAATATTTTCATCTCCAATCACAGGAATATGATCTAACACAAAAATAAGAACAGTTTCTTTTTCTTCATTTGATAAGTTTGAAAAAGTGTTTTGATGAATAGAACGATTAATATTTTTTTTCTTTGTGAAAAGATATTTTAAGTGGGTGGTTAGCAAATCTAAATTTGGATGGTCGCTTAATGCCTGCAACAGGCCACTTTCCATTTGATGGTGCCAATCGCTTTTTTCCATCAAATTCATTAATTCTAGCCAGGAAACATTCCATTCTTTACACCAAAAATCAGGAATAACTTTAGTAAATAGAGAATTTAGCAAAGTTCCTTTGCTATTGTTATCTTCAATATGGGGAAAATCTCGTGTTAGTTCCTTGGTTATGGGAGGGACTTCTATATCTAGGACGGTTTTTTTCTTTTGAACTTTTAGTTGTATAAAAGAGCGAGCATATTGCTGCATACGGCCTTGAAATTGGGAGTTTGGCAGACAGGCAAGTAGTTGAGTTGCTTTAACACGAACATCTTTGCTACGGTCGTCTAAAGCAGATTCTAAAAATTGTTCATCGTCATCACTTAGATTTGTTTCTAGTATGGAAATAAACTTTGCTCTAGTATTTGCAGACTCTTTTGACCAGGTAGTTAAAAGTAGTTCACGGGCTTGCTTAGGGTTATTTTTACGCAAAGTTTCTAATAGTTCCGTTCTAGTGTTTTGATCTCCTGTTTTCCAAATTTCTTCTGTGTTATTTTCAGCTAAATTTCTTTGTTGGGCATATTCCCAATTAGGGTTAAATTGGGCTAACCATTGACCACGTTTACCTATTATTTGACGAATAATAGAGTAAAAATCCTTTGAGTACCTAGCATAATCTAACAAGGGAAATAATATATCTGGTGGGACTCGCTTACCAAGTTTTACTAGTAGATTTATAGCTTCTGGAAATACATTTCTATATTTTCCTCCAAGTGCTGGTAGCAAAAGTTCATAAGCAGCTTTACATACAGGCAAATCGTCTAAATCAGCAGGTTCAAGCTTATTTAAGGTAGTTTTAGTAGGTAGTTGACCAACTTTTTGATAAATAGAAAGAGTTGCGGCTAAGGAAAGCAATTTTTGCTCAGTATCATTGCTAGAATTAATTTGAGTAAGAAGGGAATTTAAGTTTTCACTACTAGAATTAATAGATATTTCGTTTTGGTGTCTTTGAGTTCCAATAAGTGCTGTTGATATAAGATCTTGCCACATTTTATAAACTCCTTAGCCAACAAAATAAATTTGATTTTCTGCCCAAACGCTTAAAGGCCAAATTCTATCTTTATACCATTCCCCAAAAACTTTGACGGGATGACCACCACTAATTGCTAGTAAAAACCAAATATTGCCATAAATTTTATTAATACTTAATTCATAGCCTAAATTATCACAAAATAGCCATTCATCTTCTTTAGGTAAAAGAGTTAGATTTTCTATTGCACAAGGAAAACGTTCTAGCCAAGGGTTTTTCGCTAAAGCATCAGCCCAACTATTAGTAAATTCTAAAATATTAGAAAATAGTTTAATTTCACTTGATGAAATAAAGGTTTGGCGGTTTTTAATTAAAGCTCTTAATGGGAATGCTCCAGGAAAAAACACTAGTTCAGCAGGTAAAATTGTCCCAGAAATAAAGCTAGTGTCTATAGGTTGATTACCAAAAACAAAGTTTAGTATTAAGGCAAACTGATTAGTTTGTTCACCTTTTAACCAAATACGCTGTGATCTAAGCGTAGGGGTTAAAGAATCGCTTTCTACTCTTTGACCAAGTATTAGCCAATTATCAAAAACTCCTGGTTGATTAAGCAATTCTTCTTGGTTTTGCGTCCAACCAATTAGGGAGCGAATATCTTGCTGATTAGCAAGGGGTAGGTTTTCTATATTTTTATAACCTTCAATAATTAAATGTAAGAGAGATAATTTTTCTAATAAACGTTCTTGCCAGGCCACACCTGAAGTGGGAATATTTGCCATTTCTCGAAGCATTCTAGCTAGTCCTGGGGCTTGAGCATCTACCATTCTAGCTGCTGGAGTATCCCAAAAAGAATATTTTTGGCTCTGAGTAATGCTTAATCCTTGACGGATAAGGTCTTTTAGCCAAAGCTCTAGTTCTTGAATACCAGCTTTTACTTTTGCCTCGCGTTCGGCAGCACGAGCAGCTTGCTTTTCAGGGTCAGGAGCTTTTTTTGGTTCTGTAGTCTGTTTTTCAACCTTTTTAGATTGTTTTTCAGCCTTTTTAGTGCGCGATTCTATCCATTCTTTTACCCAAAGAGGTTGTTCTTTTTCAGTAAAAGAACTTTCCTGGCTAATAAGCATTAAAAATAGGCCTAAACAATGTTTACAAGGGAATTTATGACTAGGACAACTACACTTAAAAGCAGGTTCGCTTAAATTAATTTGCACTTTATAAGGAGCTTTGCCGCTTCCTTTACATTCACCCCAAGCAAAAAGCTCGTCATAACCTAAAGTTTCCCATTTGCTTTTGTTGGTTAATCCCTGTCCAGCTTTTGTTGAGCTTGCATCAGGGCTAAGTGCAATAACTTGATCTTTAGTCCAATTTATCGCCATTATTTCTCCATAGTTTTGCTAGCAAATATCGCTAGCTATCATACACCATTAAACTACCAAATAAAAACAAAATTTTAGCTTAAACCAGAAAATTATTTTGTTTATATTTTGTGAAATTAAAAAAGGAAAAATTAGGGAATTTTTGTTTGACAATAAAAATTTAGCGAGTATTATGTATGAAATTGATTTTGATTTTCAATATCATAACTAATGAAGAGATCTTAAATTAATTCAGCAGACATTATTTTTGATTTTCCTTAGTTTTCCTCCAGATTAGCTCTAAATATACAAGTCAAGCCATCACAAGCAAGTGATGGCTTTTATTTTGTTTATAAAAGTTAAAAGGATAACAGTTACTCGCCAAAATATTTCTAGCTAGTTATAATAAGCCGTCTAAATATTTATCTATAAAAAATCACTAAAAACTAAGAACTTGAGGGCCATATTTATGCGATTGCTAGCATTTTTACTGTCTATTATTTTAATTAGTAATATTATTTTAGTTACTACTGATATTTCAGTTAAAGCAGATGAAAAGAAATTAAGCAAAGATTATGCAAAGACAGCTTCACAAATCATTGGTAGTGCTTTGGTTGAAGGCCAGGCTTATGAAAAATTAGAGTATTTAAGCGATAGTATTGGACATCGTTTAAGTGGTTCACCAGAGCTTAACCAAGCAATAGCGTGGGCTGTTAAAGCAATGAAAGCAGATGGACTAGATAATGTCTACACAGAAAAAGTAATGGTGCCTCATTGGGTACGCGGTGCGGAATCAGCCGAAATAATAGCTCCGGCTAAGCATAAACTAACTATTTTGGGGCTTGGTGGAACTGTGGGAACGCCTAGCGAAGGCATTACGGGTGAAGTAGTTGTAGTAAGAAATTTTGAAGAGCTAGACAAGTTAGGAACACAAGTTAAGGGAAAAATTGTTTTGTATAACTTTCCTATGCGTAAAGATTTGCCTACAGGTCAAGCCTATGGTGAAGCTGTAAGATATCGTGGGAACGGAGCTATAAACGCTGCTAAATATGGCGCGATTGCAACACTTGTAAGGTCTGTTACTACAGTTAGCTTAAATACTCCTCATACAGGAGCAATGCGTTATCAAGATGACGTAACCAAGATACCTGCTGCCGCTGTTACTATTGAAAATGCTGAGCTTATGCAAAGACTCTTTTTACGTGGTGAAAAAATTGTTGTTAACTTAAAACTTGGAGCGCAAACTTTACCAGATGCTGAGTCTGCTAATGTAATAGGTGAAATAAAAGGATCTGAAAAGCCAGATGAAGTAATTTTAATTAGCGGACATTTAGATTCTTGGGATGTTGGGACAGGCTCAAATGATGATGGTGCAGGTTGTGTAATTGTTATGGAAGCTGCACGCATTCTAGCACGGTTGGGTTTACGTCCTCGCCGGACAATCAGAGTTGTCCTTTATACTAATGAGGAAAATGGCTTAAATGGTGGAGTTGCTTATGGAGATGCACATAAGCAAGAGTTTGATAAACATATTGTGGCAATGGAAGCTGATTCTGGTGGAACTCGTCCGTTAGGCTTTTCTTTTCAGGGTAAAGACGAAGCTTTTAATATTATTCAAGATATTGCTGGACTTTTATATAATATTAAGTCTGATAATGTTCGACGTAGTCAAGGAGTAGGAGCAGATATTTCTGTTTTGACTGGTGCTGGTGTACCTGGGCTAGGGTTATCTAATGATAGTAGCCATTATTTTGACATTCACCATACACAAGCAGATACATTTGAAAAAATGGATAGAACAGATTTAGCCTTAAATGTTGCTACAGTGGCAGTTATGGCTTATGTTTTAGCCGATATGCCAAATGCGCTACCACGATAATTTTTTATGAATGTTACTTCAGCAAAAATTAAGCAAAAAGCTTATGAATTAGGGCTTACAAAAATTGGTATTGTACCTGCTCAAAGGCTAGAAAAAGAAGGTAGTTTATTGGATGAATGGCTGAGTCGTGGCTATCATGGGAAGATGGGCTATTTAGCTAGAAATGCAGAAAAATCAACTGATCCTAAGTTGTTACTTCCTACAGTTGAAAGTATTATTGCAGTAGCCTTAAATTATTATACTCCTGATAAGCATAGTGACGATGTTAACGTAGGAAAGATTTCTCGTTATGCTTGGGGAGATGACTACCATGATGTGTTAGGCGAAAAGTTAAAATTGCTTTTAGAATGGATTAAGTCAGTAGAACCAAGTGCAGAGGGAAGATATTTTGTTGATGCCGGGCCAATGATGGACAAGGTTTGGGCGGTAAAGGCTGGAATAGGATGGCTAGGCAAACATACCAATGTAATTACTAAGGATTATGGTTCTTGGGTTTTTTTAGGTGAAATTTTAATTAACTTAAAGTTAGACTATGAAGAAATGCAAATTCCTGATTTTTGTGGTACTTGTACACGTTGTATAGATGCTTGTCCAACAGGTGCAATAGTTGAGCCATATTTAGTAGATGGAAGTCTTTGTATTTCTTATGGGACGATAGAGCTAAAAGATCCTATTTTGCCAAAACAAATAGCTAATAATCTGCAAAACTGGATTTTTGGTTGTGATATTTGCCAAGATGTATGTCCTTGGAATCGGTTTTCTAAAGAAACTAGTACAAAAGAATTTTATCCAAGAGATGGTAATGTCTCGCCACTTTTATCAGAATTAGCAGAGCTTACAGCAGTGGAATTTAAAGAACTCTTTAAGGCAAGCCCAATTGTAAGGCCAAAACATGCTGGATTTTTACGTAATATAAAAGCTGTAGAAGAAAATAATAAAAAGCACGAAAGCTAGGGGATAAATTTTTGTCTAAGGAAAATAAATGAAAAGTTTATCTATTTATTTGATTTTGTTTAGTTTAATAAGTTTTCTACTGGTTACTCCAAATGTTTTAGCAAGTGGAGAAGACAAAACAGATATTGTTGCTCTTAGCAACAGCCAAGTTACAGATATAAACGGCAATCAGGTTTTGTTAGGTAGCATTTGGCAAGAAAAGCCTATAGTTTTAGTTTTTATTCGTCATTTTGGTTGACTGCTTTGTCGTGAACAAGTCACGCAGTTGCGTGAAAAAGTAGATGAAATTCATAAATTAGGTGCAGAGTTAGTTATTGTTGGTAATGGGCGAGTAGAATTTGCTACAGCTTTTCAAAAGAAATTAAAATTAGAGACACCTCTTTATGTTGATCCTTCTTTAGCTTCTTATAATGCTGCTGGATTAAAACGAGGGAAGTTAGCAACAATAGGCCCACGCAATTTTCTACCAGCATTAAAAGCTTTATTTACAGGTAATTTTCAAGGACGTGTTCAAGGTGATCCATATCAACAAGGTGAGCCTTTATAATTTTGCCTAGTAATAAACTAGTCTACTCTTATATTAGTAAACGTTCTAGTGATAGGCCACCAATAAAGAAAATTCTGAAAAATTAGAGGAGGAGAAGCGAAAAACAGTTAATTAACCTTAATTCTTCAATATTAATCAAGGATGTTTGCGTAAGTTAATTTCTCCATGATGAGAATTAATATTTAGCATTGCACCTCCGCCAGCATATTTTCCTGATATACGCCTTTCGTGTGGGACGGAATCTGTTAGGCTAAAGCCACCTAAATGAACTTTTCCTGGTGAAGCTGTAGCTGAAAGAGTAAAAGAATTACTAGCAGGAATAGTAATGTTGATAGAATTTTCTATTGAAGAAAAATTATAAATGCCTTTTTTATCCAAGATACCTTTGTAAGAAATAACACCTCTAGTAGTTTTAGCAACGATATTATTGCTAGTTAAGTCCTGAAGGGTTATTTCGCCTTCTGTAGTTTGTGCAGATATTGGGCCTGAAACAGACCAAACTTCAATAGGCCCATTTAAGCATGTAAGATCTAATGTACATTCTTGAGGGATATTAACTTCAAAGCGGGCTTGGCCTATTTTAGCACAATGGACTTCAATTTCGATGCTGCTACCTTGTTGACGTTCTGATACTTCTACATGTTCATCTAAAAAGGCTGAAAGCTTTATTTCAGCCTTTTCCCAAGTTGTTACTTTAATAGAACCTGTTGGATTATAAATATCGAGAGAAGCATTTTGAGGAGAAACCTTAAAATGCTTTGAGTAACTCTTAAATGTAGTAGCAGAAATATCTGGAGAAAATAACACTACTACTAACAACCCGCTAAAGAACACAATTGTAGTTATGTTACTAATAATATTAGATTTCTTACTCATTGCCTTCTACTTATGTAAAAATAGAAATTGTTCTAAAAGTCTTATTTTTTCTTGGTATGCTGTAACCATTAATTCATGCACAATAGGATCTGATGGATTTTTTTGTGCTAATTGGCGACATTCTTCTATAGATTGGTCAATTGCTTCTAAATTACGATCATAAAGCTTTTGTACTTGAGGATCCCAATCTTTATAACGTTCTGTAATTGTGTGAGACAATCTATCTATTTTACCAGTCAACTCCATTTCTGTAGTATTACTAGTATAAGTTGTAGGTTTTGCTATAACAGTACCTTGAGAAGGAGTACTTGCAAGGTTTTGAGGGGAATAAACAAAATTACTTGCTAGTAATACTATTGTTGCTAAACCTGCCAAAGAGCCTGTTAATTGTGGTACAGAGATACTAAATTGGAATCTGTGGTTCCAAAATTTTGACCAAGCACTTTGTGTTTTAGGAGCAGTTGGAAGAGAAAGTTCTTTAATTTCTTTTTCTATATTTTTCCAAAGGTCTGTTTTTGGGACTAATAAAGGAAGTTGTTGACTAATACCAACAATTTGTTTTAAGTCTTGATAAGTCAAACTACATTCTTGACAATCTTTTAAGTGATCGCTAACCAGAGGTCTTTTATTTGGTTTGAGATCCCCATCAATATATTCTGAAAGTAAATCTTGACAGTCTAAACAGTTCATCTTACACCTTTTTTGAGAGTAGTGACCGTAATTTCATTCTTGCTTTATGAAGCTGTGATTTTGATGTACCAACCGTGATATTTAATAATTTAGCAATTTCCTCATGTTCGTAACCTTCAACATCATGTAGTACAAATATTGTGCGATAGCCAGGTGGTAGTTCTTTGATAGAACGCTCTAGTGCAATTGAATCTATAAAAGGAGGAGTTGCTAAACTACCACTATTTTGTTCAACATCAATAGGTAACTCTCCATCAGAAGTAGTAGTTTCTAGTTTGATATCTTTTTTGCGCAACCTCATCAATACCTGATTAACAGTCAATCGATGTAACCAAGTTGAGAAGGCTGCTTCTCCTCGATAACTACCAATACGACGAAAGAGTTGAATAAAAACATCTTGAGTTAAATCTTCTGCTTCGGTTGAGTTGCTAGTCATTCGCAAACATAAACTATATACACGTCGATGATGACGTTGATAGATTTCTTCAAATGCAGCAGTATCTCCAAGAGCGGCTGCACGAGCTAGATCAAAATCCGAAGTCAGTTGGTGAGTATTTGTCACAGGTTTGTTCTAGTCAACCTGCCCCTGAAAGATATACTTACTAACCGCACAAACCTGTGATGCTCACTTTTACAGGGATGGTTGCCTATTATAAAAAAGTCTTGGAATTTCTGATCAGTATTTTAATCCTTAAATACTTTCAAAATCAATGTATTGTCCATTTTATTATTGTAGATAGTTAAAACCTGCAAGCTGTTTTCCAAAATAGCTTACAAGTTTAATCAATATATCACCTATTTGAATCTACTAGGTTTACTAATTATCATTATCTCTTTCTTCTCTACTAGATTTATTAGGTATATTATCCTGGCTATTAATAATAATAGGTTTTGTAATTTCTATGCGTAAAATAGTACCAGGAAAGAGTTTAATATCATTTCCTTTACTAAGAAGCACCCCAGCTAAAGCACCTCCTAAAGGCGCAGAAGCGGCAGCACCTAAAGAGCCAGTGCCAACTAAAATAGCAGGATAAGTTGCACCTCCAAGAATAACCCCTCTAGTTGCATTATCAACGCTTCTACCTCCTGCACGTCCACCTTTTACAGTTCCTTCATCATTAGCACTTAATTTACTTTCATTAGCATAATCATCTATTGCTTTTATTAGTGTAGCTACTTCTTGTTCTCCATCAGCAACAACTATTTTATCAAAAACAATTGCTAAAGAGGCTTGACGTTGACCACGTTTAGCCGGGGATATTTGGGTTATTTTGCCACGAAATTCTGTCCCTCGTTTTAGAGCTAATTGACCATTAATAAAAATGGAGTTTACAAGCCTAGCTGATACTTCATCCCCTACTTCGTTAAGTTTAGAACTAATAGGGGTATCTAGTTCTAGTTTAGTTAAAGTTCCAGCAGAAACCGTAACTGCATTGTTAACAGAAGTGTTGTTGTTAGTTCCTGATTGGGCAAAGGTTGTAAATGAGAGTAATAAAGCTAAAATTAAAACCTTAAGTAATTTCATAATTAACCCCTAGTTAAGTTTATTTATCTGGACTTTCGCGCAACATACTAGCTGTTTGTCTAATTCGGTGTTTATCTAGTAGGTGACGTAAGCTTCTAACAGACATCCCTAATAACTCTGCTGCACGGGTTTGGTTCCCATTAGTGCGCCGCAGTGCCTCCAAAATAAAAGATTTTTCTATTTCATTAATATAAGTTTCTAAATTTATCCCATCTTCAGGCAGTTCTAAAAAAGATTGTATTCTGACAGGGCTATACTTAAGAATTTCTTCTCTTAATCTTTCTGTCTGTACTTGTTTAGTAGGTTCTAATGCTACAGCTCTTTCTATAACGCTTTCTAGCTCACGAACATTTCCTGGCCAATGATAATTCATTAAATAGCTCATTGCTTCTTCAGTAATAGTTTCAATTTGACGGCCCGCTAAACGGTTAAATTTAGCTAAAAAGTGTTGTGCAAGTGTAGGAATATCTTCCTTTCTTTCTCTTAAGGGAGGAAGCTTAAGCATAATAACATTAATACGATAGTAAAGGTCTAGACGAAAAGATTTCTCCTCTACCATTTGCATTAAATCTCGGTTGGTGGCTGCTACTACACGAGTGTCAATAGAGATTTCTTCTGTGCCTCCTACACGTCTTACAGCATGTGCTTGCAATACTCTTAAAAGTTTAACTTGCATTGTAGGGCTAGTTTCTGAGATTTCATCTAGAAAAATAGTTCCACTATGAGCAGACTCAAAAAGCCCTTTTTTGTTGGCCTGCGCACCAGTAAAAGCTCCTTTTACATGACCAAAAAGTTCTGATTCTAAAAGAGGTTCTGTTAAAGCTCCACAATTAATTGAAACAAAAGGAGCATTAGCACGACGGCTATTATTATGAATAGCACGAGCAACTAATTCTTTTCCTGTTCCTGATTCGCCTTGAATTAACACTGTACTAGCAGTAGGGGCAATGTCCATAATCATTTTATAGACTTCCTGCATACAACGTGAATGACCAATAATATTATCTAGTCGGCCTTTTTCCCTAAGCTCACGTTTTAATAATGCGTTTTCTTGTTGCAGTTTACTTTTTTCTAAAGCTTTTTTAACAACAAGTTTTAACTCATCTATATCAAAAGGCTTTTCAACAAAATCATCTGCACCTAACTTAAAAGCTTCACGAGCCTTATCAATAGTGGCATAGGCTGTCATTAAAATTACCATAGTGTCAGGTGAGGTTTCTCGGCATTGCATCAGCAATTCCATCCCACCTAGATTAGGCATTTTTACATCAGAGATTACTAGATCAAAATAATTAGTGCGTATTAATTCTAAGGCACGTATCCCGTTTTCAGCTACACTAACATTATAGCCTTCCCTACGGAAAACTCTTTCTAATAACTCTCGCATGCTTAGTTCGTCGTCAACTATTAATATTTTTGGCATAAGAGAAATTATAGCCTTTCTAATAACTATTGTGAACGTAGAAACTAGAGGATTAATCTAAATTAGGATTAAATTTACCGCTAGATGAAAATATATTTTGTTGTGGTAATAAATCAATAGGTATTTTATTAGTTATATTTTGTGGTAAGGTTATAGTAATTTTAGCTCCTTGATTAGGGTGGCTTACTACGTCTATTTTACCATTATGGTCGGAAATTATTTGATAGACAATTGCCATTCCTAGACCAGTACCACCAGGACGATTAGAATTAAAAGGTTCAAAAATTCTTTCCATTTCTTCTTCAGACATACCAACGCCTGTATCAGTAAAAGTAAGTATTATATCTTTCTCTTTATTTTGGTTTAGTTCAATAATTAACTTTCCACCTTCAGGCATTGCTTGTAGGGAGTTTCTTGCCAAATTCCATATTATTTGACGTAGTTGGTTAGAATCAGCAACAATTGAAATAGATGTTTCAGGACATTCAACTAAGATTTCATGCTTAGCTGAAGATTCATTACTATAACGAATTAAGGCAACAGTTTCTTTAATCCAATTAACTAAATCAAATTCTGCAAGTTTAGCAGGGCTGGGCCTGGCATAGGCTAAAAAATCACTAACAATTTTATCTAATCGGTCAGACTCTCTTAAAACAATTTGCATTAGTTGTGCTTGATCTTCCGATAAGTCTAATTCACTACGTAAAACTTGGATAGAGCCGCGCATAGCTGCTAAGGGGTTACGTATTTCATGAGCAATTCCAGCGGCCATTTTACCCATAGCTGCTAAACGGTCACGGCGGCGAATTTCTTGCTCTAATTTAATGATTTCTGTTAAATCTTGGAAAGAAAAAACTAAACCATTAGGCTTGCCATCTTCACCTGATAAAGGTGAGGCTGTAATCCCTAAATACATCTGTCTACCTGTGGCAGATAAACAACTAGAAGTAAAACGAATAGGTTTAGAAGTATTAAGTAGTTCTGGAGTAAAATTTAAGTAATTTGATAGATCTCCAAAAACTTCAAAAAAGGTACGTTTGATTACCTGATTGGCTTTGTGTTGTGTGATTTCTTCAGCAGCACGATTAAATGATAAGATATTGCCTGTTATATCAGTAGTAACTAAACCGCTATGAATGCTTTCAATAATTCTTTCATTAAAAGCTTGTAGATTAGCTAAGTTTTGTGTTGCTTGAGTTAATGCTAAATGACTAAGTTGAAGGCGTTCAGCTATTTGGCCTCCTAAAATACCTATTACTAAAATTGCTAAAATATAAAGAGGCACACTTTGATCAGGGCTTAGTGATGGTAAATTACTGTTAAATATTTGATAGTATAATATGCTAGTGACAGTTATATAAGAAATTACACATAATACAGATGTGATTAACACGGCTAAACGCGGTAGAACAGTGCTTGCAGCCAATACAATTACTAGATAAAGAGCAGCAAAAGATTTTTCTGTTAAAGATGTTTCATAAACTACCCACCTAACTAAGGCAATATCCGTAAATATTTGTATGTAGGCTTGTAATGTATAACGGGAGGAAAATTTTACTAGGAAGCTATATATTATTGAAAGTAGGGATACTACTAAAGTAGCCTTAACGAAAACCTTAACAATTAATACCGATGGTGAAACAATATTAATAATTGCTGCTGTACCAAGAAGTATTAATATTACTGTAAGACGAGAGGCGATTAACCAAGTTAATCTATTACGCATCTGAACATACATTTCAAGTAAAAAGTAGTAGTTAGTAAAACTTTTTATTAACTACTACTTTATAAGTCATTTAATTAGTGTTTACCTGCTAGTTTACCAATCAAGACAAAGAGTGGTAAATACATAGATATAACAATACCACCAATAGTTACACCTAGGAAAACAATCATTATAGGTTCAAGCAAAGTTAATAGATTAGCAATAGCAGCATCGACTTCTTGTTCATAAAAGTCTGCAATTTTACTTAACATTGCGTCTAATGCACCTGTTTGCTCACCAACGCCTATCATTTGTGCAACCATAGGAGGGAATATTCCTGCTGCTTTTAGAGGTTCAACAATAGTTTGTCCTTGTTCAATACCAGCACGAATCTTCATAATTCCTTCTTGAATTATTACATTACCTGCCGTACGTGCAGTAATATCTAAAGATTCTAAGATAGGTACACCTGAAGAAAGTAGTGTGGCTAAGGTACGTGAAAATCTTGCTACACCGACTTTTCTTAAAATATCACCAAAGAGTGGAAACTTAAGCAACATATTGTCTATTACACGACGACCATTAGTAGTTTCATAGTAGGATTTAGTAGCATAGGAAATACCCCCAATAACTATTAATATTACCCACCAATAGCCAGCCATAAAGTCACTAATAGATATAACAATTTCTGTTGGAAGAGGTAAAGATTCACCCGGGCCAAGTAAGCCTTCAAATATGTTTTTGAAAGCAGGTATTACCACTACCATAATAATTGCTACTACTACTACAGCCAAGCCTATTACAGCTAAAGGGTAGATTGAAGCTGAGATAATATCACTTTTTAATTTAACAATTTTTTCAATATAAATGGCTAAACGTTGTAATATTAAGTCCAAAATACCGCCGGTTTCACCTGCTGCCACCATGTTAACATAAAGTGTTTCAAATACTTTTGGATGACGTGAAAGCGATTCTGCCAGTGTCATACCAGCTTCTACATCTGAGCGCACTTGCAAAATAGTTTGCTTAAAAAAATTGTTAGTTTGTTGATTACCTAAAATGTCCAAACATTGTACTAATGGTAGTCCAGCATCAATCATTACAGAAAACTGTCGGGTAAAAATAGCTAATTCTTTAGCATTTACTTTTTGTCTTTTACCTAACTTAGGTATAGCTACTTCTTTACCTTTTTCCTTAATACTATTAACAACAATTTGTTCACGTCTAAGGAGGTTTTCTAGTGTTTGCCGGTCAGGTGCAAAGCGTTCGCCCACCACCACTTCGTTACTTCGGTTACGTCCTTTGAAGGCATAAACTGGCATAATTTTTAATACTCCTTTTTTCTATGGTTAATATGATGGAGCAGCAATTTTATTAACCATCAACTAGTGTTTAAGCTAAAAATTTTACCTGACAGGTGGTCGCCCCATTGGCGGCATAGGCCTGCCGGGAGGTTGTCCTGGTACACCGGGACGTTGTGGGCCACCTGATTGTGGGCCACCTGCATGAATTAATCCAGTACCACGGTTAATTAATTCTTGTAATTCATCTTGGTTATGTGAGCGTTGCATTGCCATTTCCAAAGTAATTTGACGTTGAAAATAGGCTGTTGCAAGAGCTTGATTAAAAGTTTGCATCCCGTATTTTTCTTGTCCGGTTTGCATCATAGAATATATTTGATGGATTTTATCTTCACGAATAAGATTACGAATAGCAGCATTAGGAATTAGTATTTCCATTGCCATCGCACGTCCTGCTCCAGAGGCTTTTGGCAGTAATGACTGACAAAGTATGCCTTCTATAACTAAACTAAGCTGTGTTCTCACCTGCGATTGTTGGTGTGCAGGGAAAATATCAATTACCCGGTTAATTGTTGAATAAGCAGAATTAGTATGTAGTGTTGCAAAAGTTAAGTGTCCTGTTTCTGCAATACGTAATGCAGTTTCTACAGTTTCTAAGTCTCTTAACTCACCAATTAATACTACGTCAGGATCTTCGCGTAAGCTAGCTCTTAAGGCATTACCAAATGAATGTGTATCAGAGTGAACTTCTCGTTGATTAACAAGACAGTTTTTATGCGGATGGAGAAATTCTATAGGGTCTTCTATGGTAATGATATGTTCATGGCGATCTTGATTAACTTTGTCAATCATAGCTGCCAAAGTAGTAGATTTTCCAGACCCAGTAGGCCCAGTTACTAGAATAAGACCACGAGGTTTTTCACAGAGCTTTCTTACTACAGGGGGTAAACCTAAAGCATCAAAACTTTTAATTTCATAAGGGATAGCACGAAAAACTGCTCCAACTGCTCCCCGTTGATTAAATAAATTGGCCCGGAAACGGGATAGACCTTTAATACCAAAGGAAAAATCTAGCTCTAATGTTTCTTCAAATCGATGTTTTTGAGCGTCTGTTAGTACAGAATAAGCTAGTTGCTTGGTATCAGCAGGGGTTAACTCACCATAATCTAAAGGCCGTAAATGACCATCAACTCTTACTTGAGGAGGGGAATTAGTAGTGATATGTAAGTCAGATCCCCCTAATTCAGTCATTTTCTTTAAAAGTTCACTGAGGACTAGGTTCGCCATAATATTTTCTCCAAATATTTTCCTCTAATTTTTAGCTATTAGGACAGTTAAAGTTTTTTATTTTAAGAGACAAGAAACTATTATGAGTTTTAAGAAATGATAACTACTTAATAGTAACTATTTATTGTTATAAAATTTTGGGGTGTCCCCAAATTATAGCAAAACATTGATGAATTAAGTTTATGAGAATTATTTAACTTTACAACTAAATAATAAATTAAGTAAAGATGCTTATAATTTATATAAAAGTATTAACATTACTTAACAGTTTCTCTAACTACTTCTTCAATAGTAGTGATTCCTTGACGAATTTTACATAAACCACTACCTCTTAAGGTAATCATTCCATCTTCAATAGCTTTTTTCCTTAATTCTAAAGCAGAAGCACCGACTAAGATAAGTTCTCTTAGTTCATCAGTAACTTCCATTACTTCATAAAGACCTACACGGCCTTTATAACCTGTGCTATTGCAAACGCCACAACCTACACCACGATAAACTTTTATTTCACTAGCTTCATCAGGAGAAAAGCCAATATCTATTAGGGCTTGGGGTGGAGTGGATACTTCTTCTTTACATTCCTTACAAATGCGACGTATTAGACGTTGGGCTTGAATTAAGTTAACCGAAGTTGCAACTAAAAAGGGTTCAATACCCATATTCATCAAGCGGCTAACGGTTGAAGGAGCGTCATTAGTATGAAGTGTAGATAAAACTAAGTGACCAGTTAAAGAAGCTTTAACTGCAATTTCTGCTGTTTCAAAGTCTCGAATTTCTCCTACAAGGATAGTATTTGGGTCTTGACGAAGGAATGAACGAAGTGCAGCAGCAAAATTTAGCCCTATTTGTTCTTTCATTTGTACTTGGTTAATGCCAGGTAAGTTAAATTCTACAGGGTCTTCTGCTGTCATAATATTTGTATCAGGTGTATTTAATGAGGATAGAGCAGAATAAAGAGTATTAGTTTTACCTGAACCCGTTGGGCCTGTTACAAGAACCATACCATAAGGTTTACTAATTTGGCGTTTGAAGCGATCTAAACTTTCGGGTTCAAAACCAAGTTTGGTCATATCCAACATCAGTTTATCTTTGTCTAGCAATCTAAGAACGATTTTTTCGCCCCATAAAACTGGTAAAGTGGAGACACGGAAATCTAGTTCTCTAGAACGTCCATCAAGTTTTACTTTAATTTTGATCCGACCATCTTGAGGAAGACGTTTTTCGGCAATGTCTAATTTAGACATAATCTTAACACGTGAAGTGATAGCATCACGCATTTTCATAGGTGGACGCATAATGTCATAAAGAATTCCGTCAATTCTAAAACGTACACGAAATTCTTTTTCATAAGGCTCTATATGAATATCCGAAGCACCTCGGCGTAGAGAGTCAACTAAAAAAACATTAACTAGTTTAACTACTGGAGCATCAGAAGAGGCTCTTTCTAGGTCATCCAGGTCGATTTCTTCTTGTTCTTCTAAAAGCTCTAGGTCATCAGAATCATCAAAGCTTACTTTTTGTGAGTCTTTGACAATATCTTCCATTACTGCACTAAAGATATCTAATGATTTTGCTGAACCATAATATTTTTCCATTGCTTCTTGCATTGCTGCCTCAGAAACAACTACAGGTTCAACCCCAAAGCCTGTCATAAACTTAATATCGTCAATAGCAAAAACATTAGTAGGATCAACCATTGCTAGGGTTAGAGTTGCACCGACCCTAGAAAGAGGTAAGACCATATATTTTTGTGCTACTTCTTGAGGGATTAGTTTAACGGCAGATTCATCTATTTCAAAAAGAGATAAATTAACTGAAGGCACACCATATTGTCTTGATAATACAGCAGTGATTTCTTCATCGCTCAAGAATCCTAGCTTAACTAAAGTTGAACCAAGCCGGCCACCATTAGTTCGTTGATAATCTAATGCTTCTTTAAGTTGTTGAGGCGTGATTAAATTTTCTCTGAGAAGAGTTTCTCCTAATTTAGCTGACATTGTTGTAACTTTACCCCCGATCACTAGTCAGGATCGATTGTTGATTAGATATTGGAGATTAAATTTTGGAATAATTGAAAACCAAACTGAGCAGATTCTAACCTATTCTTTAATTTCAAGCAATGTCTATTAAGTTGAAGATTAAAATAAGGATGGTTAACAAATAGCAGGAAGGAAATTTTAATAAAATAAAGTCAATAAAAGCTAAATAAGTGAGGAGAAATACTCTCCTCACTTATAAACTTAAAACTATTTACCTTTTTTACCTTTATCTTTATCTTTGCCTTTTTTAGGTGGTTCGATCTTCATTGTATCTTGAAGATAAGCAATATAACCATTAACTTCTGTTTTTTCTGCTCCTTCTGGGAGTTTATCTACAATTTGTTGATAGATAGACATTGCTTCTTCTAAACGGGATTTATCTTGAGGGGTAGCAATGGAAGTAGTAGTAGCTAAAATAATATTAGCTTTTCCTTTTAGTGCTTCTGTATTGTTAGCATCTGTTGCTAATACTTTTTCATAGGTAGAAGTAGCTTTATCCATATCTCCTTGAGAGTAATAAATATCTGCCACACGGTTAATCATTTTAGTTTTTTTCGCAACATCTGCTTCTAAATTTGAGCCATTAGTATAAGCACTAATAGCTTTGTCTGCATATTCAGTACCACGAAATTGCTTAAAGAGGATATGACAAGAATCAGCATATATTTTTAAGTAGGAAGCATTATCTGGAGCTAATTGAGTAGCTTTTTCCGCATATTGTACAGATTCTTTGAAACAACTTTGGGCTTCATCTCTCTTTTTAGCATTAAAGCGAACTGCACCAAGATTAAAAAGTGCTTGAGCTAGTTGGGCATAGACTACAGATTGAGCATCATCTATAGCCATTGCTTCCTTAAATTCTTTAATTGCATTTTCATAATCGCTTTTTTGTGAGAATGCAGCACCAGCTTCTACGTGTTTTTTGACGCTTTCAAAATCAGCTTTGATTTTGGCATTTTCTTTTTCAACTTTAGCAACTTCTTCTTGTTGTTTTTTTAATTCTTCTTCAGAAGCTTTGCGGTTAGGTGTGCCGCCGCCTGCGGCAGCAAAAGTTCCACCCTTTTTGCCAACTTCAATGGCTTCGGATTGAGCTAATCTACGACCATCACCAGGTACTAATTCAAAGTTTTGATCTAAAGGTTGATCTGCAGTTATTCTAAATTTACCTGAAGTAATAGCACCAAGTTCAGGGCCAGATACAGAAATTATATAATCACCAAAAGCTGGTAGTGAGTGGTAGTATTCCCCTTTTTTATCTGTTTTAGTTTGAAACTTGCTAGAAATATCAATTCGGTAAATATCTACAATTAGTCCTTCTGTAGGTTCTGATGGGCCGCTAGCCGTTTTTTTAACTTTTACTACTCCTTTTACCGCCCCTTGTTGAGCAAGAGCAAAAGTGCTGACAACCAATAGAAAAGCTATTGCTGAAATACATTTAGCAATTTTGGAAACCATTATTAAAACCTCCAAAAATATTGAAAAAATTGGCTTGTATGTGAGATTAAAGTGATTTTTAATTGGCAGTCTAACTAGTTCTTAAGTTAGTGTCAATCTTGATTATCTCTTTGAAAACATTACTCAAATATCATCACGACGCGTTGTTATACGACATGGAGGAAGGCTAGCTAAAAATAACCTTCCATAGTTTTTAGTTCTTAAACGTGGGTCAAGTATAGAAAGTACCCCACGATCTTCCCGGCTACGAATTAAACGCCCAAGACCTTGCTTAAGCTTAATGATTGCTTGAGGAACAGAGTAGTCAAAAAATGAGTTTCCACCTTGTTCATCAATATATTTTTGTCTAGCTAGCACAACAGGATCAGAAGGCACGGCAAAGGGTAATTTATCAATAATTACACAAGAAAGAGCTTCTCCTTGAACATCAACGCCTTGCCAAAAGCTACTAACTGCAAAAAGTACACAGTTTGGAGTTGATCGAAAACGTGCTAATAATCCAGCCTTTGAACTTTGTCCTTGTATTAGTGTAGGAAATGGGATTTGAGGTTGTACTCTTTGATAAACTTCCCTCATTTGGTTAGTGCTTGTAAATAAAACAAAAGCTCTGCCTTGAGTTAAATGCAAAATTTCTACTATTTCGTTAGTTATTGCATCAGTAAACTTAAAATTATTTGGGTCTGGCATTCCTGATGGCAAATATAATAGGGCTTGAGAAGCATAATCAAAGTGTGAATCTATTTTTAATTCTTGTGCTGGCCCAGTTCCTAAACGACTACGAATAAAATCAAAACTATTATTTGAGGTTAAAGTAGCAGAAGTAAGAATTACAGAGTCCACTTCTGCAAAAAGTCGCTCAGAAAGGATAGTGGAAACATCTATTGGAGTTGCTTGTAAAAAAATTCCTCGTCCACGTCTTTCATACCAGTAAACATAAGTAGGGTCATTTCTGCTAACAATATATTCTAGGGCAAAACGAAGCTCTTCAGAACGTCTTACTAAAGTATCACGTTCTGGAGGAGGATCTTTAATATTAAGTAATGTAGCTATTAGACGTTCTAAGGCATTGTCTAAAGCGATAAAGCTTTCTCCTGCATCTGTAGGCTGTTTAGTTCCTGTAGTGGTTTCCTTAACAAAAAATTCTAAGGGGAAACTTTGACGGCTTTCTTCTGGAGTTTTACGATAAAATACTGTCCAAAACTTCTCTGCTTGTTCTGCTAGCCTAGACATAGCTTTAAGCAAGCTACCAGCATTGTCATGATCGGTGACAGGAAGTTTTTGTAAATCTGTAATTAAATCATTGAAACTATAATTACTTACTCCTGTGCCAAAATATTCTGCTGCAATTTCTTCTATCTCATGTGCTTCATCAAAAATAACAATAGAGTAATCTGGTAAGATACTACCATAATCATTATTTCGTAATGCTAAATCAGCAAAAAAGAGATGATGATTGACTATAATAATGTCTGATTCTTGAGCTTTTTGGCGTGCTTTTGTAATAAAACAAGATTCAAAGTCAGGGCATTTTTGACCAATACAAATATCGCTACGTGCGTCTAAATGATGCCAAAAATTAACATTTTCTGGTAAATCTACTAGCTCAGCGCGGTCACCTGTTTCAGTATCTAATGCCCAGCGACGAATCCCATCAAATAAATCTAATTCTTCTAATCCTTGTAAAATAGGGGTTTGTTCTGCTCTTTTTAGTCGATATAAACAAAGATAATTAGAACGACCTTTTAAGTAACTAACCTTTAATTTACGTCCCAGGGTTTTTTCTAGGAAGGGAATATCTTTGTAATAAAGTTGCTCTTGTAAGTTTTTTGTTGCAGTGGAAATAACTACTTTTTTATTTAATGCAAGTGCTGGTACAAGATAGGCTAAGGTTTTACCTGTTCCTGTTCCAGCTTCGCTTAGCAGACATTTGCCTTTATTCATTGCTGAAAAAATAGCTTTTGCCATAGTAACTTGACTAGGGCGGTATTCATAATTGGGATGATATTTAGCAATTAAACCTTGTGGGCCAAAAATTTCTTCCATAATTTATACTACTAAAATATACTATAATAGGGTTTTAGAAAGTTCTCCAAAAAATTTTGTGACTAATAATAGCATTAGAAAGAAAATTTGGGGATAGTTTGGACGAAAGATAGAAGAAAATTTATGATATTGACTCATCAGAAAAACTATCCAAAATTACCCAGCTAGGTATACCACGTTTTTGTATTAGCTCTATTATCAGAAAACCTGTTAAAAGACGGCAAGTTTCAAAAGAATTTAGTTTGCTTACCAAACAAATATCTCGAATTGTAATGCCTGGCTCAACTGCATGAAAAATTTCTAACTCATTACGAGTTAGTTTTAATTGTGACAAACGTTTTTCCCAATCTTCTGAACGTTCTAGTTCTTCATCTAATGAATCCACTTCTTTACGTATATGATCCCAACTACGGATTAATTTAACACCTTGTAAGACAATATCTAGTGTAGAAATGCCTAGATTTGGTAAATCTTTGGGTGGGAGTTTACCATCAGCAAATTCAAAATGGCCTGTTTGCCAACGAAAAAGACTATAAATAATGCCTAATACTTGGTAAGTCATTTGTTGGCTTAATTGTGTTTCGGTAATTTTATTAGTTTCTAAAAGTATTTGTCCAAATCGCTTTCCTTGTCTAACCTGTACTTGTGTATCAAGATATTCTTCTACAGTAATAGTACCTGATCTAAGTAAGACTTCTCCTAAACTGTCTTCTCTAACATTTGAGTAGGCAGAAATAATTTGACCATTATCAAATAAAATCGCTTTGCGTATTTCATTTAATGTGATCATTAATGTTCCAACAGCATTGTTAGAATGGAGTTGGTAAAGCAATTGTGGTAACTGACGATCTTTAAGGGTTCCAATTAGCACAAGCTATCCTAAGCATTTTGTGGATTTTTTATTTGCGGGCAAACAATAATAGATAACACTTTTTTTATTACTAATTCAAGTCTGAGTAGGAAATAAATATCTTAAGTACATAAAAAGTATTACTCCATATTACTAGATACTCTTAAAGATAAGAAAAATAGCATAATTGCACTTACGCAATAATAAGAGTGAGTTTCAAACCATTGGTGTAGTTGACTACCAACAATAGGTTGTATTGTTAAGCTAGTGAGAAGAAAAAAAACTAACAGCCCTATTATTGAAAAAGTTCTATCAAGTTTTGATTGGGAAAAAGTCTTTTCTCCTAGAATGGCTAAAGGTATTGTCAATAAAATAAAATGTGCCTTCCAGCTTAAATTAGAAAGTAGCAGCATTAAAGAACAGCAAGCAGCTATTTCAGCTATAATAATTTCTTGTTTTTGCTTTAGTATTTTATAACTATAGTAGCTTAGTAAGCTAATAGCTAGAACAAGAAAAATTAAACTTGTTTGATTTTTGCTTAAATCAAAGTAGTTTACATTAGGGTAATAACTAGATTCTGTGTTAGTACTAGTAAAAAGTCTTTCTATAGCACCTCTTAAAGACTGATTTCCAGCATATGCCCAGTTAAAGCCTTCTGCATTTAAGATAGTTCGTTTAAACCAGCCTATTAATAAAGGTTTAGACTGATTTCCCAACGGTATCAAAGAGATAGAGGTTAAAATTAAAAAACAAATTATTAGATGAATTAAATCTCTCCAACGACGTTTTAATACTAAGTAAAAGGCTAATAAGGCAGGGGTTATTTTAATTGCAATTGCTGTAGCTAAAGCTAGTTCACCCCACCAGGCTAAGTTTTTCTTTTTAGCTAATATCCAAAATAAAATAAGCAATGTTACTAGTATATTAACTTGTCCCCAAAGTAAATTATCTAAAATAAGTCTTGCTAAAGCAATTAATAGCAAAGAGCTAATAATAATTTGTTTATTAAGGTCAGAAGATACTAGCTTACTACTAATAAAAATTACTGATAGAGAAAATAAAATATTAAGCCAATACCAAATAGTAGCAGCTAAAGGTAGAGGGAGTATTGCTAATGGAATAAGTAAAAAAGCAAATAATGGTAAGTATAAATAAGGGGTTTTGATTGCTATTGGATGATTATAAGGGTCGCCAAAATTACATAAATTTTTTGATGCAGCATAAAAAACCGTAAAATCATTTCCATATAGGTTATCACTATAACCTGCTTTAGCTATTATATTTGTACTAAGTAGAATTGATAGTATAAGAAAAGAAGCAACAATAAAAAAGAAGGTAAATTTAGAAGGAAAGTTTTTCATAAAACAAAAGATCCGTGAACAGGTTTCTGCACGGATCTTTCAATTTTTGAGGTGTTATTTTTAACGACGACGAGCGCGGTAACTGCTCTTATACTTAGCTTTAGAGGATTTGCTCTAAGAAGATTTACCATAAGATTTCTTTTTTGTAGATGTCTAACTTTATACTGACCACCGCGGCGAGCAGAATGCTTGACATAGCGAGCTTTATAACGAGATGACATTTCATCGCCATCAGGTGAGCCAGGACGCAAATAATTTTCTACAGGTAGCTGGCTAAAAGCTACTTCAAATTCACTTAAAGAGCCTTTTGGAAGTTTTAGGGAAAAACCCTCTGATGGGGTGACACCTCTTTTTAATTCTGGGTTTAAGTCACGAATAGTTTCATAAGGGACATTAACTAATGAAGCTGCTACACGCAAATCTAAAGCAGCTGTTAAGTCAAAAGTGTCATAAGATAATTCTATTTCTGGTTCAACATTAAAACCATATTTGGCAGGATTTTTAGCAATAGTCATAACTGCTAAAATTGCAGGTACATAATTACGGGTTTCTTGTGGTAGAAGTCCTCTATCATAAACTTCCCAAAAATCAGCATATCCACAACGACCAATAGCGCGATCCATACCATTTTCACCGCAATTATAAGCTCCCATTGCGAGTAGCCAATCACCTGCAAAGAAGTTATTTAAGAATTTTAAGTAGCGGGCTGCTGCACGGGTGGCTTTTTCTGGTGCAACGCGCTCATCCATAAGAGCAGTTTGGCGTAGTCCAAAGCGTTCTCCAGTTGATGGAATAAATTGCCAAATTCCTTTTGCTGCTGCTGTTGAGAGTGCTTGAGGTGTCCAAACAGATTCTACTTGAGCTAACCAAATAATATCTAGTGGTACGCCTTCTTCTTTAAAGATTCGTTCTGCCATTGTACGATAACGACCAGAACGACGAAGGCCAATTTCCATAGTATTTCGACCTTTACCTTGAGTAAAGAAGTTAATGAATTGTACTACAGAAGGATGAGAAGTAAATTGAAAGTCAAAACCTTTAATATCAATATTTTCGCCTAAGCTAGAAACACCTTCAGAATCTAAATCTATTTTTGATAGTTCATCTAATGGGGAAGGTTCATATAATTGATAGTTAAAACCTAGGTCTGAGCTTTGGCAAGCAATTAATTGATGTTTGTAAACACGTTCTACTAATTCTAAATAAAAGGCGCGGAAGTTTTGGTCATTATGTGCGCCACTATTGGCTGTAAGCATTATGTCTACAGCATGGTCAAAAGCTAGACGAGCTTGCTCATATTGTTTGGTGGCTAATAGCTCTTCTCCCAAGCGATATTGTTGTTCAGCGGAATTAATAATTTTTTGAATTTCAGGGTTTATAGATTTTATTTCTACAGTCTTTTTTAATTGGATAGGAGAATTTGTTATGTTGTTGGTTTGAGCTAGGGAGTTTGTAGAAAATGCTCCTAGCGTCAAAAAAGTAGCACCGAACAAAAAGAGCTTCTTAAATAGCATTGCAGATTTCCCCTTATTTTGAACTTCTTAAGTTTTACTGTAAAAAAGTTGTGGCTTTAGAAGTAGTTTGACGACTACTAGCCTATGCGGTTGGGTATTCTGCTTATAACATAGCAAAATAACCTTTGTCAAACTTAAATTTGCAGGTCAGATGTCTAGTTTTCTACTAAAGTTTGCCCTAACTTTAATAAAATCAAAAAATTATTTCTAAAACACGTTTTCCAGATTTTTGGAAAATTCAAAATTTTGGAGAAATAAAAAATTCTAACAGGTAGATCTTATTAAAATGTTTTTAACTTAAGTTAGAAAATTTTTAATTGCTATAGCTAATTTAATTGCTCGGCTAACGCAATCTCCTAAAGATACACCTTGAAGATAATTACTAGCTAAATATAACCCTGGTTTACTATTAAGCTCTGATTCAATGGTGGATAATCTAGTTAAATGACCTAGAGTATATTGTGGTATTGCTTTTTGGTATTTATAGACATTAATTATTTTAGGAGTATTTTTAAGATTTAAGATAGATTTTATTTCTTGACTAACAATTTGTCCTAGTTCTTTATCTGTTAATTCTATAGCCTTTTCATCATGTGAGCCGCCAATAAAATTTGTTAAAAGTATTTCTTTATTTAGAGAGCGGTTTGGAAAAAGGCTTGAATTCCAGATAGATCCTAATAATCTAATACCTTGATTTCTTGGGACTAAAAAGCCAAAACCATTTAGATCTATTTCTAGAGGTAAACTTAAATGTACAACGGCAATAGGGGCATATTTAATTGCTAAAAGTTCATTAGCTAAAGCAGGAATATTACTTAGCCATTTTGCGGAAATATAAGCTGGTGTTGCTAGAACCACACATTTACTAATAATCTCAGTAACTACATTGTTTTGCTTATATTTAACAATATAATCTCCTTTATTTACATTTATAGATAAAATTTCACAACTAGTTTTTAAGCTATCTTTTAAGTAATTAGCTAGGGTTTGGGGCAAAGTGGCTAAACCATCAGCAAAGGAGCAAAGACGTTTAGCTATAGGCTTTTTTCCAGAAGCTTTATTATTACGTGCTGTTTTTATAGCTCCTATCAAAAGAGAACCATAATTATTTTCTAATGTTGCAAGAGTAGGAAAGCTTGCTGCTAAGCTTAGTTCTTCTGTATTTCCTGCATATATTCCCGATACAAAAGGAGCAACCAAACGATCATGGACTTGGGGGCCAAGTCTACGTTTTACAAAACTAGCTATAGATTCTTCTTTTGCTTCTTTGGGCTTACTAATTATTGGCTCGGCTAAAATACGTAATTTACCGCTTAAACTTAATAATTTAGAAGAAATTAAAGCAGGTGGGCTTAAAGGTACGGCTTGGAGTTTACCATTAAGATAAACATAGCGGGGCATTTTGGGGTTGGCAGTAACTAGCTCAGCATTTAGGTTTAGCTCAGAAATTAATTGATTAACTTCATCTGATTCTTGAAAGCTATTTGGCCCATATTCAAGTAAATAACCATTGACCCTGGAGCTATTTATTACTCCTCCCACTCTAGTATTTTGCTCTAAAATAGTTAATCTAATATTTTGTTTAGTCAATTGATAAGCAGTTACTAAACCTGTAATTCCTGCACCAACAATTACAACATCTTGATAATTGCTCATTGTATTTGTTGCTCCAATAGCTAAGTTTTAGCTGTTATTTACACTTACTTTTTCTGATAATAATTGTAGTTGTTTATCTAGCATTAGCAAAATATCTCTCATGCCTTGAATAATTTCCATAATTTCATTTGCATCTAAGGAGACTTGAGTAGGTAGAGTGGATAGATTTTCATCTTTATTAGGTCTTTCAATAACGCTTGCTAGTGCTTGATCGGCTGCTGTTATTCGCTGAATACCACCAGATTCTTGTTGACTTAAAAAGGAAGTAAGCCGGGATTGTTCTGCTAAGAAAAGATCTTGGAAAACATTGTGTAGACTAACATTTAAGGCAACTATTTCTGATAAAATTATAGGTTGGAAAAATGTATCACCTAAATCATTCTTTATTCTGCGTAGCTTTAATAAAACTTGCTTTTCTAGCATTTCACGTAGTGATCGAATGGTTAAGAGGCGTTTTCTTTCTTCTACAATTAAAGAAACTGTGGCAGTTAGTTTATCTTCTGTTAAAGTTTGCAATTGAAAAGTTGTAAAAATATTTTCTAAGTGACTTTTTAGTTCTGGAGGAGGTAGTAAAAAAGTTTCACTTTCACGGGTTTGAAAAGCTGTTCTACCTAATCTAGTAACTACAAGGTCTGTTTTGTCCCTATCTTCTGTAGATTTACTAGTTTTAGTTAAGTAAAAAGTAAGTAAATGTTCTAGGGGTAGAATAGAAAGTGAGTCTGCTTCTTCAAATAAAAGTCTTAATTTGCTAACAGGGGTTTCTGCGTCAAATTTTTCTAAAACTTGCCTCCAAACAGCAAGACGAGCATTTATATCCTGGGTCTTTTCTTCATCAAAGTTAGCTAGATTGCTATAAATATCGCTTTCTAAAAGCGATAAATCAAAAGTAAGATCTAAAGGGATTTTCTTTTCTTTGTCTAAAGTAGCAAAGATATCATTAACACTTGCTAATAACTTATAATCATTTAAGTAATTACGTGTACTTGTAGGAGATGACGAACTAATTATTTGTGTCATTATATATATGTCTCCAAATTAATAATTATTTAGGATAAGGATAACTTCTGAGTCTATTTAATTTATTGTTTATTAGCAACATCAATGGGCTAGAAGCATTTGCATACTTTGCTAGAGTTAAAATTAAAATGGAGATTGTTGCCAAGAAAACAGCTAGCGTGTATATTAGTTGAGGTTTTTAATAACATTAGAAGTGAGTTCCAAGTAGAAAAAATTATGGCCCGAACTGTTTCACCAGAAAATGAAGCCATCAGACGACAACAAATTGTCTCTGCTGCTCATAGCGTTTTTATTAAAAAAGATTTTTCCAAAGTGCGCATTGAGGATATTGCTAAACAAGCAAAATTATCTAAAGGAGCGGTACTTTATTATTTTGAAACAAAAGAAGATGTCTTTTTAGCTCTTTTTGAATGGCTTACTCAATTAGTTGCTCAACGTTTTGAAATGGCAGTAAATACTAGCAAAGATCCTTTAGTACAACTTAATAATGTAGTAGATCAAGCCTTTGATTCTGTTAAATTACATCGAGCTTTTTTCCGTATCTATCTTGATTGTTTAGGTCAGGGAAGCCGAAAAGAAGAATATGCACGGATTAATCGAGCCTTCTATCAAGCCTGTCATGAGCATTACCGTAAAATTATTGAAAATGGTCAACGTTGCGCACTATTTCGAGATATAGATATTAATGATGCCTCGCTTGTAATGCGTGCAATTATTGAAGGTCTTGGGATTCAATGGCTATTTATGGGAACAGATCAGGATTTAAAACATTATGGCAAACTAGCTAGAGAAGCTATTTTGCGCTATCACGGAATTGAACCAAGGGAGCTAGAACTAAAAAAGCTAGCTAATAAAGTAAATAATGAGGCTAAAACAGAGGAAATTATTGATATGCCCCTAGTTGTTAGCTAAAGTTAGTTAAAACAAATAAACTTAACAAAACCTCGTTTTATGCAATTAAATGCCCAGTTCTATCACGATTTATTTAATAAGCGTATTCAACAAGCATCATCCTTAATTGTAAAAGAAGGATGGGCTAGTTCTAGTAATTTAATGGAGTTAGTAAAAAAACTTCAGGAAGACGCTAATGCTAGACATGTTTTTATTATTGAGCGTAGTGGCAAAGATTCTATTTCTTATGGTGATTTAGGAAATATTCATACTACAGACCTAGTAGCTTTAATTGTAGGAAAAACTTTAGTCTGTGATGCTTTAGCAAATTTAGTTAATGGAAATAACTTTTCTGCTCTTTCTGTAGAGGGTAAACGCTGGGGCGCGCATATGTCAGCATTAGGAGAAAGGGCCATTTTAATTGTAATTTTTGACCAGCAAACAAATATTGATCGTGTAGGGCTTCGTGTAAGACGTGCAGCAAAAGAATTAGCAGAAACCTTAGCTTTAGTAAATCAGCTTATATAAGGTTTTACTAAACCCCTCTTTGGTCTGCTGCCCAAACATATTTATGTAGTTGTAGTTGAAATCTTACAGGCAAATTGTCCGTTAATATCCATTCTACTAAATCTTGAGGCTGCATTTTTCCATACACTGGAGAGGCTAAAAGGCGAAATCTTCCAAGGTTATATTTGTTGATAATGTCTTTAACCCATTCATAATCTGAACGATCAGCAATAACAAATTTAATTTCATCTTGTGGGGTTAAATGGTCTAAATTAGACCATAGGTTTTTTTCACTCTCTCTACTAGCAGGACATTTAATATCCATTATCTTAATTACTCTAGTATCTAAAACAGACACATCTCGATGTCCACCAGTTTCAATCATAACCGTATAACCTAATTCAAGTAATTGATAGGCTAGAATAGGAATATCTTTTTGTAATAAAGGCTCTCCCCCAGTAAGTTCTACTAGTTTAATAGGAAAGCTCTGTATTTTTTTTATAATTTGCTCTAAAGAAAGTTTTTTACCCCCATAAAAAGCAAATTCGCTGTCACACCAACTACAGCGCAAGTCACAACCTGTTGTGCGTACAAAAATACAGGGCAAACCAGCAAACGATGATTCCCCTTGAATACTTTGGTATATTTCTGTAATTCTCATAAATTTTATTGTAATTATTTTTAGGATAACAAAGTCCTAAAAGCTCCAAGAACACGCCAAAACTTAACAACTGGTTGATAAAAAAGACTTTCTACTAAAGAAGCTAACACTAAGTTAACTATTTCTGCTAGTGAATGTTGATATCTTAGAGAAAACTCATCTGCAATTATTCCACTTAAGCTAACTAATAATGAAAAAGTGATAAAAGCGATAAAATAAAGCACAGTTAATTCTAAAGATATAGCACCAATTAAAAAAGCTATTGGAGCTAAAATAATTCCTAATAATGTCAGTATAGGGTTAAATATTTCTAAAATAAGTAAACAAGAAGCTAAAAGAGATTGTGTTGACGTAAAATTAAATAATAACTTAATATTACTAACAATTGCTGTTAGTATGTTTGCTTGCCAGTTACTATGTGATTCAAAAGCATTTTGTGGCTCTAATAAGTTATTCTCCCAGCAAAGAACATCAGGAATATAAGAAAATCTATAGTTTTGTTTTTTAGTACTTAATAATTGCTGAAGCTTAAGATTAAGTAGTAAATCTGAAAGATCTGAAATAGAAAAACCTCCTATCTCAATTAATTCATTTTTCTTAACTAATTTAACAGCATTTTTATTAGCAGTTACTAAACAAAAATTATCTCTAATAATTAGGCTACTATGGAAAAAATGTTTTCTTTCAATAACTTGTAGGTTTTCTCTTAAAGATACATCCTCAATATTAACTCTTTTTTCTCCTAAACCAACCGTCATAATTGTTGTTGAAGGGTATTCAATAAAAGGTTTTGCTAGCAGTAGTAAAGCATCGCGTGTAAGCAAATGATTAGGCTCAATAACACATATTAAAGGAGCTTTGGCTAAATTAACCCCAATATTTAAGCAATCTGCTCTTCCTGTATAGGGCTTTTCTATTACAGTGATAATAGGGTATTTAGGGGAAGTATAAGTAGCTGTAATAGAACTAGCTGGAAGTGATCGGCGAAATATTCTATTAAGTGGTTGAAGCCCAAACTCTATTTCTAAAACCTCCATTGTATTATCTGTAGAACCATCATTAATAATTATAATTTCATAATCTGGATAATTAAGTGCTAGTAAGGCTTTGATTGTTTCTGTTAATCCATAGCCTTGGTTACGTACCCAAAGCAAAATAGAGACAGGTTGAGTTTTTGGGGAGTCAACTAAAGTAAAACGACTATTAAAACGCCGGCTAATTACATTATGCCGAGCAGTTTGTAAGGAAAATAAACTCTGTCCCAAATTAACTAAACTATTGATAATTAAATATGTTAATAGTAAAACAATTAATAAAGCTAATGCAGAGGTGAACGCTAAGATAACGTCTGATAAAGTGATTAGATAATAAACTACAAATAGAGAAAATACTAATAAAGGACTAATCAATAAGACTATGCCCAACAATTTATTGGTACTAGCTAATTGATTAGATTGAGGTTGTATTTTGGGGCTTTCAGATGTCAAACTTAGCCGCTCCATCTAACTGCAACTCCTCAAGAACTTGTTTAGCAATATCACGAGCAAAACGGTCAGGATTTAAGGTTTGGGTACGAAGTTCTGCCAAGCCATTAGTACCTAACATTGCAAGTGAATGTGCTGCATTATGGCGCACCCACCAAGCTTCATCAGTCAACGAACGAGTAAGAGCAGGAATAGATTGTTCTTGTTGTAATTGTCCAAGTGCTTTAGCCGCTACAGCGCGAACAGGCCAATCTTTGTCTGATAAACAATTTAAGATTAGATCTAACTCATCGTTAGTTTCTATTCCTACCGCAGCAATAGCACGAATAGCCCGCGCTCGCATATCAACAGAGTCATTACTTAAAAATTTTGTAGATGCTAAACGTGCTGCTCTTGCTCCTAAACGCTCACTGCCTCGATGACCAAAATCAGCAATTAACTCTAAAACTGTTTTCTGTGCAAGCTCTCTACGTTCTTTTACTGATCCAGATGCTTGTAGTAGGTCTAGTAAGGGTCGTGTTATATCTGCCTGCATATTAAGTAGTTTATCGGCTACTTGTAATACTTGCCAGCCATCTGCATCGGCAAGCGCGTAAATAATTGAGGGAACTGAACGTAAATCGCCAATGTCGGCTAATGCACATACAGCAGCTAAACGCACTTCTTTATTATCATCGCGTAGCAAAGCTGTAATAACTTCAATTGCGCTTGCACAATGAATGCGCCCTAATCTAATGGCAGCTTCAGACTTCTTTATCCAATTACCTTTTTGTAGTGTGTCAATATCTTTTTTTAAAAAACCTAATTGATCATAGGTTTCACGAATTTTGCTTATTTCTTCTTCGTAAAGTCCATTGGTATATTCTACTAAACAATCTCGCAGGCAATTTCTATCTTTTTTACTTATACTAAGCAAAGTACTAACTAAATCTTTGCTATCTATAGCTTCTAGCGAGCCAAATTGAACTATTTTTTGTTGAATTGTAGCTTGTAAACTAGCACGTAGCAGGGCGCGTCTACTTCGTTGAGCTACAGACAAATAACTATAAATCACCAAACCTAACACTAAAATGGCCCAAAGAAAAAGTAGAATTGCCAAGAAATAAAATAGCCATACCATGCACCACTCCGGGCGAAACTTTTAAATGGTTTTAAGTGCTAAAAATAACTCAGCTATGCTAACACATTTTTTTTTCTAGGGCTATGTTTGGCTAGGTTAAATATTCTACTCAAAAAAAATTAAACCGAGAAACTTTTAGTCTCTCGGTTTAATAAAGTTTTATTTTTATCAAAATAACTTTTTATTTTGCGCCAGCTTTTTTAAGCAAGCTGATTATTTCATGTTCCTGATTGTTATCTAGCTCATCTGCTCCAAATATTTCTTTAGCAATCAAGAAGGCTGTTTCACCTTCAGCATTTTTACTATTAACATCAGCACCTTTATTTAGTAGTAATTCAACAGCTTCTATATTTTCATTAGCTACAGCTATCATTAAAGCTGTAGTGCTTTCAGCGTCCTTTAAGTTAACATCAGCACCTTTATTTAATAATAATTCTAAAGTTTCTTTGTTGTCGTTATTAACAGCTATCATTAGGGCAAATTCACCATCAGCGTTTTTAGAATTAGGGTCAGCACCTTTTTCTAGCAATAATTGAACTAGCTCAAAATTATCATTTGCAACTAATTGAAGTAGAGGATAATCACCATCAGCAGTTTTAACATTAAGGTCAGCACCTTTTTCAAGTAAGAGCTTAGTAATATCAATATTTTCATTATTTAAAGCGTCAATTAACAATGTTTCACCATCAAGACTTTTACCATTAACATCAGCACCCTTTTCAAGTAAAAGTTTGGTAATATCTAAATCACTCATTGATACTGCTAAAGCTATGGCTGTGTTTCCATCATGATCTTTAGTGTTAATATCGACACCTTTTTCTAAAAGAAGTTTTACTAGGTCTAAATCGCCTTGTTGGACAGCAGAAATTAAAATTGGAGAGTTATTGCGGTCTTTAATATTTGGGTCAACACCTTTTTCTAAAAGAAGTTTGGTGATGTCTGTGCTATTAATTCTAATAGCTACAGTTAAAGGAGTATCTCCATCTTTATCTTTAATGTTGATGTCAGCACCATTTTCTATTAATAAATTGGTTACATCAATATGATCTTCTGCCACTGCATGTATAAGGGCAGTTTCTCCATTATTATTTTTGGCGTTTACTTCAATTCCCTTGTTTAAGAGTGTTTTGACTGTATCAAGATGCCCTGCAATAGAAGCAATAACTAGGGCATTATTACCTTTATTATCTTTAGCATTAAGCTCAGCACCTTTTTCAAGTAAAAATTTCACTGTGTCGCTATGCCCTTCAGATGCAGCCATTAACAAAGCAGAACGCTTATACTTGTCTCTATAATTTATATCCATCCCTTTTTCAAGTAACACTTTTACTTGGTCGGTGCGACCTGCTGCTGCTGCATTAATAAGGGCTGTTTTTTCAGCATTACTACGAGCAAAACCAGCCATCAAAGCAAAGATAATAATAAGAACGCCAAAAACTTTTTGGATTTTAGTCATAAAATGTTCCTCAAAATAAAACTTAGATTAATTATCTTATGATAATAGATTAATGGTATTTTAGATAATGTTTGGTGCTTGCTCATACGCAACTTTTTAAATATGGTTCAATAATTTCTCGGCTAAAAAATTTACCATGCTTACACTTATTACCTTACGATTATTCTATTAATTTTTGATATTCTGCAAGTGAAAATCCAAATAAAACCATATCGCCTTTAATAATAAATGGACGCTTAAAAAGATTAACTTCTTGAGCAAGTAAATTTATGGCTTCTTCTTCAGTTAAGTTTTTATCTTTTAGCCCAAGTGCTTTGTAAGGTGTGCTTTTTGGATTAATAAAACTAAAAATGTCTCGTCCGGCAACTAGCGCAGAAATTTCCACTTTTGTGAATGGTTTTTTAGCTAAATCGCGTTCTTTCATACTAACACCTGAAGTTAAGAGAAAATTTCTTGCATTTCTACAAGTGCTACAAGTCGATTTCCAATAAAACTCTATTGATGACATAAATTTACTTTCCTAAAAGTTAAAATAATTTGGGGTAATCATGCACAAACAAATTCATTTATTTCAAGTTGAATTTCAACCTATTTTTTACTTTTTCCTGTTTTTTATACTAGGAATATTACTAGCAAATATTTTAATTATTTATAAAACTTTAATAATAAGCTTTTTAATAATAAATCTGATTATTTTGTCTATTTTCTATTATTTAAGGAAGTATCAAAAACTAACAAGCTTACTTATTATGTTTGGCTTTTTAGTATCAGGTTTTTTATTAGCAACAATAGAAAAAGAGCAAAATAATTACACTGAACAAATTATTGATAAACAAATTTATTCTAACTGGACACAAGATCAAAGCGTTGAAATCTATGGAGAAATAACAGAATATCCAAAAATAGTAGATAACTATTTTTATTTAAGCGTTCGTACAGATTTCATTATAAGAAATAATAAAACCTTTAATTTATCTACTAAGGTAAAGCTACTATTTTGGTTAAATGATCAAAACTACAAAAAGGAAAATTTAACTCCTGGAACTATTGTGCAAGTATTGGCACAACTTCAAGCTAGACAAAGATTTCAAAACCCTGGAGGAATTGATACTAAAGAAATACTTAAGCTACAAGGATATGATTTTTCTGCAAGTGTAAAAAGCCCAGAAATGATAGCTGTATTAGTTAAGAAAAGCATTAACCCATTTATTTATTTAATTTATGAGCTACATCAACATATTAATAATGCTATAGAGAAAAATTTTACATTCCAAAGATCTGCTGTCTTAAAAGCTATTATTTTAGGAGATGATAATTTTATAAATGCAGAAATAGCTGAAAAATTTCGTGTTAGCGGACTTTATCATATTTTGGTAATTAGCGGCTCACATATAGCTTTTTTAACTTGGCTTCTTTATAAAATACTTAAACAAATTTCTGATAATAAATGGGTACATTTTATTATTATTACTTTATTTATATGGCTTTATAGCTTAGTAGCAGGAGCAGATCCACCAATAATGCGGGCAACGCTTATGGCTACAGTTATGTTGATAGGAACATTATTTTATCGACAAGCCCAGCCTTCTAATCTAATTGCTATAACAGGTTTAATTTTACTAGCTTATCGTCCAGTGACACTATTTGAAGCTAGTTTTCAACTAACATTTTTAGCAATTACTTTAATTTTATTAATAGTAATTCCTTTGGTAAAAAAACTAGAATATATAGCTAATTGGTATCCTAATAGTAAAAGTCCATTTCCGCCCCAATCACATAAAATTATTAAATGGTTAGCAGAGTTATTGTTTTGGAACGAAAAAAATTTTTTACAAAAACGAGCAGAGTCAAATATAAAATATAAGCTAGAAAAAAATCCTTGGGCAGCAAAATTAGAGAAATATTACTTACAAAAACCATTACAAATAGTAGTAATAATGCTAGTTACATCAATAATTGTTCAGTTAGGACTACTTCCACTTTCAATTATTTATTTTCATCGAATAGTTTTTATAGGAATTATCTTAAATATTCTAGCAGAGTTATTAATGAGTTTACTATTAACATGTTTTGTAATATTTATAATATTTGATAGTTTTATAAACACTTTATCTGGCTATTTAATATATATTATAAATTATCTAGTTGATCTATTTATTTATATTGCTTGGCCGCAAGTTTTAGAGTTAATCAACAAAAAAACGTTTTATTTAAGCTATAGAATTGCAGGATGGCATAGCTGGCAAACTATTTATTATATTGGCTATTGGCTAATTATTTTATTTTTACTAATAAGAATAGATAATTGGCAAGTGTTTGTTATACCAGTTAAGAAAACAGAAGAAAAAAGAAATAAAAAGAAAAGTTATACTATAAATATAATAATTATAACCTTATATTTATTTGCATTATTAATAATTAGTTTACCAAATAAATATTATTCAAATATTTTTAGTAATAAAAACCTAGGCTTAGAAATAGTATTTTTAGATGTTGGTCAAGGGGACGCAATTTTTATTCAATTTCCCCAGGGTACTACTATGATGATTGATAGTGGTGGTGAAATACCTATAAAAATTGCCAATCAAGTTATAGAGAAAAGATTTTCCATAGGTGAGCAAGTAGATTCTCCTTATCTTTGGTCAAGAGGTTTGGAACAGCTTGATTATATTGTAGTTACACACCCACATTTAGATCATATGCAAGGATTTAACGAAGTAATAAGCAATTTTGATATAAAACAAGCTATTTTACCTTATTCAAAGGGTTTGGAAACAGAGTGGATAGAATTTAAGCAAAAACTTGATAACAGTAATATTGCTAGTAATATTTGGTCAAGAGGGCAAACTTATTTTATTGATGGAGTAAAAATAGAAGTGCTTTGGCCTGATAGGGTTGCTAGAACAAACTTTAATGCAAATAATCAGTCTTTAGTTTTATACTTAAGCTATCAGAATTATAGTATTTTGCTTACAGGAGATATAGAAGGGAAAGTAGAATATATTTTAACAAATACAAATGACGATTTAGAAATAGATGTGCTAAAAGTGCCTCATCATGCTAGTAAAACTTCTAGTACAGAAGAGTTTTTAGAAAAAACATCACCTAAGTTTGCCATAATTTCTGCACCAGCTAAATCACGCTTCAATCATCCACATCCAGAGGTTTTAGAACGATATAAAGCGTTAGGAACAGAAATTTATCAAACAGGATTAAATGGAGCAGTTACTGTTTATATAAAAGATAACAAACTAGAAATCAAAAAATACAAATAAACTCAAACAATTAGTATTGTTTAAGAAAAAGACAAAGAGCCATTATTTATATTTAATGGCTCTATTTACCTAAGAGGAAAAACTAAACGCTAAAAGAGCTACCACAGCCACAACTACCAGAAGAATTTGGATTCTTAAATGTAAAGCCAGAACCCATAACGGTGCTAACATAATCAATTTCAACACCATCAAGTAGTTGTAAACTAAAAGAATCCACAAATAGTTTTAATCCGTTGGATTCAATAATTTTATCGCTTTGTGTTGGACTATCTTCTACATCTAAAGCATATTGATAGCCAGAACACCCACCAGGTAATACACGTACACGCAAACCGGCGTTAGCTATTTCCATGCCTTCGGCTGACATAAATTTTTTTACTTCACTGACTGCTGTTTCTGTAACATTAATCATAACTTAGAAATCTCCTAAAAAAACTTACAAATATTTTATTGATAAAATAAGAATAAGAAATAGTAATAGGCTAAAAAATAAGCAATTTTAATTTAATAACAAACTGTTTATGCAAATTTTTATTTAGGAATAATAACAAACAAAACAATTTATAACAGCTTGTATAAGCTAAAACTGCTTAATTTTTAACATTAAACTTAAAACTCAAAGACCTAGCTTAACTCTTTAAGTTAAGCTGCCCTAAAATCCGCAGAACTGCCAGTAGAACTATCGTCATGTATATCAACTTCTATCAAGCCTTCACGATAAAGTGCATAGCCACTAGAAGTAGAAGCAATGATTGCTGGAATACCACGTTTACCAAACCATTGTTGCCAAGTTTCTAAATCTTTATAAGCATCAGATTTTTTGCTTTTTACAAAAGTAGAAAAACGATTTGATTCAGTGACTTTTACTTTGTGTCCCATTAGATTTTCTTCACCCTCCGTCATATCTGTAATTTATTTAATTTAATTAATCAAAATTTAGTATTGGCAGCCTAGTGGGTTTTAACGCTCTGATATTTAGTTCTGTTGCTAGTGCCTCGGCTGCTTGACAAAATGCGTGTGCTTGAGGACTATCAGGCGCGCCAGCTACTATTGGCACTCCTAGATCGCCACCTTCACGAATACCTAAACTAATTGGGATTTTACCTAAAAGAGTAACTCCAAACTTTTCTGCTAGTTCTTCGCCTCCTCCAGAGCCAAATATTTCATGTTTTTCTAAACAATTAGGGCAAGTAAAGTAACTCATATTTTCAACAATACCTACTACATCAACACCAACTTGTTGGAACATGTTATGCGCTTTGCGTACATCAGCTAGTGCTACTTCTTGGGGAGTCGTGACAAGCACTGCACCAGAAACAGGTACAAGTTGCGCTAAACTTAACTGAACATCACCTGTTCCAGGAGGCATATCAACTAATAAATAATCAAGCTCGCTCCAATCTACATCACGTAAAAATTGCTCAATTAATCGATGTAGCATAGGGCCGCGCCAAACTACTGCTTGATCTCCTCGATTAAGTAAACCAACAGACATAAATTTCACGTTGTAAGCTTCTCTAGGTAAGATCTTTTTGCCTCGTACTTTAGGCTCTTCAATACTACCTAGCATAATTGGTACATTAGGCCCATAAATATCTGTGTCTAATAGACCTACCTTTGCACCCATAGAAGCTAATGCTACAGCTAAATTTACAGCTACAGTTGATTTACCTACACCACCTTTACCCGAGCTAACAGCGATAATATTTTTTACACCTACAACAGATTCACGATCTCCAATAGCTTTTCCTTTTGGAACATCTAATTCTGTGCGGATTTCAGCACGCTGGGCCCCGGGTACTTTTAATACAGCCTGGCGAGCTTGTTCTTCTAATTCTTGTTGTAATGTTTGTGAAGGGGTTGCTACAACTAAACGAAAACCAATTATCCCACCACAAATCCTTACATCTTTAACAAAATTTAAGCTAACAATATCTTTTTTTAATTTAGGTTCTTTAACTGACTTTAATGCTTCTAAAACTTGTTGTTCAGTAATTTTTTCTGACATTTTTTTACTTTCTATAAACTTAAAAAATAAATTTTGCTCAATCAAACTGAAAACTAGCTAAAAACTAGCTAACTTAAGTTTTGAGCAATCTAAGATCAAACCACTAAGACTAAATTTAAGGTTTTATCAAAAAATTTTAGTTTTTGTAAATAGTATAACTAAATTTTAGTTTGAATTTATTTGGTTTAGAGGATATTGTGTAACAACTATTTTGTCAATAAAAAAATTGAAAAAATACTTTAGCTAGCTAGGATAGGAATATATAAAAATACATGTAAACTTAGTTATATCAATTAATTGTAGGTAAGAAAAGAGATTTGAATTAAGTTGGGTTAGGGGATTTTAGAAATAAAATGCTTGACAAAATCAATGCCACTAACTATCCTCTAGCTAGTTAAACGGCTATTTAATTTAGAAATGATTTATTGAAGAAAATCTTTGTCAGATGAACTAATTTAAATAAGTTATTTTTTCTATTTTGTAAATACAAATTAGCATTTTTGATTTTTCTATCATTCATTATACTTTAATTTATGACTAAACCAGGTATTGCAAATAGTATTATTGACTTAATAGGTAATACACCATTACTACGATTAAACAGAGTAGTTGAACGCGACTGGGCCGAAATAATAGTTAAACTTGAGTCTCTTAACCCAATGTCATCAGTAAAAGATCGCATTGGGGCCGCTATGATTGAAGCAGCAGAAAAAGCAGGTTTAATAAAAGCTCAAGAAACTACTATTATTGAGCCAACTAGCGGTAATACAGGAATTGCACTAGCTCTTGTATGTGCTGCAAAAGGCTACCGTTGCATTATTGCAATGCCAGAAACTATGACAATAGAACGAGTTAGAACCCTTAAAGCTTTAGGAGCTAAAGTTGTTCTTACTCCAGGCTCGCAAGGAATGCGTGGAGCAATTCAAAAGGCAGAAGAACTAGTGCGTAGTACACCTAATTCTTTTATGCCTCAACAATTTAATAATCTGTCTAATCCAGAAGTTCACCGTAAAACTACAGCACTTGAAATTCTAAGAGATACTGAATCAGAATTTGATGCTTTTGTTGCTGGTGTTGGTACTGGTGGGACAGTTACAGGTTGTGCAGAAGTCTTTAAGGCACGCTTAAAAGAAGTTTTAGTTTGTGCTGTTGAACCAGCAGATTCTCCAGTGCTATCTGGTGGTAGCCCTGGGCCACATAGAATCCAAGGTATAGGTGCTGGGTTTATTCCTGAAGTGCTTAACCGTAGTATTATTGATAGAGTAGTTACTGTTTCTTATGAAAATGCCAAGCAAATGGCCCGACGTTTGGCTAGGGAAGAAGGTGTTTTTGTAGGAATTTCTTCTGGTGCAATTACTTGGGCTGCAACACAAATTGCTAAAGAATTAGGTGTTGGTAAGCGAGTTGTAGTTGTACTACCTAGTTTTGGTGAAAGATATCTTTCTACAGATTTATTTAACTTTGATGATGAAGAAAACGAAAAATTATAGGGGAAAATTATGAAACTCCCAATCTACATGGACTATCACGCTACAACGCCTGTAGATCCACGAGTATTTGAGGCAATGAAGCCATACTTTACAGAGATTTTTGGAAATGCAGCTAGCCGCAATCATAGTTTTGGCTGGCAGGCAGAAGAAGCTGTTGAAACAGCCCGAAAACAAGTTGCCCAACTTATTGGCGCGACAGCTAAAGAAATTGTCTTTACTAGCGGTGCTACAGAATCTAATAATCTTGCTATTAAAGGCGTTGCTGAAATGTATCAAGAAAAAGGTAATCATATTATTACCGTAGTGACAGAACATAAAGCAACTTTAGATTCTTGCAAACACTTAGAAAAACAAGGCTATCAAATAACTTATTTACCTGTTGACCAATATGGTTTGGTTGATCCTGAAGATATACGTAAGGCTATTACAGATAAAACTATTTTAGTTACAGTAATGTTAGCTAATAATGAAATAGGTGTAATTCAGCCAATAGCTGAAATAGGCAAAATAACTCGTGAAAAAGGTGTTGTGCTTCATACGGATGCAGTACAAGCAGCAGGAAAAATAGTAGTAGATGTAAACGCCTTAAATGTTGATTTGCTTTCTATTAGCGGTCATAAAATGTATGGCCCAAAAGGTGTTGGTGCCTTATACGTTAGAAGAAAAAATCCTCGTGTGATGCTTTCACCCATAATTGATGGTGGCGGACACGAACGAGGAATGAGATCAGGAACTCTTAATGTTACCGGTATTGTAGGCTTAGGTAAAGCTGCTGAAATTGCTCGTTTAGAAATGTCTGAAGAAATGGAAAGAATTTCTCGGCTTCGAGATAAATTGCAAAAATCGCTTTTTGACCAAATTCCAGAAGTTTATCTTAATGGACACCCTACTAAGCGATTGCCTAACAACTTAAATGTAAGTTTTGCTTATGTTGAAGGTGAATCATTGTTAATGGGTATAGGTGATATTGCTGTATCATCTGGGTCAGCTTGTACCTCAGCTAGTTTAGAGCCTTCTTATGTATTAAAAGCTTTAGGTGTTGGTGAAGAGTTGGCACATAGTTCATTGCGCTTTGGACTAGGGCGTTTTAATACTGAAGAAGAAGTTGATTTCACTATTGAGAAAGTTACTCAAGCTGTCAATAAACTTCGAGAGCTTTCTCCACTTTGGGAAATGGTACAAGAAGGAATTGACCTAAAGAGTGTTACTTGGGCAGCACATTAATTTTAATCTCTTATTTACGCTAAGGAGAAAAAGCCAAATGGCATACTCAGATAAAGTTATTGATCATTATAATAATCCTAGAAACGTTGGTAGTTTAGATAAAAATTCCCCTGAAGTTGGTACTGGCTTAGTTGGCGCGCCTGAATGCGGCGATGTTATGAAATTACAACTAAAAATTAACAAAGAAGGCGTGATTGAAGATGCTCGCTTTAAGACTTTTGGTTGTGGTTCGGCTATTGCTAGCTCTTCCTTAGCAACAGAATGGGTAAAAGGTAAAACTATTGATGAGGCATTAAAAATAAAAAATACTGACATTGTAAAAGAACTTAATCTACCCCCAATTAAAATTCATTGTTCAGTATTGGCTGAAGATGCGATCAAATCAGCAATTGCTGATTATAATAAAAAACAAGAAACCGTACAAAAAGAAGAAGTTTTGCAAGAAGTTAGCTAGGTAAAATCAGGCTAACACTAAGCAGGGATGTGTTAGCCTTTAATTTTATATTTTTTTAGAGGTTTTTAAATGTCTTTAGAACTAACTAATAGTGCTGCTGCACGAATCAAAGAAATTTTACACGAACAAAATCTTGCTGATGGTGGAATGCGAATAGGTGTTAAAAGTGGTGGTTGTTCAGGTTTAAGTTACATCTTAGATCTAGAAACTCAAGAACGTCCTGGAGATAAAATTTTTGAACGAGATGGAGCTAAAATCTTTGTTGATCTAAAAAGCTATTTATTTCTAAATGGAATGATTGTTGATTACAAGGATGAAGGCGGGTTGATGGGACGAGGATTTAAGTTTGTAAACCCTAATTCTGCTGGTGAATGTGGTTGCGGAGAATCTTTTACAGTTTAACAGTTTAATTTTAGTCAACTACTCTACTTTCTTTTAAGAACGAATCTTTAAAATTAAGTGTCGTTTCTACTTTCAGCCCAGTACACTTGTGCTGGGTTTTATCTTTTCAACTAACACTTTATTCTGGTTAATTTAGAGGTATTTTATTTTGCAAGAAGCAAGGTTATTAGAAAAAAAATGCTGGTATTGTACTACAACAACAGATGAGCATTTTTGTTTATCTTGTGATCGTATACAGATGGTAGATTTATCAACTAACTACTTTTCTTTCTTTAAGTTACCTATAAAATATCATCTTGATACAAATAATCTTGAAGCTAAGTTTTATGAATTAAACCGTAGGTTTCACCCAGATTTTTTTTCACAAGCTAGTGAAGTTGAGCGACGTTATAGTCTGGATCGAACTTCTATGCTTAATGATGCTTACCGCATACTTAAAGATCCTATTAAACGAGCCAACTATTTATTGACTCTACAAGGCTTTCAACCTAAAAAAGCGCAAACTCCACCAGATCTTTTAGAAGAAATATTTGAATTAAATGAACAAATAGAAGATCTACGTAATGCAAAAAAGGCTAGAGATAAGAATCAAACTTCACTTCTAAAAAATCAAGTTTTAGCTACAGAAGAAATGCTAAACGAGCGAGAAGAAGTCTTAAATAACCAGTTAAAACAAGTTTTTCAAAAATGGGATAATTTATCTGATGAAGTTTCTATTGTGGAAAAACAACAAATATTAGCTAAGGCTAGTGATTTGTTAGCGCAAATGAAGTATATAAATAATTTAATTAATGATATAGATGAAGAATTTAATGATTAAATAATAAAATAATGAGGTGTTTAAGTTTTTTATGCCAAAAGTTGTTGGTATTGACCTTGGAACAACTAATAGTTTAGTTGCTTATGTTGACAGTAATGGTAAACCGCAAGTGATTGCAAATAAAGAAGAAAGAAGATTAATTCCTTCTGTAGTACATTATAGTAAGGATAAAGGCTTGCTAGTTGGTGAAGCGGCTCGCGCTCAATTAATTCCTGACCCAATGAATACTATTTATTCAGTAAAAAGATTTATGGGTAAAGGTATTGCTGATGTTACAGAAGATTTATCAATGGTGCATTTTCAAGTAGCAGAAGGTAGCGAGCAAGTCATCCGATTTCGCTTAGCAGACAAAGAGTTTACCCCACCAGAAATTTCTGCTCTAGTCCTACGAGAATTAAAAAAACAGGCAGAAGATTTTTTTGGCGAAGAAGTTAAAAAAGCTGTTGTCACTGTACCAGCTTATTTTAATGATGCACAACGCCAAGCAACAAAAGATGCTGGTAAAATTGCTGGTCTAGAAGTCTTAAGAATAGTTAATGAACCTACAGCAGCTAGTTTAGCCTATGGTTTAGATAAAAAAGATTCAGGAACTATTGCTGTTTATGACCTTGGAGGCGGAACCTTTGATATTTCTATCCTAAAACTAAAAGGAGGGATTTTTGAAGTTTTAGCTACAAATGGCGATACTCATTTAGGTGGAGATGACTTTGACCAACGATTAATTAGCTTATTTATGAATGAGATCAAAGAGCAATTTGGTCTTACCCTACAAGGTAATGCTGAAGTGTTGCAAACTATCCGACGTTTTGCTATTGAGGTTAAGCATAGACTGTCTGACCAAGAAAAAGCTTCTATTGAAATTGATTTAGGCGAGTATGGTTGTTACAACCGCGAATTTAGCCGAGCAGAGTTTGAAGCGTTAATTGAAGATCTAGTTGATCGTTCAATTTCACCCTGTAAAAAAGCTCTTAAAGACGCTAACTTAAAAACAAGTGATATTGATGAGGTTGTTTTAGTAGGAGGCTCTACTAGAGTTCCTTTGGTGCGTAGTCGTGTTAAAGAACTCTTTAAGCGTGAACCTCATATAGATCTTAATCCTGATGAAGTTGTAGCACTTGGTGCAGCAATTCAAGCTGATATTATGACGGGTAGTCGTAAAGATATGCTTTTGCTGGATGTTACACCGCTTTCACTGGGAATTGAGACTATTGGCGGAGTGATGACTAAAATAATTCATCGTAATTCTACTATTCCAGCAAGTGCTAGCGAGATGTTTACAACCTATGTTGATGGGCAAACCGGGGTAGATATTCATGTTTTGCAAGGTGAAAGGGAATTTGTCCAAGATTGTCGCTCACTTGGACGTTTTAGCTTAAAAGTTCCTCCAATGCCTGCTGGACTAGCTAGAGTTGAGGTTAAATTTCTAATTGATGCTAATGGAATATTAAATGTTTCTGCTCGTGATGTACGTACAGGAAAAGAAAATTCCATAGATGTTAAACCTTCCTATGGTCTTAATGATGAACAAGTTGAACAAATGTTGATGGACTCTATTGAGTTTGCAGAAACAGATGTTAAAAAACGCTTATTTGTTGAAGCTTATAATGAAGCTGAATCAGTGCTAAAAGCGTCTGAAAAAGCTTTAGCAAGCGAGTCTGCTAAAGCTTTAAGTGCTTTAGAGCAAGAAGAAATCGCTAAAGCTTTAGCAGAGCTAAAAGCTGCAATGTCTTCAGATGATCATCGCGCTGTACGTACAAGTCTAAAAACTTTTAATGAAGTAACTCATAAGCTAGCTGAACTAATGATGGATAATGCTGTTCAAGTAGCATTAAAACATAAAAAAGTGTCTGAAGTATAAAATGGCTTAATTTCAAAGGATGAGTTGATGACAGAAGAAAAAGCTAAAGTAACTTTTTTACCAGAAAACCTTTCTTTTCCTGCTGAAGTGGGACAATCGGTTTTAGAAATAGCTTTAGATAATGGTATTTCCTTAGATCATGCTTGTGGTGGGTTTTGTGCTTGTTCTACCTGCCATGTGATTGTTAAATCAGGGATGCAGCTATTAACAGAAATGGAAGATAACGAAGCTGACCAACTAGATGAGGCTGCTGGATTAACCTTAGCCTCTCGTTTAAGTTGCCAAGCAAAAATTATCCAAGAAGGGGAAATAATTGTTGAAATTCCAGAATGGAACCGTAATTTTGCTAGGGAGGAACACTGATGAAGTGGACAGATATTGAAGATATTGGTATTGCCTTACAAGAAAAATACCCAGATGTTGACCCTTTGACCGTTAGATTTACGGATTTACATAAATGGGTGATGGAACTGTCTGGATTTGATGATGATGCAAAAAACTCTAATGAAAAAAAACTAGAAGCTATACAAATGGCTTGGTATGAAGAATATCAAGATGCTAATAGCTAATAAAGAGTAGGGTTAGCTTATTTTGAGTTAACCCTAAATGAAATGTTTTTTAGTTAGAATTAGTACCTATAATTGGCTTGTGTTTAAGCTAATAGGCACTGATATTTGTTATTACAATAGCCATATAAGAAGTGTAGATATAGTTATTGATTTTGAAAAAATTAAAGAAACTTCCACTTATTAGCAATATTGTTTTGTTATTGATAAGCAAAGCCAATTAATTATTTTTTATCCTGCATATCTTTTAATGCTGCTTTTATCTCCTTACGAGACATATTAAAAGTATCATCAACAGATTTTGTATTTTCTTCTAAGTATTCAGACTCTTCAAAAGAGGATCTTTCTTGAGGCATAGTTACTAGGTTAGCAGCTTCTTCATTTGAAACTAGAGTAAATTTAATCTGTGCTGAGCCAAGTAAAATTAGATCATTGTCTAATAAATTTTGACCTGTTATTTCTGCTCTAGGTAGTTCAATGATTTCCTCTTGACGAGTTATAGAAGTACCATTAGCACTACCTGTGTCATAGAGGATAAAATTTCCTTCTTCATAAACAATTTTTGCATGAAGACGGGAAACAGAACTGTTTACCGATTCTGGGTCAGGATGACGAGCAAAAATAAAATCGTTTCGCCTTATCATATGGCTGGTTTCACGATCAGTAACATTTCTAAGTCTGCCAAGGTAAGTTGTTTGTTTAGTTATTAAGTAATCACTTCGATAAGGATCACCATTTAATGCAGAAAGCCGAGCTAAAGAAGGTATTTCGGCTTGAGGTGCAAAGACTTGGAGAATTTTTCCTTCAGGCTTATTTAATAAAACTGTAAAGTCTTCTCTAACTTCTTCTGGGGAGGGCCAGTAAAATTTTAAGTTAGTTTCTTTAATTGTCTCTAAAGTTTCTATATCAATTTTGACAAAATCAAAAAGCTTATATCCCATTTCTGTCATATACTCATAAAGATACTTAATAAATACAACAGAATTAAAAATAACTTCTAATTCTTCTATTTTATCTGGGTTAGAGGCAGGTGCTAGAATTATAAGCAAATTAGGGACATAGATTGTATTATCAATCCATTGAAAGTGGTTTTCTGCTAACTGTGTTTGAATTTCTCTTATGATTGTTTCTGGATAAAGATCATCAAAAGAAAGGTAATAGTTTGCTTTAACAGTTTCTTGTAAAAATTCTTTCATTGCATTTAATGGCGTGATATTTTGATTCATAAAAAATTTATATTCTCCAAAGTAGCTAAAGGTGACTAAAGTTAAGCAAAGCTTATAATTATAGTCAAGTAATCTACTAACAAGACTAGGAAAACTAATACTAAATAATAGAATGTCTAGGAAAATTTCCTGTTTTTCATTTGTCCATAAGATTGCATCCAAAAGCTAAATAGAATACTATAAAGGGCAGTTTTGAGCCTAAACTATAATTATTAAGTTCGTAAATTAGCCGAAGTAAGAGTATTTATGAAGATACAATTGCTAGCAGGTGGAGGTACTAACCCAAAAGAGCAGTACCTAACCTCTTTTTTAATAAACAATAATTTGGCAGTTGATGCTGGGGCTTTACCTCTAGCACTTAGTCGGCAAGAACAATTAGCAATTCGCCATATTTTTATTACGCATTCCCATTTAGATCATCTAGCAGGACTACCTTTAATGCTAGACAATGTTTTTACAGAAATAGAACAAGTGATCTGGGTTTATGCAATTGAAGAAACTGTTCAAGCACTAAGAAACCACATTTTTAATAATATTATTTGGCCTGATTTTAGTAGTTTTAAGAATAGTTTTAATGTAAGTTTACAATTTCAGGAAATAACTCCTGGTCAAATAGTAAAAATTGATGATCTTGAAATAATAGCTATGCCGGTGAATCATACCGTTCCAACAGTTGGATTGATCATTAAAGATTTTAATAGTGCTGTGGTTATTTCTGGAGATACAACTAGCACAGAAGATCTTTGGAATAAATCTAAGGAGATTTTAGAATTAAAAGCAGCTTTTATTGAATGTTCCTATCCTGATAGATTAAGTGATCTTGCCTTAAAGTATGGGCATTTATCCCCAAATTTACTACTTGCAGAATATAAAAAGCTATCTAAATCTATTCCCTGTTTTGCTTATCATATAAAACCATCGCATTTTGAAGAAGTAGTAATGCAGTTAAAAATGTTAGAGTCAGAAAAAATACTGGTAGCTAATCCAGGCCAAATCTATGATTTTTAACAAGGTTTGGTTAAAAGATTTCCAATTACAATTTATTTTTGAACATCTTTAGCACAACGAAAACCAAGTGTTGGATAAGCTTTTTCTATTGAATCAAATCCACGAAAAGTAGTTGTGCAATATTCAATACTTTCTTGGAATGAACCACCTCTAAAAACTCTCTTATTTTCTGCATCTTTAATAGGCTCACTCTTAGAACTAGGATAAGCTTTAGGCGTTGAAGATGTCCATTCCCAAACATTTCGCCTCGTATCAAACGCACCAAAAGAACTTTTACTAGTTTTTACAGAACCAACTGTGCGAACACTTTTAGCCCCAAATTCTTTAGAATTAGCTCGGGTTGTATCAGCCTTTTCTCCCCAAGGATAAAGAAAATGCTCTTGACCAGATGCTGCTACTTCCCATTCTTCTTCAGAAGGTAAGCGTTTACCTGCCCATTTAGCATAGCTTTCAGCATCTTGCCAACTTACATTTGTTACAGGATCATCTGCTTTACCTGTATATTGTCCATTTTGCCAGTCTTTTGGTGCAGGATAGTTAGTAGCTTGAATAAACTTTATATATTCTTCATTTGTTACTTCATAAATGTCTATATAAAATGCGGATAATTTTACAGACCGAGAAGGACTAGAAAAAGTATCTCCATCAGGGCCAGCTTTATCAATACCAACTTTATATTCACCTTCAGGAATTAATACCATGTTTTTAGGTATTTCTACAGTAGGTTCAGGGGTTTTAGTTGGCTCAGGTGTTTGAACTGGTGTTGGACTTGGGCTAATGGCAACAGGAGTATTAATTACTTTTGTTGTATTGCTAGTTATATTTTGAATTAATTTCCAACTAATAAAAACTATCGCTATTAATAACGCTAAAATTATAATTATTAGTAGTGGTATCTTAAATGATCGTTTAGGTTTAGTTGTTGGAAGTTGTTCTTGAATAGGTTGAATAGGCTGAATAGGTGGTACTACAGGCGGTGCAATAGGTTGAACAGGTAGTTGGGGTATTGATTGTATAGGTGCAGGGAATGTTGGTTGTGTTGGAAGTGGCATTATAGGGTCTGTTACATTTGTAGAAGGAGCATTTGTAGAAGGAACATTAGATAAAGAAATAGGTGCTGTAGGTGATAAAGGTTGTTCTTGCGCCACTAGATTTTGGTATGGAGATATAGCTGTTTTAAGTGGATCCATCTCATCTAGTAAAGATGCTGAATTGTTAGCAACTGAAGAGAGTGAATTAGTTGGAACATCATTTTGTTTAGGACGACGCGGCCCAACAGAAATTGTCTTAAAAGCATCCTTTTTGGATTTTCCTTTTTCTCCTTGTGAAGCAGGAGGTGAAGCTTTGAAAGGTAAAGCATCAGTTTTTGAATCAGGAGTAGCACCAGGCATTGGCGGTACAACAGGCGATCCCCAAGGGTTGGTCGAATCAGACGGCCAAGAATTTAATGCTTTTGCAACATCTTTTGGGTCAGATGGGGGTTTTTGCATTTGCATTGTTTCAGGTGGAACTTCACCAGAACGATCTGTTGTTTCTAGATTAGGGTAAGAAAAATCTTGTGTTGAAGGGTTACTGCCTTTAGTAGCAGCCTTCATTGTTAATGTTTGTGGTATTGCTCCTAAAGGAGAATGTTCTATTGGCAAAGAATCTTTTTTATCCAAAGAAAGGCTAGGTGCAGAAGTAATAGTTTGATCAAATGGTATATCTTGTTTAGCCTTAGCACCTGTTTGACTAGCTTTAACATCTATAGGAATTATAGAAGGTTTTTTATCAATTTTTGGTTCAGGGGGCTTAGGTAAAGCCGCCATACTTAATGTCTGTTCAGATACTGTTGGAGGAGGAGGTGCAGGAGGTGGTACTTTCCATGTTTCTCCGCCTGCTTCCATTAACTCTTTTAATAACTTTAACTGTTCTTCTGGTGATTCTGGTGGTTTAGGATTTGATAAAACTGTAGGAAAATATTCTTCTGATTTTTGAGCGGAAACTTTATTAATATCACTTGCTCTAACGACAGGCATTGCTACTTGTGTGCTTTTAGCATCCTCTGGAGCAGAAAGAGAATTCATTTCCACGGTTCTTAAACTACTAGGAGTTGATTTTGCAGCATTAGAAGATGATGATAGTACATTACCCATAGCTTGGGTTTCATAAAAATTATCTACTATATCATTAGTATTTCCTTGGTTAGTATTACTAGCAAACCCAGGCAATTTATAAGCTAAGTTTGTAGCACCTGGATCTTCAGGGTCTTCTAAATTGGAAATAGGCTGTGCTGGTTCTAAAGGCTTGCTACGTTTAGGAAGACTAGGTGGAGCAGGAGGCACAAAGGGCGCGGATGGGCGTGGGTTACTGCTTACAGGCACGTGTGCTTTTGTTGGTGGTTTAGTAGTTGTTGTAGGCAGTGCCGCACCACAATTGCGGCAATACTTTTGATCTATTGCGTTGTCTGTTCCACAGAAGGGACAATACATAACTTGGTTGCTCCTGCTTAGGATACTTTCTAATTAATCATTTAATTATAACTGTTTAACTACTTTAGTGCTTTATTAAATCTATCTTTTACAAGAAAAAGCCAGTTTATTATAACTGATGTTTGATATTATTTAGGCTACAAAATACCTATTCTAGCATTTTTGAAAAAATACTTTAACGATTAAATTTGCTTTGTTTAGGGTTTCTTTGAAATTTCTAGATATATTTAAGCGCATGTATTAGGTTTAATTGTTTAGTTTGATTTTAAGTTTGCCAAAAGCCACTAAGCTAACAACAGTATAACCAAAAACGGGTGCCAGCAAATAGACCGAAGCTCGGGGGAAGCTAAGAAACTGTTAGCTGGCACATTTGGGTAGTGATCGAAACAATGAAGGTTTCTAAAGTTCCTTCGTTTTAGATAGTTATAAGATGTTGATTTTACATAGTAGAACCAAAAAACTTAAATTAACTATCTAAGAAAATAGCAAAATTAGTATTACACGCAACACTTTATACTGTCAATGCAGCCTGTTTTATTTATGTTTATCAAAAAATCTTTTTTCAATAAAACTAACTGCTTTTACCTGCTCTTTGTTTTAATGCTTCATAAAGCAGTATAGCTGTAGCAGATGAGACATTTAGCGATTCCACTGGTTTTGTCATTGGAATTAATATGCTCTCTTTAGCTGCTTTAACTACTATAGGATCTACTCCATTGGCTTCAGAGCCAACTACTAATGCTGTTGGTACTGTCCAATTAAGTTCACTATAGTCTTTGCTAGCTTTATTACTAGCAACAACAATTTGTAAATTATGAGTATTGCAAAACTCAACTATTTGTTGGCTACGTAGATTTAAGATTAAAGGTAAGCGAAAGGCTGATCCCATCGAGGATCTTAAAGCTTTTAAGCTAAATGGATTAACTGTGCCAACCGTAGTAATTAAACTATCTACTCCTACAGCTTCTGCTGTACGTATGATAGTTCCAATATTGCCAGGATCTTGTAATTGTTGTGCTACAACTACTAATGGTAAAGGCTTACTAATTGCATCATCTAAACTAGAATAAGGTATTTGTACTATAGCCGCTACCCCCTGTGGAGAAACAACATCAGACATTGCTGTCATTATGGACTCTGTTACTAATGCACCTCGGCAGGAAAGATTTAAGAGTTGGCTATAAAGCTTTCTTCCTCGTTCTGTTTTATGTAATTGATCTGTGTAGGCAATTACTTCAAAATGTAGCTCAGAACTTATAGCTTCTTCCATTAAGCGTATACCTTCTATGAGAAGCAAATGTCTTTCATGACCTTGACGAACATCACGAAATTTCTTAATTAAAGGATTTTGACGACTAGTAATTTTATCTATTAACATATTATATGAATAACATTTCGTTAGGTTTACAAATTGAGCAAGCTGCAAAAATAATTAAAACCGGGGCTATAGTAGCCTTCCCAACAGATACATTTTATGGTTTAGCTTGTGATCCATTCAATGCTAACTCGGTGGAAAAACTTTACCAGATCAAAAAACGCTCTGGCAATAAGGCAATATTATTATTGGTTTCTTCAATAGTAATGTTAGATAGATGTGTTGATTGGGAGAAAATGTCTAAAGAAGCCATGCAGCAATTTGAATTATTAGCTAAAAGCTTCTGGCCCGGGCCCCTAACTATTGTATTTCCTGCTCTTAGCACTTTACCAAAAAATTTAGTGTCTGAAAATCAAACTATAGGAATTCGTTACCCCAAATATGATATTGCCCAGAAATTTACTCAAGCATCAGGTGGAATTATTACGGCTACAAGTGCTAATTTATCAGGGCAGGCTAATGCAGAAACGGCTCAAGAAGTTTTCTCCCAGCTAGGTGACACAATAGATTATATTTTAGATGCTGGCCCAAGTCCCGGTGGTAAAGCATCTACGCTAATTGATCTAAGTTGTAGTCCTCCAAAAATTATTCGTGAAGGAGCTATTGAAACTAAAGATATTCAACTTGTGTTAAGCAATAACTTAATAACAAGCTAAAACAAGTTAAGGCAAGCTAAAATGTAAAGTTTCTTTTGACAGCTAAATAGATAAAAATTATCCTTTAACAATAAAGCTTAAATTTTATAGGAAAAATATGTTAAATCAAACGCAAAAACCTTTAATTGGTATTCCTACACGTATAAACTATAATGATGATTCATTTTACTTAAGACGTTATTATAGTGAAGCTATCTATAATGCTGGTGGCATCCCTGTTTATTTACCATTGATTCCAGAAGTTGATTATATAGAAACAGTTGCTAATAATTTGGATGGAGTAGTCTTATCAGGAAATAACAGTGATGTTGATCCATTAAGATATGGACAAGGGCCCCATATAAAATTAGGTACAGTATCTGATGAAAGAGATGAAACAGATCTTTTACTTCTACAAGCTTGTGAAAGCCGCAAACTACCAATACTAGCAATTTGTTATGGTATGCAAATACTTAATGTTTATAGAGGTGGCACGCTTTTTCAAGATTTAGAGTCTCAAATTGATGAAGTCTTAAAACATCAGCAGGAAGGCAGTTATACCCGTGTTTCTCATAGCATAAAAATAAAAGAAGAAAGTTTATTGGCTATTTTAGCTGGTGGCAACACAGCTAGAGTTAATAGCCATCATCATCAAGGTGTAGATACATTAGGAAGAGATCTTGAACCTATTGCATGGTCAGCAGATGGACTTGTAGAGGCTGTGATTAATACTAGAGTAGACCAATTTATTTTAGGTGTTCAATGGCACCCTGAAGCAGGTTGGGAAAAAGATTCTCTCTCTCAAGCGTTGTTTAAGCATTTTATTTCTAGAACTATGCGTAGATAATATTAGACTTATTTAAGAGTATATATTTAGATTGATTTTTTTCGGAAATCTAGTTTTGTATCTAAATAATAGCTTTGTTAGTATAGTCGCATTATTTGTGTAAATATTCTGTTAATTGATATTAAGCAAAATAGCAAGTTTTAAGTAGTTAAGAACTGTTTTGAGATTGTTGCCAGAAAGTTTTAGTGATTTGACTGTATTACATTGATGTTTATTGCTATATCTTTCAATTTTTTACTTACTGCCAAAATACACACCCAGTTAAAAAGCAGCTAATAAACAACTGTCTACATTTACAACTATTTAACTTTCTAAAAAACAACTTTTTTAACGTAAAATATGTTGTTTTACTTAATATAATAAGTAGTGCTGGAAGCTACTATTGAAGTATAAACTCTTTATTTTACCAGCTTTTAAAGCAGGTATATTTTATTTCGTTTTGGAGTAGAAAAAATACATGAGCGCACAATCAAGTCTCGTGCAGGAGCGTCCTTGGGAACGTCCTTGGTGGAAACCTAGCAAGAAAAATTATTTAACTTTTGTTTATATGGTTGTTGTACATATTTTAGCTATAGTAGGTATTACCTTACAGGTTCTTGGACTTACTGGAGTAATAGATTATGCTTTACCAAGTGGTAAAGTAATGTTAGGAACTTTTATATTAACCGTTTTAGGTGGTTTAGGAACAACGGTTTGTTATCACCGTGCTTTGTCACATAGAGCATTAAAACTTAATAAAGTTGTAGAGCATATTTTAATATTTTTTACAGTTCTAAATGGTAATGGTTCACCGCTAACTTGGGTTGCTAATCACCGCGAACACCATGCAAAAGCTGATACAGAGGAAGACACTTCTAGCCCTAGACATGGTGGTTTTTGGTGGGCGCATCTTCGATGGGTCTATCAATGGCCCGGATCAGAGCTTAAAAAATGGGCACCAGATATGGATAAAACACAATATCATTTCTGGGATAAAGCCCTGCCTTATATCATATTGTTTGCTATGGTTTGGGGGATTATTTGGGGATGGCAAGCATTTTTTTGGCTAGGTGCAATTCGTATGCTATATTCCTTACATTTTCAAATGGTAGTTAATAGCGTACTTCATCTTTCACCAGGCTCTGTTATGGGAGAAGATTCTAGCCGTAATATTGGTTGGTTAGGGCCTTTTCAGCTAGGTGCTTGGGGAGAAAATTGGCATCATAATCATCATAACGCTGCTAATGTAGCAAAATTTAGCCGTCATTGGACACAAATAGATGTTGGTTGGTATTGTATTTTTATCTTAGAAAAACTTGGTTTAGCTAGAGATGTACGTCTACCTAGAGAAAAAAATTAGTTTTTACTAAAAATAATTTCTATTAGCTTTAAGAAAAACTCATGAAAAAGTAAATTTCATGAGTTTTTTTCTTTTGGCTGGTTTATTATTATTTAGTAATAATCTTCAACTTAATTTGCATTAACTAAGCTATTTTCTTGTAGGATTTTTAATTATGGAAATCTATATCCCTCAAGTCCCATCTACTGGTTCCGACACACAAACTAACCCAAATGGTTATATTGTTCAGCCAGGAGATACCCTAGAAAGTATTGCAGCGCAATTTGGTGTAGAAATTAATGAGCTTATTGCTGCAAATTTTAAGGATGGTTCAGTAGGTGAATTAGTAGCAGGTCAAGAATTAGAGATTCCTTTAGACCCAAATGTTACAGGATTTATTGAACATAATGTTAAACGAGGCGATACAAAAGAAAATATTGCTACACAATATCAAGTTAGCGAAAATGTTTTATTAAGAGCTAATCCTTCGCTAGCAAATACACCAACATTACCTCCAAATTTCCTGGTAAAAATACCTCAGTTTACTGCTAATAAAGCTGATGAAGCTAATAAAAACAATAATTTGCCAGATAGTTATACAATGAAATTAGGAGACACTTTAGCGGAAATTGCTAAAAAACATGGTGTTTCAACTGAAGAATTAAAAAAAGCTAACCCAGAAATTGCGGATATAAATAAAAACTACCCTGGTATGGTAATTAAATTTGCCCAATCCAAAAAGCCTTTAGAAGAAAATAATAGCCAAATTAAAGATAGTTTTACGGCAGGTGTTGGTTTTGATAATTTTTCTAAACTCCGTTTTCAAATGATGGGCAATCAAAAATCGCTAGATAACCCTTTAACACCGCCAGGTTTTGGTACTAATCAAACTCCTATAAACCAACACGAAGAAGAGCAGGAAAAGAAACCGGATCAAAAACGTCGTCCTGCTATGCCTGCTCCCTTTGATAAATGGGCTGAATTTATTTATCTAGCGGCAGAAAAATATGCAGTAGAAGCATCTTTAATTGCTGCAATTATTTGGCAGGAAAGTGGCGGTAATAATATTATTGGTAAAAACGGTCATGGATGTGGGCTAATGCAAATAGATGACCGCCGTTACAATGATTGGTTACGTAGTAATCAGCAAGGTTTAGACCCTGCAACCAATATAGACTTTGGCACTTCTATTGTTAAGAAGTGTTTAGATCATTTTAGAGGTGATCCAAAACTAGCTTTAGCCGCTTATTCTGTTGGAATAGAAACTATAGAATGGGCAATGAAAAGCAATTTACCCGATATGATAGGCAGTCGCTATGCTTTTGATGTCCTTTCACAACGAGAATATTTTAGAAAATTTTTTGAGGACTAATTTTAGTTTGTGACAGTGAATAGTAAAAAACTTCCAATAATTCTTATTATTTTTATAGTATTAACTACTTCAGTAATACTATATTTCCAAGGTCGTTCATTAATTTGTACTTGTGGGACAGTTTTTCTTTGGGTAGGGGATATTTGGAGTTCAAATAATTCTCAACATCTATTTGATCCGTATAGTTTTACGCATTTATTACATGGCTTTTTATTTGGTTGGCTACTTTTATTACCTAAGAAAAAATTTTCTTATAGTTGGAAATTGACATTAGTAGTACTAACAGAATCTATTTGGGAAATAGTTGAAAATTCTAACTTTATAATAAATCGCTATCGGGAAAATACCTTAGCACTTGGTTATCAAGGCGATACAATTATAAACTCGCTAAGTGATATTTTAATGTGTGCAACAGGTTTTAGCCTTGCTAGATATTTAGGATTTAAAAAGTCTTTAATTGTTTTTGTTATAACAGAAATTATTTTGCTACTTTGGATTAGGGATAATCTAACACTAAACATCATTATGTTGCTATATCCTTTAGAAAGCATTAAAACTTGGCAAATGGGAAATCAATAAAAAGCTAAAAGAAAGTTGTTTTTAACATCTTGTTAGACAAGAAAAAATTACCAACTACAGCAATTATTATTGGAATAGTAAGCTTATTTTCTGATTTAAGTACAGAAATGGCTTACCCACTACTACCTTTATTTATCAGCACTTTACCCGGATACTCTCCTATTTACTTAGGTCTAATAGAAGGTGTTGCTGAGGCTACAGCTAGCATTGTCACAGCCTTTTCTGGTTGGATTTCAGATTGGTTTCAAAAACGTAAAACTATTGCAATTTTAGGCTATGGGATGACTACGCTAGCAAAACCAGTAATTGCACTTGCTACAGGTATTCCAATGGTGCTAACAGGTCGTTTTATGGATAGGTTTGGGAAAGGCATCCGTTCAGCACCAAAAGACACTATGTTAGCTAATGTTGCTACAGTAGAAAATCGAGGACAAGTTTTTGGATTTGAAAGAATGATGGATAGTGCTGGCGCGGTAATCGGGCCTGCTGTTGCAATAGCACTTTTCTATCAATTTGGATTTTCCCTACAAACAGTTTTTCTTTTAACTGTTATTCCTTCATTGCTAGCTTTTTTCTGTTTATTTTTAGTAGAAGAGAAAGAAACGCAAGAAAGCAGCAAAAAAATCTTTTCTTTTCAAGGCTTAAGCCGTGAATTTTGGTTATTTTTAGTAATAAATACAGTTTTTAACTTAGGTAATTCAACAAATGCTTTTTTAATTCTAAAAGCTAGTGAAGTTGGAATGGGAGTAATTACTTCTGTTGGTTGTTATATGCTTTATAACGCGATTTATTGTTTTGGCTCTTATCCAGCAGGGGTTTTTTCTGATAGATTAGGACGTAAGAGCATTTTATTAATAGGGTTTTTGATTTTTGCTCTTTCTTATCTAGGTTTTGCTTTTGCACAAACTTCTTTTTGGGTTTGGATATTATTTGCTTTTTATGGTGTTTATCCTGCTTTAACTGATGGTGTAGGCAAAGCAATGGCAGTAGATTTAACTACTCCTCAAGTAAGAGCAACTGCTATAGGGCTTTTTGCTGCTAGTGTTGGGCTAACTCGCATTCCTGCTAGCTATTTAGGTGGAGTGCTTTGGAAATATTATGGTAGCAGTGCGACATTTTACTTTGGAGCAATAGCCGCACTGCTAGCATTTGTGTTGCTGTTATTTTTTAATCCTAAACAAAAACAAGTAGAAATTTAGAACGATTACCCATTTTTACGTTCAAATTCCTTCATAAATTCTACTAATGTCTCTACACCTGCTTTAGGAAATGCGTTGTAAATAGAAGCTCTTAATCCACCTACTGAACGATGCCCTTTAAGGCCGTCTAAGCCTGCGGCAGTAGATTGTTTAACAAATAAATTTTCTAATTCTTCATTAGGTAATCGGAATGTAACATTCATAAGTGAACGACTATCAGTATGTGCATGACCTCGATAAAATTCGGTTGAATCTATCATGTCATAAAGTAGTTTAGCTTTTTCTTGATTAAGTTTTTGCATTGCTTCTAGTCCACCTAAATCAAGCAACCATTGGCAAACTAAATCTACAATATAAATTGAAAAAACTGGAGGAGTGTTATAGAGCGATTTAGTTTCTGTATGGGTTTTATAAGCAAGCATTGTAGGCATATCAGCAGCCGGATCCTTAACTAAGTTTTTATGAATAACTACTAAAGTAACGCCAGCAGGCCCCATATTTTTTTGCGCACCAGCATAAATTAATGAATAGCGGGACATATCTATTGGACGGCTCAAAATATCTGATGAAACATCACAAACTAGCGGAACATTACCTACTTCTGGGTCATAATGCCATTCTGTACCAAAAATAGTATTGTTAGAAGTGATATGAACATAAGTTGCTTCCGGGTCAAGCTTTAGTTCTTCTTGTTTAGGGATACGAGCAAAATTTTCGCTTTCTGTAGATGCTGCAACATTAATTTGACCAACTTTTTTTGCTTCTTTAATTGCAGCTTTTGACCATGCACCAGTGTTAACATAGTCGGCTTTTGCACCTTTAGCTAGTAGATTCATAGGAATCATAGAAAATTGTAGGCTAGCTCCACCTTGTAAAAATAGTACATGAAAATCATCAGAAATATTAAGTAGTTGTCTTAGTTTTGCTTCTACTCCTAAAATAACCTTATCAAAAGCCTTGGAACGGTGGCTTATTTCTAGGATTGACATTCCTACACCAGGCAAAGAAGTTAGATGACGTTGTGCTTCTTCTAAAACTGTTAAAGGCAACACGCCTGGCCCGGCACTAAAATTATAAATTCTTTCTGTCACAATTAAATCCTCCTAATTGTTCTATACACTTGTATTTATTAACTATAAAAGCAAGGAAAAATAAATATATAGATTAGTCTTAATTAAGCTTTCGGGTCAAATGGCTTCAACCTATTTTATGCTACTAGAGAGATTACCTAGTTGAAACTATTTAGCATTGTTTTTAACTTTAGCTATAAGGCTGTCAAGATTATTTTCGCTGGCAGAGAGACGAAATATCAATTGAGAAAAAAAAAGTGTAAATAGCTTTTTATTTGCATATAACTCTTTTTGCTGCTCGTGCATTTTATAAAAAATGTCAAAACAGTAATTTATTGAAGGATTTAAGATTAGTTCTAGCTTAGCTGAAGCCATTAAACTTTCTCGATGGCTAAGATGCGTTTCTAACATTTCTTTAAGTGAGCTAGAAGAATCCCTTAAAAATAAGTTTTTAGGTAGTTGAAAGAAATAATTAATTAAAAAAGATGAATTTATTGAGTAAAATAGCCATTCTTTTTCAAAAAAACTTGTAATAATTAAGGACGTTGCTTGGCTATTTTGATTTGATTTAGGCAATAGATGAATTTCTGCTAAAGTATGGTGTTTTGGATGGATAAAAATTCTAACAAAATAAGATTGATTTTCTTTATCTAGCTTATAGTCACCTACACGGGTAAATCCTAAAGCTTTTAATTCAAATGTGTGTTGTTGTAATTTGCTATCATCTAGGTTTGGAAAGTCGCCTATTGTAGCAGGTGAAAATTTTATATTTGATAATAATGAGTTAGGGTAAACTTCTTTAAGCGAAGTAGTTAAATAAACAAATAAATTTGCTAATACCCAACTTAAAGTAAAAGCTAAAAAAAGAACTAATAAATAATTTAAGGTAGAAATGGCTATTAAACTTGTACCAATAATAGCAGTAGAAACTGCTGTATAACGCTCTATTTTTCGGTCAATGGGATTTTTGACCAATTGTTTTATGGGTTGTTTTTCAATCTTAGTTGCTAAATTTTGGCAACGTGAGCAAATTCCTGTTTCTGGAGAAAATAGGTCTGATTGGTGACATATTTCGCACCTTTCAGCAAGTAACTCTGTTTTAACCTTAAACTCAGACATAACTTAATGAAAATAGCCACAGATATATTAATTATGTCTGTGGCTAAGACTAGCAAAACTAACAAAGTAGGTTTATTCAGATCGGTTTACTTCTTGTCCAACAATATTTTTTAATTCTGATCGTAAGCGGTTGATTTCCTCTATTTTTTGGGAGATACGGTCAAATAAACTTGATTGAGCTTTAATACCTTCGCTAATTAAAAAAGCGGCTGATTCAGATCGACTCTTAAAAATGCCAGCTTCTACTAGATGATCTAGCTTAGTCAAAGATTCGTCGTTAACTCTTACCATGACAACATGTTCACGGGCTGAGAGTGCAGTTTCAATTGCTTTTCCAATGGACTCTGGAATTTTCTGTGCTAGCTCACGAAATTGTGAAGTAATACCTTCTAAACCGCTATTTCGACTTTCATTAGGTGTTTTGCTAGGGGTCTCTGCTGGGGGAGATGCTGTATCAGGGTTTTTTTCCTCAATAATGATTTCCCCTTCTTGATAGTTGCTTTTGTTGGACATGGTTCCTCCTATCATAAATTATGTAAGCTTGTTATTGAATTACAAATTTCTTCAATAGTAAGCCTAAGTCTTGTTAGCGTCAAGGAAAAAGCTCTTAAGCATCTTAGATAAAAGCTATAAGCATCTATTAAAACTAACAGGTGAATGCTAGAATCAATTTTCTAATAACCAATTAATTAATTTAGTAAATTTTTATGGAGTAAATACCATTATGCAAAAATCTTGGTATCGTGTAATGATAATTTGTAGCTTATTAATATTAGTAAGCTTATCGATAATTACTAATGCTCAAATACGTACAGCAGAACAACCACCAGATATTGATAAGATAATCAAAGAATTTGCAGCAAAGGAAAGTGAATTTAAGGAAAACCGCAATTCTTATACTTTTCGTCAAGAAGTAAGGATTCAAACCATCGGGCCTAGCAACCGTCCAACAGGCGAATTTTTCCGAATATCAGATATTGTTTTTGATGACAGCAGCAAACGTACAGAAAGAATTGTCCGCTTTCCACAATCAACTTTAAGAGATTTAGTTATTACTCCTACAGATCTAAAAGATTTAGAAGAAATTCAAACATTCTGTCTTACCTCAAAAGACTTGCCTAAATATTCAATCAACTATGTTGGTAAAGAGAAAATAGATGAAGTTGATACTTATGTATTTGATGTTAAGCCAAAGTCAATACCAAAATATAAACGTGGTGGAGAAAGAGTTCTTTTAGGCCGAATTTGGGTAGATGATCAAGACCTGCAAATTGTAAAAGTTGCTGGTAAGGGATTGCCAGAGGGCGAAGAACGTTTTCCAAAGTTTGAGACCTATCGAGAAAATATTGATGGAAAATATTGGTTTCCTACCTATACTTTTTCTGATGATGTACTAGAATTTCCTGGTAATTCGATCCATACACGTATGGAAGTACGCTATACAAATTACAAGAGGTTTTCTTCTGATGTTAAAATTGAGTTAGGTACAGATGAAGACTAAAGTTCTTAATAGAAAACCCAAAATACTGGTTTTGGGTTTTCTGTCAAAATAACTTTTTAAACAAAATAAACAAATTTAGCATTAAGATAAAATTTTTATTGATCCTATTTAGGATTTTCTACTATTCTACCTTTTACTGCGTTACAAGTTAACTTGCCTTTTCTACATTAATAGAGTATTTTTAGCCAGTTTTGTCACTGTTTGGGGCCTCAATTTTATGAATGATGTAGAAAAAGAACCTGGCATGCTTCTTACTCAAGAAGTAGATACTACAGGTCAAACTAAAGTCATATACTTAAGTAGCCCTCGTTGCTTGCAACGTTGGCTAGATATGATTTCCCAAACACAAAAAACACATTATTTATTTGAGCTAGAAATGTGGCTTCGGTCTTTTGAATCCTACTTTATACTTAAAAACCACCCTTTTACAGAACAAGAAAATAGTAATATTGTTAATAAAAGCTTTACTGAAGAGCTAAAAATTGCTCGTAATGTTATTTTGCGTATGAATTGGCTTGCTAATGAATTAGTTAGCGAAAATAATCTTACATTAGAACTTAATACATATTATAAAGATTTATTTGAACAATTAAATTGGATAGAACAAGATGTTGAGACTTCGCTTTTTCAACCTACCCCAACAGAATCATTAGCCCTACTTACAGAAACATTAACAGATATTTGTATAATTATTGATAATTTAATAAAAACAGATGATTTTACTAGAGCAATAAATATTAATTTACAAACATTTATTACTATTGGAAAACTTACCTTAAGAGAATTTAAGCGTAGTTATTACACCAACTTGTTAGTAACTTATAGATATAAAGTTTATGATTGTATAGAAAATAATGCGCTAGTATCAATTATTAATAATATAGCAGATGATTTAATAAGACAAGAAATCACAAAAATATTATTAAATTTTTTTAGATTGCTAAAATATCTAGATTTTATTTCTAGTGATCTAGGTCAAGATCGGCCATTAAAAAACTGTTTAGCTATTTTTATATTAATTAAGACAGAAGCTTATCAACTAATTCAGTACACAGAAAAGCAAGTATTAACTATTCCAAATCTACTAAGTGAAGTATCTAGTGCTATTGATGGTTCTCTTTATGCTTTACAAATGGACTTAAAGAAAGTTTTTGGACGTGAATTAACAGGGCTTACTTCTTTAAGTCATGCTTCATCAATTTATGCTAAAGTGGAAAACTCTCATGGGCTTTTAAGAGATTGTTTTCAACAATCAGTAGTAGCAGTAGTACAAATCTTTAAGTCTGATTTTAATGGACTAGAAATTTTTAGCTCTTTTCAAACTCGCTTAGACCAATCCTTAAGGCTACGTTTAGACATTTGGCGGCTTTTATGTGCTTTTCGTCGTTTCCAAACTACTCCAGCAAAAAGTAAAATTGCTGAAGTTAATGAGCAAATAACTTTATTTAGAGAAAGCTCACTAAAATACTTAATGTATAAGGATTGGGATGATTTTGAAAAAATGACTTACCAAGCAATGTCTACTAGAGTATTAGAGGACTTTACAAAAACTATTCATATTTTTGCTACATTTTTAGAAGCTTTACTTGGTCAAATTAACATGCGTGCTGTGTTAGCAAACCATCCTTTTGATTATCCAGAAGTTTAAAAGTTCTAAATAAAATATATTCCATTATTAAATACATCGTAAACTAAGTAAGTTAATATTTCTTGAATTTCTTGAATTTCTTGAGTCCTAAAGTGACGAAATAATTGTAGCCTAGGTCGTAAGACCTAAGTTTAGTGATTATACATAAATAGAGTCGCGTAGCGACGACATAATAAACCTAATTAACACAATATTTAATTGTGTCGTCACTACGTGACTCTGTAAATACTATACTATCATACGTAGGGTTGAAACCCTACGCTACAAATATGCCGCCCCGTTGGGGCTTTAAGAAATAAAACCTCAGAAAACTTTGTTTACAGTGTATTAAATTTATTAATTTAGTTAAACATGCCTATTTTAATGTACTAAGTAAATGTCATTAGCAATATAAATTGCTCAATGGGCTTGACTCTATAGAGCTAGCCATTAGTATAAGTGATCTGTTTTGGCTCTAAAGCAAACGATCTAAATTACACAAGCATCCGATAGCTGACATATTTAATCATCAAAAAACAGTAATTATAAATATTAACTGAAGGAGTGAAAATTATTATGAAGTTAGGAGTGGGGAAAGCAAGGCTAGTAGCTTTATTAATGGCAGTTTGTACGATTTTGCCACTTTTTAATTATGCTTACGCTTATAACTCAGATGGTGGCAACCACACTTACACTAGCAATCAACGCAATCAAGAAGTTAGAGCAGGAACAATATTAAAACTAAGTATGGATACATACTTAACTTCTCGAACTGCGGCAATTGGCGATCCTTTTACTGCTACTGTGTTTGAGGATGTAAGAGTTAATGGAGAAGTGATTATTCCCAAAGGTGCAAAAATAGAAGGTAAAGTTTCTTCTGTAAAAGCAGCAGAAAGAAAAAGCAAATCTGGAACTTTAGGAATTGATTTTGACCGACTACGATTATCAAATGGTCAAGTTATTAATGTTGAGGGACAATTAGCTAGTTTAGATGCTGTTGAGCAAAAACAAATTGATGAAGAAGGCCGAGTTTCAGGAGGATCTTCTTCTAAACGTAATGTAGTCTTTATTGGTGGTGGTGCAGCAGGTGGTGCAGCAATAGGTGCTATTGCTGGTGGTGGTTCTGGTGCAGCAATTGGTGCTGGTGTAGGTGCAGCAGCAGGTATTTTAGGATCTATTTTTTCTAAGGGTGAAGAAGCTCAAGTAATGAATGGTCAAAAATTTGGTATGGAACTACTAAGACCTGTTATTCTTCCTGATGCTTATAATGCTGGCAATGATCGAGATAGATTTAATGATCGAGATCCTCGCAATAACGATCGAGATGACCGAGATAGATTTGGCGATCGAGATCCTCGCAATAATAGCAACAACCAAAATCCTCGTAGTGGTAATTTCAAAACAGCAGACCTAAAATCTCAAGTAGTGCTAAAACGCGCTCAAAAAGCTTTATTAGACCTAAATTACTATAAAGGCCCACTTAATGGTATCAATGGCCCAAGTACACGTACCGCAATACGTGCTTTTCAACGTGATTATGATTTACAACAAACTGGGGATTTAGATCTTGATACAGCTTATCAATTAGGATTAGTTAATGAAGATGGGATTGAGATTCTACCAATACGTATTCTTAATGCAACGGCTGATCGTCAAAGAGATAGTATTAGAGTTAAAGGAACGGCTGAAACAAATAGTGGCGGCTGGCAAATTTACACTAGCACTCAAGTTGATGGCGATCAATTGCATGTTTATGTAACAGGCGCACCTCCTTTTGGTAGTTCTACCCAAGCTTTAACTAAATATCCTGTTGAAGTTCCTGCTGTTCGAGATGATTCTAATGTTATTACTAAAGTAGTTGTACATGGAGAAGGAAACCCTGTTACTATTTCTTTAGCTAGCCCTAGTTTAGAGTTAGCCCAAAGGCTTAAACAACAAGCTGCTACTATGGTTGAAGGCTATAAAGATTCAACAGGTGTCACTCGTCGTGGTAGAAGGGAATTTAATGTTGGTCGTTTAACAGAAGCTCAAGCTATCACTCTATCTACATTAAATAACCTAAGTAATACAACAAGTTTTGTTGAACTTCTATTAACATCTCGTGGAAGTGAAGCTGGAATAAAAGGGGCTGTACAATCGTTAGTAAGGGAATCTCGCCAAGCAAGACGTGTAATTGAAAGAAATCGAGAATTTTATTTAGTAGAAAAAACTTGGTTTGACCTAGAAAAAGATATTCGATCTTTAGCTGATAATTACCGAATTGGGTTTGACAATAACCAAGACTAAAGATTAGTTAATTTTAATAAGAAAATTTTAGATAGATAAAAGGCACAACAAAAATTGTGCCTTTTTTGTTGTTTGCTTTCTTATCACATTGATAACTATAATTTACCCATTTCTTATAGATACCAGCTTAAATAAAACACTTTAATTAGTTCCATAGAAACAGGTAAATTTATGTCAGCCTTAAAACTTAATGAATATGAAAAGCCTATACGAACACATTATGAAATTTTGCTGATGTGCTGGGCTGGGTGGGTATTTGATTTTTATGATTTAATCCTTTACTCATTTTTACTAATTCCTATAGGAAAAGAGTTAAATTTAACTTCAGTAGAATCTGGTTGGGTATTTGGTGCTTCGTTAGCTGCTACAGCCTTGGGGGGCGGGTTATTTGGATTTTTAGCTGATAAATATGGTAGAAAAAAAGTCCTAGAATGGACAATTTTGCTTTTTAGTTTAGGTACATTTCTATCAGGATTTGCCGTAGATCTTTGGACATTAATTTTATTTCGAGCTTTAACAGGTTTTGGGGTAGGAGGTGAATGGGCAACAGGTCAAACTTATATTGGAGAAACATTTCCGCCCAAAGTACGCGCACGCTACGCAGCTTTTATGCAGTCTGGTGCGCCAGTTGGGTTTGCCATAGCTGCAATTGTTGGGGGTTTAGTCGCTCCTGAAATTGGTTGGCGGGCGTGTTTTTATATTTCCATTTTGCCAGCCTTACTTGTAGTGTTTGTTAGAAAACGTATTCCAGAATCAGATATTTGGCAGGAAAGAAAAGATTTTCTAAATAAATTACCAAAAGAAAATAAAGAGCCTCAAGTTAATTTTTGGATTCTTTTTAGCTCTCAATATAGATATTTATTTATTATTTCTTTATTTTTAGCAATTTTTGATATGGCAGCCTATTGGATTACTTTTTCTTGGCTACCAGGTTATTTATATACAGAGCGATCTTTTTCTTTGGCAAAATCAGCTTTTTGGGTGATAGTTGCACAAGTTGGAGCATTTCTTGGCAACTTAGCTTTTGGTTGGACAGCAGATAAATTTGGCCGAAGACCAGCTTATACAATATTTAGCTTTTTAATGGCGATAGGTTTAATAATGATTACTTTGATGTGGTCGGCTATTGTTGCTTATCCAGCATTAATACTTTCTTTTATGTTTTTAGTTGGCTTTGGTACAGGAATGTTTGCTGGCTATGGGCCGCTTTTTGCTGAACTCTACCCAACTAGCATTAGAAATACTGCAATGGGTTCAGCCTATAATTTTGCTAGAGGTATACAGTTTCTTGCTCCTGTACTTGTTGCCGTAACTGCTCAGTATTATGGCTTAAGCGGAGGGATATCATTAGCAGCAATTTTTGCTATTTTAAGTGGTCTCTGGATTTGGTTATTTCCAGAGACCAGAGGGTTAAAAATTCGTGCAATGCCAGAAAAAACTTATAGTTAACGTTTGGCAGTTGTTTGCATTGACCAAAGCTTAATTGTAGAGTCAGAACCGCTAGAGGCTAAGGTTTTTCCATTGCTACTATAAGCTAGGGATAAAACAAAACCTCTATGACCAGTTAAAGTGGCTTTTTCTTTTTTGCTTTTAACATCCCAAAGTCTTACAGTTGAATCAGAGCTAGCGGAAGCTAAAGTTTTTCCATTTGGACTGTAAACTACTGATAAAACTGTCTTTGTATGACCAGTTAAAGTAGCAACTTCTTTTTTAGTTTTTAAGTTCCAGAGCTTAATTGTAGAGTCAGATCCAGTTGAGGCTAAAGTTTTTCCATCAGGACTAAAAGCAACAGATAAAACGCTATCTGTATGTCCTTTTAATACAGCAATTTCTTTTCTTCCTTTTATATCCCATAAACTAATGGTTGAATCATCATTAGCAAACGCAAGTGACTTTCCATTAGGACTATAAGCTATTGATAAAATAGGAGATTTATGACCTGTTAGGGTGGCAATTTCTTGTTTATTGGCTACATCCCAAAGTTTTACAGTAGAGTCAGAGCAAGCGGAGGCTAAGTTTTTACCATCAGGACTGTAGGCAACCGATAAAACAAAGCTTTTATGACCTGATAAAGTCGCAATTTCTTCTTTAGTGGTCATATCCCAAAGTTTTACAGTAGAGTCAGAGCAAGCAGACGCAAGAGTTTTGCCATCAGGACTATAGGCAATAGAGAAAATAAAACCGCTATGACCATTTAATGTAGCTATTTCTTGCCCTTTCTCAATATCCCAAAGTTTAATTGTTGAATCTTTACTAGATGATGCAAGCATTTTACCATCAGGACTATAAGCTAGTGACAAAATACGGCCTCTATGTCCTTGAGGTAAGTCTAATACTGAAAGGTTACTTTTTACTTTTGATTGAGATTCACTTATGAATTTATTAACAGGCTTTTTGTTAAATTTTGTTGTGTTTTGTTCGTTGTTAAATTGTGCTGATGCAATGGTGGAAATGGTTGATATAAGACAAATTACTCCTAAAATCATTTTTATTCTTTGCATATAACACCTCACGAAATTTATTGGGAGTAATAAATTTACTCCGTTTCTTTAGATGCAAAGAGTTTACTTAATGGAAAAAAATATTTTTAGGTAAGACTTAGTATTTTACTTAGCTATAATTCTTGCCATTCAATACGAAATTCGCAAAAAGTGTCTCTTTCTCGTTGACAACTTGTTTTGCGTACTACAGCATTTTTCCCGCCGCATAATTCTACAGCACGGCGAAAATAACCTAGTCCACTACGACAAAACTTATCAGGTGGGGTGATTGGATAAAGAAATTGTACTAAAGCAGCATTCTCGGCAAGTCTTATATATTGAGCATCGCCAAAATCTTGATAGCTTTTATGTAAAACGGCTGTAAGTTGTAGAAATTCTTGGATATTTTTTCTAGTTAAAGGTTCATAAGCTCCACTTAAATTAACACCAGCAGAAAAAGCCCCTAAATCTTCATAAACTTTGTCATTACCTTGGCTTAAAGTTTGGCAAATTGCTTTATCTAACATCATTAATGTTGCAATTGGATACCAGTTGCCAATATATATTGTTTGGGATAAAACTTCTTTTATTTCTAAAGGCAAAGTTTCTAACACTTTTTTTACTGATGCTGCACCATAATTTACATGAATATAAAGCAAGCGGGATTTAATTAAGCTACCTTGAATGTTATAGCCTTGATATTGTTGTATTTCGTCGTTTTGTTCAAACTCAGACATTATTACTCCTAATGATTAAGCACTACTATAAAATACTAAATTATTAAACAGATATAAAATTTTAACTATTATTATCTGGCTAATTTTTTAGAGCAACCTATCCTAACCTTAAAATGGTTTATCTTAATAGTTTCTATCGGGAAAAAAGCTTTTGTTTACTAAGATTAATAGATACAATTGCTTACTTATCTTTAATTTATAGGAAGAAGCTATGGCAGATGATCGTAAAGTAGTTAAAGCATATAACAACCTAGAGTTCCTTAATAGTCCTGATGCACGGTTGATTAGAATTTTGGCAGAATATTTAGAACCTGCACGGCGATTTCGTCAATACCGTATTCAAGATACAATTGTATTTTTTGGGTCGGCTAGAATTAAACCTTCAGAAGTAACACAACTTAATTTAGAACAACTAGAAACTAAAGTAGCTGAAAACCCAACAGACGAAGCCTTAGAAGAAAAACTTCGACTAGCCAAAGTTGAAGTTAAAATGTCTCGCTATTATGAAGATGCAGTAGAAATTGCACGTCTTTTAACAGAATGGTCAAAGAGTCTTCGCGGTGGTAAACATCGCTTTATTATTTGTTCTGGTGGTGGCCCAGGCATTATGGAGGCAGCTAACCGAGGTGCAGCAGCAGCAAGAGGTATTTCTATAGGTTTAAATATTGAAATCCCCTTTGAACAAAGTGCTAACCCTTATATTTCCAGAGAGTTAAGCTTAGATTTCCATTACTTTTTTATGCGTAAGTTTTGGTTTGTTTATTTAGCTAAAGCTTTAGTAATTTTCCCTGGTGGATTTGGAACATTTGATGAACTTATGGAAGTTCTAACACTACTTCAAACAAGTAAATTACATAAACCTATGCCAGTATTAATTTATGGAAGTGAATATTGGCGAGAAGTACTTAATCTTGATGCAATGGTAAAATGGGGAACAATTAGCCCTCAAGATGTTAAATTAATGCACTTTGTTGATACTCCAGAAGATGCTTTTAATTACTTACGCCAACAGCTAGAAGAGCTTTATCCTTTAGGTTAGATTATTTAGTATTTTGCCAAGTGTATTTTAACACTGGGCAAAATACATCATCTCGTCTCATTAATTACCAATCAAATCTAGTATTTAATCCGCAACTAGGACAATAAGCATCTGAAGCCTTGGTATTAGCTCCACAATTAGCGCAACGTGGCTTGGTGTCGGGCTTTGGTTGAGGAGGAGCATTATTTATAGGCGTAACATTTGGGTTTTGTGGAGGGGGATTTTGAGGAGGAGTTTTTGGATTTTTTTCTAGCACAGCTATTGCCCCAACAATTGTTGAGCCACAAATATGACAAAATGCAGAACCTATGTCTAAACTAGCACTACAATTTGGACAATTTGTTATTGTTGCACCTCCACCACCAGAAGATGAAGGAGGGTTGTAGGGAGGGTTATAGGGAGGGTTATAGCCTGGGCTTTGATAGCCACCAAAGTTATAACCATCAGCAGAAAATGGTTGAATATCAATTCTTGGGTAAATTCCACTTAAAATATTGTTATATTCTGAAGACATTGACCATTCTTTAATCTCTTTTGCTCTTAGCACAGGAAAAGGATGTGTTCGTGTAATAACTTGTAGAAATTTATAAAGTTGGTTTAATGTGCTTTGGTCTAGTTCTTGGTAATTTTCAGCTTGACGCAAAAACTCATCTTGATCCATCTGCTCTATAACTTTACTGCAACCGCCTGCTAATTTCATTAAAGTAGAAATTACTGCTTGAGGGTTTTGTATGCCTAAAAGACCAGCCCTATCAGCAGAAAGCTCTGCTTTACGATCCCATTCATAAAAAGCAACTAGTATTGGGCCGGTAATAAGCCCACCTAATCCAAATGTTCTATCTGCAATATATTCAGCAACTACACTTAAGAAACGAGCTATCATTTTATAAAGAACATGGCCGCATTTAATATGCCCAACTTCATGACAAATTATTGTAAAAAGCTCGTCATCACTCATTAAGTCAACTAGTCCTGATTGCAGTACAACAAAAGGTTTTTCTGAGCCAAAAGTATAAGCATTGGCAATAGGATTTTGATCAATATAAAATTCAGGGACTTCAACATCTAAGATTTCGCAGGATTCAACCAACATATCATGCAGTAAAGGACATTGTTTTTGGTTAACTCTAATGCTATCAGCAATATTTGTAATATAGTAATATCGCTCATAGCCATATTCGATAACTTTACGAATTAAAAAATCAACACCTTTTGCTTTTTTTACTGCTTCTAGTGCTTTAAGATCCATTGGATGTTGAAAAGCACTAGGAGAAATACGAGGGAATGTCCGTCTGCCTTTGCGTTGCCAACGATTTTTTTCTGTCATAATTTTTGCTTCTTTCTGTCTAATTAGCTGTAAATGCTACAAAAGCATTATCTTAGCGATTAAGTGATAACTAATCTAGCTATTTGTCTAAAAATTTTACTCATAGCGTAAGGTTTCAATAGGGTCTAAGCGGGAAGCCTTCCAAGCAGGCCAAATTCCAAAACCGACTCCTAAAAGTACAGAAAAAACAAAACCTGTTATTGGAGCCCATAAAGGAATAAAAGTAGGGATAACTAACTTAATTAAACTAGCTAATCCACAACCAACTAAAATTCCAATTACTCCTCCTAAACCTGTTAGCGAAGCAGCTTCAACTAAAAATTGTAAAATTATATCTCGTCGTCTTGCTCCAATAGCTTTACGAATACCTATTTCTTTAGTACGTTCTGTAACACTTACTAGCATAATATTCATTACACCAATTCCACCAACTAATAAGCCGACACTAGAAAAAGCTACCATTAGAGCAAATACACCAAAAGTAATAGCATTAAATTGTTGGACAATTTGATCTGCCGTAGAAATACCAAAGTTATCTTTTTCAGTAAATTTAACTTTTCTTTGCTTACGCAATATTTGCCGCATTTCTTCAACCGCTTGAGTTAATTGACCAGGTTTAGCTTGTGCCATTAAAAAATGGTCTTTTATTTGTGGATAGAGTTTTCTAAGTGTTAAATATGGCATATAAACAGATTTATTTTCATTATTTGGATCTTCATCTCCTACAAGAAATGTTTCCCGTTTATCTAAAACGCCAATGACCCGAAAACTACGACCATCAATTAGCATCTCTTTATCAATCGCTGACACATTAGGAAACAGGGTATTAGCTACATCCTGACCAATTACTACCACATCTGCACGGTGATCATTTTCTGCATCGCCAAAAAATCGTCCTTCAGCAATATCAATTGTTCCCATACGAAAATATGATGGTAAACAGCTTGTTACAGTAGCATTTAGCATTTCTTTTTCTTGGTATCGGACAGGAATTCTTGGCACCAGTGGCCCAGCATCAAAGGCTACAGGAGAGAGAAAAATTGTTGATGCTTCTATTTTTTGGCTATCCTTGACTATTGCTAAATATTCATCATAACCAATAGGTTTACGCATTCTTTCTTCACGAGAGATATCAAAATTAAACCCAGGTTCAAATTTATAGACATAAATAGAGTTAGTGCCAAATGACTCTATTTCCTTTGTTACACGGCTTTCAATTCCAGAAACAAAAGCAGAAATAACAATCACAGTCATTGTGCCAATCACAACACCTAAAATAGTTAAAAGTGAGCGTAATTTGTGTTGGCGGATATTATCAAAGGCCATCAAAACATCTTCTAAAAGAACACCTCGCATAAGGATTATTTTTCTCCTAAAGCGTTATAAATTTGGTTTTTTGCAAAAAACTGAACGTTTTTCTTTTGCTTATAGTCTCTCATTGAAGTGTAGAAATTGGCAAGTCTAGTTGTTAGCTTACAAAATAAAAAAGCCAAAAGAAAATCTTTTTATCTTTTGGCTAAATTACTTATTTTTAAGAGAATGTTGCTATAAAATTTTACTCAAGACCATTTTTTCCAAGCATTTGACCTGTAGTAGTAAAAGACACCCATTTTCCATTAATTTGGTTGCTACATAAACCCTTACCAAAATAAATTGCATGATCAAAAATAGCATCAATGACAATTTGGCCTGTTTTGTCTATATATCCATATTTTTCATTAATTTTTATAGGTGCTAAACCATCGCTAAATGCTGTTAAAAGTTCATTAAACTGAGCTTTAATAACAAATTGGCCTGTTTTATCAATATACCCAAGTTTTCCTCTAAATTTTACAGCAGCTAAACCCTCGGAAAAATACCATGCTTTGTCAAATTTAGGTGCAATGACCATTTCACCTTTTTCATTAATAAAACCATATTTATCATTGACTTTTACTGCTGCTAATCCTTCTGAAAACCATAAAGCGTCTTCAAATGTGGAATTAATAACAAAATTTCCAGATGGGTCAATAAATCCTGTTTGTTTAGAATCAAGGCCAACACGTATTAATTGGCCGTCTTCTGACATACCATTAATATAGATAAACCTAGGTTCAACAATAAAATTTCCAGATTTATCAATAAGCCCACATTTATAATCAATGCTGGCTTGTGCAATACCTTTAATAAATCCTCCAGCTAAATCAAATTTAGGTTCAATAACAAATTCTCCAGACTTGTCAATAAAACCATATTTATCATTAAATTTTACTGGTGCTAAACCTTCCTCAAAATATGTTGCCATATCAAATTTAGCTTCAATAATAAATTGTCCAAAATTATCAATAAAGGCATATTTACCATCAACTTTTACAGCAGCTAAGTTTTCAGAAAAATCTCTAGCATCATCAAACTGCGGTTTGATAACCCATTGACCCATTTTATTAATAAATCCAAATTTTCCTTTTGTTTTAGCAAGAGCTAAATCTCCACGAAAAAAACTAACAAATTCAAATTTTGGAGCAATTACAGCCTTTTTATTAGAATCGAGAAAGCCCCATAAATTGTTGTAAGCAAATGGCTGAAGTTCTACATCTGCTTTTATGGTCTCTTTATCAGTTAAGGGTTTTTCAGTTTGAGCAAATACTAGTGAAATAGCTAGTATTAGAACAATACAAGCACTAAAAATATGGCTTAACACTGTTTTATTAAACATAAAATACCTCTAAATTTTTATTGATTGATTGGCAGGATTACTTGTTTAACACAAATTAGTTAGATGGGTTTCAAAACTTTTCCCAGAGAATTATCTTAAGAAATTAATAAGGGCTTAATTTTTTGATAAAGTTTGGCGGCTCGTGTTTCGTCTAGCTCATAGAGAATATGATAGTGTTTCTTAACGTTAGCCTTATCACTTAACTTAAAGTAGCATAAAGCTAAATTTACTCTAGCTAAAATAAATTGTGGCTCTAATTCTAAAGCTTTTTCAAAATGTTCTACTGCCCTTTGTAACTCGTTGGTCTTAAAATAACATAGCCCAATATTATTATAAGCTTCTGCATAATTGGCCCTAAGTTTTAGAGCGCATTTATACTCCATAATTGCTTCTCTATATTGTCCACGTTCACCATAAAGAAGACCCATAGTGTTATGATTTTCTGGTAAATTAGGGTCTAATGCTACAGCTTTATAACCTGCGGCTTCTGCTTCGTCTAGATTACCTTGTGAACGATAATTTAGAGCTAAATAATTATAAGCAACTGAGTAATCAGACTTAATCTTTATAGCATCTTTGAAAGCTTTTTGTGCTTCTACAAATTGTTTTTTGGCTCTATAGCATTGTCCTAGTAAACAATAAGCTTGGTGGTATTTAGGGTTTATTTTTATTGCTTGCTGACAAGATTTTATGGCTTCATCTGCTCGACCAGTGCGAAATTGCGTATTAGCTGCACCAAGGTAAGCTTCTGCATAATCAGCTTTTAGCTTTATAGCACGCGAAAAAGCTTCATAAGCGTGTGGATAGTCCCCCATTTCCATTAAAGCAAGTCCAATTGTATAAAAAGCTGATGGGTTAACTTGATCTATCTTTATTGCTTCACGGGCTGATTTAGCAGCGTCTTCATAACGGCCAGAACGTAGATAGGCTTGGCCTAAATCCGCATAAACTTCTCCTAAACTAGGTTGTAGTTTTATAGCTTTTTCAAATGATTCTATAGCTTTTTGGCTTTCCCCTTTAGCAAGTAAAAGCTGCCCCATAAATTGGTAAATTTCTGGTAAATGCGGGTCTAAATCTAATGCTCTTTCGCATTCATCCATAGCTAGTTTACTTTTTCCTTCTTTAGCAAGTGCCTGTGCTGATAAAAGTAAAGTGTAGCCAGGAGAAAAAGTTCTTTCTCCTTTAGATAAAGGCTGAGAAAAGGACGGAGTATTAATAGACAAGTTATTTTGAGCAATAGCTTTATTCTCTGTAGGCTGGTTAACTGGGTTAGGTGGAATGAGTGGCCCTTGTCTTTGCGCATGGGGTAGCTCTATTTTTATTGGCTTTTCTACTGCTTTGACATTTGTAGGAGGCTGGTTTACAGGTAAATTTTCTGATAAATCTGCAACAGTTGGACTATCTTTTTGGCTTCTCTTAACGCTTTTATCTGGATATTCTACGGATGGAGGAAGGTTTTGTATTGATACATAAGATGTTGCAGGCTGTGGAGTTAAGCTTTTTGAATCTTCTTTTAAGCTTGCTGCTAGGCCGGATGAGTCTGGTCTTATTGAAGCCCCACAAGCAGCGCAAAACTTAGGCTCTCCAATAATATTAGCCCCACAAACAGCACAACTACGAACCGCAGAAATACCAATAGCAGTTTCAATAATACGTTTTCTTTCTATTGCTTCTCGCTCTTGCTTAGACATTGGAACCATAGTAATTTCTGGATCATCATCTGCTTGAGCAACTATTGCACTTAAACCAGACATTAAAGCACTGCCACAACGACGGCAAAACTTAGCATCTCCGCTACATTGTGCTTCACAAGTAGGACAAGAAATAGTGTTTGCTGTATCTTCAACTTTTGCTACAGGTTGTGTACTAGGAGCCTTGGGACGAAAATTAGCATCATATTCAAATTGAACTATAGGCCCTTCAACACCAAATTGAATAAAACATCCCTTTTTTAGAGGAACTTTACCTTCTATTTGCTCTTGGTCTAAATAAGTACCATTGCGGCTATTAAGGTCTTCTAAATAAAAATTCCCCTCATAAAATGAAATTACTGCATGAAGGCGAGATACACCAGGCTCTTGAATACTATTAAATGCTAAATCACATTCTCTAGGGTCACGTCCAACACGCACAAAAGGACTTTCATATTCTGTTTTACTACCAGCTTGCGAACCTTTTATATGGGTGAGAATAATTTTCATCAAAAGCCTCTAACGCTATTTAGGCTGGAGGCAGGGGTCACAAATCTAAAAATTTAATTTGTGGCCTCTGAACCCAGACCAAACATTGTACATCCTTAACTGCTAGCTTGGAAATGAGATTTTAATAGTATTTTATGTTTTTGCCGAATATTGGGCTAACCACTGCTAAATTACTTATAAATAAACAGTTAGTTTTTAGTCTCTATATTTTTAAGAATCTCTTTAAACTTCTCTTGATCTTTTAGTTGCTGCATTTTAGGGTCAACTGCTAGCCAAATAATACGGTTATCTTTGTCTTGAAAAGCCTTTTCTAGATATTCAAAAGCCTTTTTATCTTTTCCTAATCCATAGTAAATTAGAAAAAAGTCAAATGCAGCAACATAACGCTTTTCAGATAGCTTTTCTAACTCTACTAAAAGATTTTCTGCTTCCTTATTTTGACCTGCTTTGGCGTAAGCATAGCCTAAGGCAGAAACAAATCGTAGATCTTCTTCAGTTAACTTGCTAGCTTTTTGAAATTCTAAAATTGCAGCAACATAATCCCCTTTTTGCAAATAAGTTTCTCCTAATCGAAAATGTGCTAAAGCAAAATTAGGTTCAAGATTTAATGTTTTGTTTAACTCTTCAATAGCTTTATCTTGTTGACCTGCTAAACTATAAGCTAAACCTAAATTAGTATTAATAATTAAAGAAATTGGATCTAGTTGTTCTGCCTGCTTTAATATTTCAATAGCTTCATTAAACCGCTTATTTGTTAGCAAATATAATCCATACCAATGATAAGCCGTGCTATAAGTTGGGTTAAGCTCAATTGCTCGCTTAAAAGCTTTTTCAGCTTCTTGAAATTGCCAAAAATAGTTTGTTAAACAATATCCTAAAGAAGCATAAGCATTTGCAAAATCAGGCTCTATTGCTAGTGCGTGTTTTGCTTCGGCTTGTGCTTTAGGAAAAGTGTTTTTTGGAAGTTCTAAGTTATAAGTTCCTAACAAATTATAGCAATCAGCTAGTCCAATATGTGCTAAAGCATAAGTAGGCTCTAAGTCTATTGCTTGCTTAAAATAATCTAATGCTAAATATACTTGTTTAGGTGTTCGTTTATTCCAAGCATATAAGCCTTGTAAGTAAAAACGATAAGCTTCTGTATTATGTGTAGTTTGTTTGGTGGAAATCACAGGCTTTCCAACTAAATGTTGGCTTAATTGCTGGGCAATATTTTCTGCTATCTCTTGTTGTAGCAAGGAAATATCTTTCATTTTGCGATGGTAAACTTTTTCCCCAAAGTTGATTATTATCTAATGTATCAATCAATTCTGTATGAATAGAAACATCTTCTCCTTGAACCTCTAAATGACTAAGCAATACTGCACGAACATTAAGTTGTTTGCCTAGCTCTTTTATATCTATATTTTTATTTTTATAAGTAAAAACCAGGTTGCGAGACTTTACTTTTAAGTGTGCAAGCTCGGAAATACTATTAATTAAAACTTCTGTGATACCATCGGATAAATATTCTAAATTGTTGTCTTTGCTCTTATTTGCAAATGGCATTACAGCAATAGAATCAATAACACTATTTGTTAGATTTACTGTTTTAGGCTGAGTAAAATAGTAATACCCCACAAGACTTAACACTAAAATAACTAAGCTAATTAAACCAACAAAACCAAAAGTTTTCTTATTATTTGTTAATCCAATGAAAACTATGCTCTTAGGTGTATTTACAACTGTACTTTGATTAATAACATTTTGATCAATACTGTGATTAGCTGTAGTTTTTTTTGTAGCTACTTTTTTAACATCTTCATTGATTGTATTAATTGTGTCATTGATTGTGTCATTACTTATTACGGTTGGAACTTCGCTAAGAATTTTTTGCGGCAAAGATGTTAGTTTACCTAACTTTACTTCCGCTAATAGGTTGGGATTTATTTCTAGTGATTGTTTCACTTTTTTTAGATCTGCTACTAGATCTTTTGCCGTTTGATACCGACTTGACAAGTCTTTTGAGAGGGTTTTATTAACAATTTGTACTAGCTCTATTGGTACTTTAGCATAAGTCAACAAATTAGGCACAGGTTGTTCAATAATAGAAACAAGTATATGACTAACCGTTTTACCTCTAAAAGGTGTTAAACCTGTAAGCATTTCATAGAGTACAATGCCTAAGCTAAATATATCTGTACGCTCATCTAGTTTTAATCCGCTAGCTTGTTCTGGAGACATATATTGAACAGTTCCCATTATCACGCCAGCATTTGTTTTTACAGTTTGCTCATCTGTATCTATTTTTTGTTTTTCAACAAGTTTTGCTAATCCAAAATCCAACACTTTGACATAGCCATCTGTTCGGATCATTATATTTTCTGGCTTAATATCTCGGTGAATAATCCCAGCTTTATGTGCAGCAAGCAAAGCATTAGCTGATTGAATAAAGATTTCTAGTAGTTCGCAAATATCTCCTGGATGGGCTTTCATATATTGGCGTAGGGTTTGACCTTCAATATATTCTGTAGCAATAAATTGTAACTCTTTATCTTCGCTACTAGGATTTGCTTCTGTATTAGCTACTAGCTTAGTTTCCCCTAAAGCATAAATAGTAATAATATTTGGATGGTTAAGCGCAGAAGCAGCACGGGCTTCTTGTTGAAAGCGTTGGATATTTTCTAAATTGCTAGCCATATCTGAGTTAATAACTTTTAATGCTACAACTCGATTTAATCGGCGATCTCGTGCTTTATAAACTTCACCCATTCCCCCAATACCTAGCAGGGAAATAATCTCATAAACATCTAAAATTGTGCCTGAAGCTAAAGCCATATTTTTAATCTAAATAAAATTAAGTAGCTAATTGTCGCAAAAAGCTTGAAAACTTAAAATCAACTTGTGCTTTGAATCTTAAATATTTCTTGGCTTAGACAATAAAAACCTTCTAAAAGTGGGCTTGAAACAACATCCCGACCAGATAAAATCTTTGCTAACTCTAATTTAGGAGTTTGATAGATTTCAATATTTTGTTGCTCTGGACACACTAGCCAATATTCTTTTACCCCATATTTTTGATAAATTTGCCGTTTTATTCTGCGATCTTTATGAGAACTCTCTAACGACACAGATAAAACTTCTATAACCAGTTCTGGAGCAGCACAAATCTGCTCTCCTGCTATAATTTCACCTCGCTTTAAGTTTGAAATATAAACAATGTCTGCTACTAAATAAGTAAAATCACTAAAAATTAATGCTGCACCAGGAATAACTTCCCCAACAGGATTTTGTGCCAAATATTTTCCTAGTAAAAAAAGTAGATTAAAAACGGTTCTTTGATGGCTTAAACCTGGCACAACTGACATAACTAATTCCCCTTCAATAAGTTGATAGCAAATACCATTTTCTGTAAGAAAACTTAAATCTAAAATGTTTAATAAAGGACTTATCCACATATTTTTTACACTAAAAGAAATTAAAAATTTCTTAGTGTAGACGGTTTTAATTATAAATTTTGCTAATCAAATTTACGGTTGTTAAAAAGACTTTTTATTTGCTTATTAGGCTATATGCTTATATCATTGCACACTTAGCAATAACCTAGTTCTAAATACGGATACTAAACTATAAAATTATAGATCTTTATGGAACTAAAAAATTTTGCTGATACAGAAATAAAACTTATACCTTAATACTTGCCTGAGATTACATATATGGAACTAAAAAATTTTGCTGATACAGAAATAAAACTTACACCTTTAGGGTTTGGTGCTGGACTAATAGGAGATGAAAATATTAGTGAAAAGCAAATAGAAACGCTATTAAATTCAATATTAGATTTGGGAATTAATTTTATAGACACAGCTAGAAGTTATGGTATTTCTGAAGAGAGAATAGGCAAATATCTTTCTAATAGAAGAAAAGAATTTATTCTATCAACAAAAATAGGCTATGGAGTAGAAGGATATAATGATTGGACAAGTGATTGTATAAGTGCAGGAATAGAACGAGCATTAAAGATATTAAAAACTGATTATATTGATATTGTTTATTTGCATTCTTGTCCAAAAGAAACATTAGAAAATACTGGTGTTATGGATGCGTTAATCAAAGCTGTAGATAAAGGAAAAGTAAGAATAGCTGGATATTCAGGAGAAAATGAAGCTTTAGATTATGCTATTGATACTAAACAATTTAAATCAGTTATGATGTCTGTAAATATTTGTGATCAAAGAGTAATAAAAACTGCAATTGCAAGAGCTAAAAAAGAAAAAATAGGTGTTATTGCTAAACGTCCTGTAGCTAATATTGCTTGGAATTATAAAGAAAGACCTATAGGCAATTATGCGGAAGAATATTGGTTAAGACTAAAAAAGATGAACTTAGATTTTGATATAGACTGGCTAGAATTAGCGTTAAGATTTACTGCTTTTATAGATGGGGTTGATAGTTGTGTTATAGGTACTACTAACCTATCTCATATTAAGCGAAATATTGAAATAATTGAAAAAGGCCCTTTACCTAACGAAATAGTTGTTAGCATCAAATCTGCTTTTAAGGCTAATGATGATAATTGGTTAGGTCAAATATAATAATAGCCGTTGCTTATTCTTTAAACCCATGCACTTTACTTAACTTAAATAATCTGGGAATTAGCATGTTTAGCTAAAGCTTTTATATCTAGTAAATTAATCTCTCGCCCCTCTAATTTAATCAAGCCATCTTGTTGTAGCCTGGTAAAACTTCGAGATACAACTTCTCTTACCGTCCCTACTCTAGCCGCAATTTGCTGATTAGTTAGCTTAAGTCTAAATTTAGCAGTATTATCAATTATTTTATTTTCCTGTGCTTCTGCTAAAAGTAATTCTGCAATTCGTTGGCTTACTTCTTTTAGAGACAAAGATTCTATAAGTGATGCACAGTAACGAAGACGTTTTGACAGAACTTTTAATGCTGCTAGCGCGATTTCTGGATGCTCTAGACAAAGTTGGTAAATATCTTGTTTATCAATAAATAACAGTTCACTAACTTCATCTGCTACAACTGTTGATGGATACTCTCCACCATCAAAAACAGGAATTTCTGCAAATGTTGCTCCTGCTCGCTCAATATGAATAACTTGTTCTCGTCCATCAACATTTGTTCGTAGTGCGCGAATTGCTCCACTAACTACAACATACATTCCTTGAGCAATCTGACCTTCTAAAAATATTACTTCTCCTGTATTAAAAAATTTTTCTATAGCTTTTTCGCTTAATTTGCTTAATGCCACGTCTGATAAGCTGCCAAATAATACAGTTTGTTTTATAGCTTTAATTTTATCCATAGAATTCTTAAAAGTTTTAATGGAAATTTTCGGAAAAATTCCGGCATTTTCTTTATTTATTAAGCTAGTTGTGACTTAAGTCAACGTCACCATCCAGATTTTATTTTAAGCTCAACGCTATAAAAACTTGAATTTGCAAAAAAACATTTTTTGGAGGTATTTATGATTGCTACAGCAACAAAAACTTTAAGTGATTATGCTAGCAATGTGCCTGGTGCAGTAGAAGTATTTGAAGAGTTTGGGCTTGATTACTGTTGTGGTGGCGGACGTATGTTAGATCAGGCTTGTAAAGAAATAGGTTTAACCGTTGATGAAGTTTTAACAAAAATAAGCCAAGCAGAAGAAAACAAAAAAGCTAAATCAGAGTTTATTGACTGGTCAAAAGAATCTCTTACCAATTTAGTTAATTATATTTTGACTACTCACCATATTTACACCAAACGAGAAATAGAACAACTTCCTAAATTGTTAACCAAAGTAATTATTGCTCATGCAGAAAACAATCCAGAGCTAAAAAAACTAGATCAAATTCTACAAGCTTTAGTAGACGATCTAAGCCAACATATGATGAAAGAAGAGCAAGTGTTATTTCCTTATATAACAGCCTTGGAAAAATCCAAAGCACAAAGCGAAAAATTACCCATCGCTTGTTTTGGTACTGTGCAAAATCCTATTAGAGTAATGATGTTTGAGCATGATACAGCAGGTGATTTATTAAGGAAAATGCGTCTAGTGACTAATGATTACATAATCCCTACAGATGTTTGTCCAAGTTTTCGCAGCCTTTACCAAAGATTGCAAGATTTGGAACAAGACTTGCACAAACACATTCACCTAGAAAACAACATACTTTTCCCACAAGTTATTGGGCTAGAAAGCAAAATTTTTAGCAAAGTTTAATAATAATTTTATTTATCTCTTAGCGGCTGTTTTAAGGTTAATTGCCCCCAAGTATTTTGCATAACCTGTTTTACTTCCAATAAAATAATTTGTCTTGCTTGGTAGGTAAATATGACAACGCTAAAAGTAGCTGTTCCACAAGAAAAATACCATCAAGAATTGATTTCTTGTCAAATGGCTTGTCCTGTTCATACAGATGCACGCGGTTATGTTAGAGCTATTGCAGAAGGACGTTTTGAGGAAGCTTATTTAATTGCTCGTGGGCCAAATCCTTTTGCTTCCATTTGTGGGCGAATTTGTGGCGCACCTTGTGAAGTAGCTTGTCGTCGGGGCCAAATTCCTCGCCTAGATGATGATGGTAATTTTGTAGCCTGGGATCGTCCTGTTTCCATCAGAGCCTTAAAACGTTTTGCTTGTGAACAAGCTGGAATAGACACTAACCCCACAGACACAGTTTTAGAAAACATTCGTTCTTATGTCCCTCAAATTGCTGGAAATATTGAAGAAATGAGCGCGTTTCTTCAAGCCAGCATTGCGGGGAAGCTAATAAAAGCTAATCAGGAAAAAATTGCAATTATTGGTGCTGGCCCAGCCGGACTTTCTGCTGCTCATGACTTGGCTTTAATGGGCTTTTCACCAACAGTTTTTGAGATTGAACCTGTTGCAGCAGGAATGCTAGCTGTTGGTGTACCAGCTTATAGATTACCTCGTGAATTAATTGCCCGCGAAGTGGCTTTAATTCAAGCACTTGGCGTTGAAATTCGTTGTAATACCACAGTAGGCAAAGATATTTCTTTTGCTGATTTGCGTCGGGATTTTGCAGCCGTGTTGATTGCTGTTGGTGCTAAGTCTTCTCGTAGCTTAAGTTTACCTGGTGAAGCAGGCCCAAGAGTTTATGGAGGCGTGGATTTATTAAGAGCCGTGTCTTTAGGCGAGTCTTTAGATTTAGGGCAAGATGTAATTGTTATTGGTGGTGGAAATGTTGCTTATGATGTTGCTCGCACTGTACTTAGACAAATTGCTTATGATACGGCTCGCACTGCAAAACGCTTAATGACTGTTTCTCAAGTTTGGCTAGTTTCCCTAGAAAGCTTAGAAGAAATGCCTGCCGATACCGTAGAAATCCTAGAAGGTGATGAAGAAGGCATCATTAGAATGAATGGCTGGGGCCCGCTAGAAATTAAGCGCGGTGATAATGGAGAGGTAAAAGGCGTAACTTTTAAGCGATGTTTACAGGTTTATGATGAAAATAAACGCTTTGCCCCAATCTTTGATGAAAAGATTCAACAAACTATTTCTTGTGATACTGTCCTTTTAGCTGTAGGGCAATACACTAATTTAACTTTCTTAAAAGATGGTGGCACAGACGTAGCAGAAAATCGTCCAGGCTGGCCCAAAGCCGACCCAGAAACTTTAGCTACCACCGCACCAGGTGTTTTTGTTGCAGGTGATCTAGCTCATGGAACAAGACTTTTAATTGAAGCAGTCGCTTCAGGCAAAAAAGCTGCTAGGTCAATTTATCAATATGTAACTGGTCGTAGCTTAACTGTAGAATCCACCACAGCACACATTGTTCAAGAACGATATCGCCGAGAAGCAGGTTATGAAACTATTCGCCGTACAGAAATTCCTGTAATTGAAGCAGAAGAACGGCTTAAACATCCAGAAACAGTAGTTGAAACAGGTTATAACCGTCAACAAGCTATGTGTGAAGCATCGCGCTGCTTAGATTGTGGTGTAACACCTGTTTTTGATGGTAATCGCTGTGTTTTATGTGGTGGTTGTGTTGATGTTTGCCCTACACAATGCTTAAAACTAGTCTCCCTATCGCAATTAGACCTTAGCCCAGATTTACAATCTGCAATTAATGAAAGTTTAGGTAATGATTCAAACCTAGATGAAAATACTGCAATTCTAAAAGATGAAGACCGCTGTATTCGCTGCGCTTTATGTGCAATGCGATGTCCAGCGGACGCTATCACTATGGAACGAGTAACTTTTTCAAACCTTTGGAGGTCGCAATGACAACTAGTTCTAATAGCTCTAAAAATCTTGAAACAAAACAATCTCGTTTAGATCCAGAACCAATTCCACGCCGAGACTTTCTTGGTTTATCAGCTTTAGCAGCGGCGGCTTCAACCTTATTTTTTGCTTTACTTGGAATGTTACGTTTACCAAAAACAGCCGTTTTGTCATCGCCTACCAAGCAATTTCCTGTTGTTTTGCCAGACTCACTTGCTTTAGGTGAAGCTTTTATCCCACCCGGACGAGCAGTAGCTTTATTTAAGGATGAAAAAGGTGTTCATGCAGTTTCTACTGTTTGCACTCACTTAGGTTGTGTTGTGAAAGCTAATCCAGAAGGGTTTGAATGTCCTTGTTATGGCTCTAAATTTCAAGCAGATGGAACTGTTACAAAAGGCCCTGCTCCAACTGCTTTACCTTGGTTAAAAGTTTCTCGCAATGGCGATAAATGGGTTGTTGATGAAGCAACTACAGTTGAAAAAGGCACAAAAGCAACATAAGCAAGGTTATTAGGTGATACTATGAGTACAACACCAGATAAAACAGGACTAACAGAGTTTTGGGATAACTTACGCGCTCTTCCAGAACGCTTGCGAAATGCTACTTTTAGAAGTGGCACTCCAAATACAGACCGCACTAGATCCACTTTTGTATTTGGTAATGTGTTTTTACATCTACATTCGGTTAGGACGCATCTTTGGAGCTTAAAATGGACTACAACAATGGGCTTAGGTATTGCTACAACAGCCGCTTTTTAATTACTTTAGTTACAGGCGTGTTGTTAATGTTTTATTACAAACCTTATCCAGATGTTGCTTATCAATCAATTAAAGACATTCATTTTGTTGTACCTACAGGCCAATTTATTAGAAATATTCATCGTTGGGCTGCAAATATAATGGTGTTAACGGTTATCTTGCATATGGCAAGGGCTTTTTATACTGCTTCATACCGTGCGCCACGTGAATTTAATTGGCTTATGGGCATTGCTTTACTAGCTATTACTTTAGGACTTTCTTTTACTGGTTATCTATTGCCTTGGGATCAATTAGCTTATTGGGCAATCACCATTGGTGCAAATATCGCTCAGTCGCCTAGAGAATTAACAGATGCTTTAAACATCACTCAATATTTTGACCCAGGCGGCTTAATTCGTTTGTTGTTGCTAGGGTCGGATACAGTTGGGCCAGAAGCGTTAATAAGGTTTTATTTGCTACACGTTATGATTTTGCCATTAATGCTAGGAATGCTAATGGGTGTGCATTTTTGGCGGATTCGCAAAGATGGCGGTTTGGCTCGTCCAGTTGATGCTGAAAGTCGTCTAGGACAACTCCCAACAAAAACTTATCCAGTATTTACTCAAGCTCCAGCTAAAACTTATCAATTAGCAACCATTGTTAAAGGGCGGACTGCGGCAGTAGGTCGCGGGCCAGAAACTACCGTCCCATCAATGCCACATCTTTTTTATGCTGAAATAGCAGTCTTAATGTTTACAGTTTTTCTTTGTGTCGCATTAGCCTTAATTTCTGACGCACCACTTAAAGAATTAGCTAATCCAGCCGTCCCAGAAAACCCTGCTAAAGCTCCTTGGTATTTTTTAGGTTTACAAGAGTTAGTATCTTTTTCTGCTTTTATGGGCGGAATTGGTGTTCCAACTATTGTAATGATTGGGCTTGGACTAATTCCTTTTTTAGATCGTGAAAAAACTGGCACTGGAGAATGGTTTGGCGGGCCCGGAGGTTGGTTGTTGGTTAAATGGTCAACAGTTTTTGGACTTGCTGCCCCAATTCTAATTGAAACAATTGCAATTAGGTTTGGTTGGATTCGAGAATGGTTTCCAAGCGCACCACAAATAATAGTTACTCTCATTAATCCAGCAACAATTTTAACTCTAATTTACGCGCTTTATTCTGTGTATTTAGTAAAGCGTTATAACTCCACTCGTGCAGGTGCTTTGGGCTTATTTACCTGCTTTTTATGTGGATTTTTAGTTTTAACCATTATTGGTACTTATTTTCGTGGGCCAAATTGGGTTTTCTATTGGTCGCCAGCAGATTGGCCGAAGCATTAATGTTGGAAATTTGAGTGAGGATAGAACGATGGACAAGAATAAACATCTACTTCTTTGGTCAAGTATTGCAGCATTAATAATGCTTGTTTTTGCTGCTAGCAAAGAAAATTTTTGGAAAGATTGGCAACAAATCCAAAAATCTGCCCATGCTGATGGTCAAACAATAGACGTTCGTTTACGTCAAATTGTTGTTCCAGAGCTTAAAATTACAGATCGTTGTGTTAGCTGTCATGTCTCTATGGCACCAGGTGAACAAGCAATGACTGGGCATGGTGCATTAGTGGCACATAAAAATGTAGTTCATGACCCAACTGTTTTTGGTTGTACTATTTGCCATTCAGGACAAGGACTTGCAACAACAAAAGAAGATGCTCATGGAACGGTGCATTTTTGGCCTGAACCTATGTTGCCAAAACAATTTAGCTATGCTGCTTGTGGAACGTGTCATACACCTTTAGCTATACCTAGCAGAGAAATACTTAACACCAACAAAACATTATTTGAACGCTATGATTGTTTAGCTTGTCATCGCCTAGACGGGCGAGGCGGGACAATTCGCCCTGATGGTGGAGGGATGGAAGGGCCAGACCTTTCCCGCGTTGGAATTAAAGGTTATGACTTTGGCTGGTATGAAAAACATGCTCAAAAACACCAGCAAGCAGAAACTCCTGCTTGGAAAAACTCTTTTGGCTTAATCAATGAAAACGATTTATCAGGAATAAATAGCTTTTTAGCTACTCGTATTGGCGCACCTAAACTTGTAGAAGCTAAAGCATTATTTAATTCTTTAGGCTGTTTAGGCTGTCATAAAGTTAGCGGGGTTGGTAGTGATTCAGGGCCAGACCTCTCCCTAAGCGGTTATAGAGATCCTGGACAACTAGATTTTAGCAATGTGTCAGGCAGTCGCACTTTATCTAATTGGTTAGCTGAACATTTTCGCTCGCCTGTGGCCTTGGTTGCTGGTTCGCAAATGCCTGCAATGGGATTAACTGAGGATGAAATAGAACTCTTAACAATGTATGTGCTTTCGCTACGTCGTCGAGAAGTTCCAAGCAATTTTTTCCCTAGAGATCACTCAAAAGTAGTTCAGTTTGGGGAAAGAGAATTTGCTAAGGATGGAGCAACGATTTATGGCACGTTTTGTGCTAGCTGTCATGGGCAGAAAGGCGAAGGAATGCGCTATGCTGGCACACAAGCTTTTCCTGCTATTGCTAATCCAGACTTTTTAGCTGCTGCGTCAGATGAATTTTTAACTACTAGCATTAGCAAAGGCCGTGCAGGGCGACGAATGCCAGCTTGGGAAGGTGCTAGTGGGTTAAAACCCTCAGAAATTAAAGCAGTAGTTGAACATTTACGCAAGTTGGGAGCTACAAACTTTATTGCTGAAGCTACTGCGCCACGTTGGGCTAATGGGGATGTAAAACTAGGGGCAAAACTTTATAAAGCAAGCTGTTCTGGTTGTCATGGCGCAGATGGACAAGGTGGAGAGATGGCCAGCATTAAATAACAAAACTTTTCTTGATACTGCAACAGATACATTTTTAATCCAAACCATTAGCAAAGGCCGTCGCACTACATCAATGCCTAGCTTTGAACAGCCGTCAACTGTCAGCCCAGCTTTATCTCAAAAAGAAATAGAGTCAATTGTTACGCACATTCGCACATGGAAAGGAAAATAGGTTATGAAAAAAGAAATTTCTCGCCGGGACTTTCTAAAAACTGTTAGTGCTGCTGGTTTTGGTGCTTTAGTCGCTTCAAGTGCAGGTGCTTGGGGACTAGAAAAAATTACTAACCCGCTAGCTAGTTATCCAGATCGCGGTTGGGAAAAAGTTTACCGTGATTTATGGAAACATGACTCTAAATTTACTTTCCTGTGCGCTCCAAATGATACTCATAACTGTATCTTAAATGCTTATGTCCGTTCTGGTGTAGTGACTCGCATTGGGCCAACTATGCGTTATGGTGAAGCGGCTGATTTAGCAGGCAATAAAACTAGCCATCGTTGGGATCCTCGCGTTTGCCAAAAAGGTTTAGCTCTAACACGTCGCTTTTATGGAGATCGTCGGGTTAATCAATGTATGGTGAGAGCAGGCTTCAAACGCTGGTATGAAGCAGGCTTTCCACGTGGTGAAGATGGACTACCTCCACGCGAATATTTCCAACGCGCTCGTGATGAATGGGTCAGACTTTCGCATGATGAAACAGCTAAAATTGTTGCAGCAGCATTAAAAAATATTGCTGAAAATTACACTGGAGAAGTAGGAAAACAACGCTTAAAAGCACAACATTATGATGAAGCTACCATTGAAGCTACTCAAGGTGTAGGAACTCAAGTCTTAAAGTTTCGTGGTGGAATGCCGCTTTTAGGTATAACAAGAGTTTTTGGTATGTATCGCATGGCTAATTCTATGGCTTTGTTAGATTCTGCTATCCGTAAAGTTGGCCCAGATAAAGCTGTAGGCGGCAAAGGTTTTGATAATTATTCTTGGCATACCGATTTACCGCCAGGTCATCCAATGGTGACAGGTCAACAAACCGTAGAGTTTGACCTTTGCGCCGTTGAACAAGCTAAAACCTTAGTGGTTTGGGGTATGAATTGGATTACTACAAAAATGCCTGATGCCCATTGGTTAACAGAGGCTCGGATGAAAGGCACAAGAATTGTAGTAATTGCTTGTGAATATTCAGCAACTGCTACAAAGGGCGATGATGTATTAGTTGTAAGACCTGGCACTACTCCAGCCTTAGCTCTAGGTTTTGCTAATGTAATTATGAAAGAAAAGCTCTATGACCTGGATTATGTGCGTCAATGGACTGACCTTCCTATTTTAGTAAGAATGGATAGTTTGAAATATTTACGTGCAGAAGAAGTTTTTGGACAAGGAATTAGTCCATTAACCAACCAAACTAGAGTATTAAAAGAGGGAGAAAAAGAGCCTCCTGCCGGGCAACAAAGCGAGATGTTAATCTCTGAAAAAATGCGTAATGAATGGGGTGATTATGTATGGTGGGATCAAACTAGCAACAGCCCTAAATTAGTCACTCGTGACCAAGTTGGCAAACAATCTAAAATTGGCGAAGCACTTTTAGAAGGCTCAATTGAAGTAACTTTAGCTGATGGTAAAAAAGTTCGCTGTCGTCCAGTTTTTGATTTAGTCAAAGAATATGCAGCACATTTTGACCCTAAAACAACGGAAGAACTAACCTGGGCCCCTGCTACGGCGGTTGAATCTCTAGCACGTCTTTTTGCTAAAGAACCTGGCACAACGCTTTTTGCAATTGGAATGGGGCCAAACCAATTTTTTAATAATGACAATAAAGACCGGGATATTTTCCTTTTAGCAGCATTAACGGGCAATGTAGGAAAAATTGCTGGTAATGTAGGTTCTTATGCTGGAAATTATCGAGTTTCTTTGTTTAATGGCTCACCTCAATATATCAACGAAGACCCATTTAACATTGAGCTAGACGAAACAAAACCCGCACAAGTAAAACAATATTGGCGAGCAGAATCAGCCCATTACTACAATCATGAAGATCACCCGCTAAGAGTTGGAAATAAGCTTTTAACAGGTAAAACGCATATTCCAACCCCTACCAAATCACTTTGGTTTGCTAATGCTAATTCTATTTTGGGTAATGTCAAATGGCATTACAACACGGTTGTTAATGTACTACCAAGAATAGAAATGATTGCCGTCCAAGAATGGTGGTGGTCAACTTCTTGTGAATGGGCAGATGTGGTTTTTGGTGTAGATAATTGGGCAGAACTTAAACATCCTGACATGACGGCTTCGGTGACTAATCCATTCTTACAAATATTTCCAGATACGCCATTAGAAAGAGCATTTAACACAATTGGAGATATTGAAGTTTTAGCTTTAGTAGCTTCTAAATTAGCAGAATTAACTAAAGACACTCGCTTTAATGATTACTGGAAATTTGTCAGAGAAAACAAAACTTCAGTTTATTTACAAAGAATTTTAGATAATTCAACAAATACCAAGGGCTATCAAATAGCAGACTTGATAGCCAAAGCTAAAGAAGGCATACCAGCAATAATGAATAGCCGAACGACTCCAAAAGTTGTTGGTTATGAGCAAATTACAGACTCTCGGCCTTGGTATACTAAAAGTGGTAGACTTGAATCATACCGGGAAGAAGATGAATTTATTGAAGCAGGTGAAAACTTACCAGTTCACCGCGAGCCAGTAGATTCAACCTTTTATGAGCCTAATGTAATTGTTGCACCAAAACATGAAGCTATTCGTGCAGCAGGCCCAGAAAGTTATGGAGTAAAACGCGATGATTTGTCTTGTGAAACACGTTGCGGGCGAAATGTAGTTTTAACTTGGGCTGAGACAAAACAAACTAAACATCCATTAGCCAAAGACGGCTTTAAGTTTGTTTTCCACACACCAAAATATAGACATGGCTCACATACTACGCCAATAGATACAGATATGGTAGCAGTGCTATTTGGCCCGTTTGGTGATTTATATCGTCGTGACAAGCGTAGTCCATTTGTTACAGAAGGTTACGTTGATATTAATCCAGCAGATGCACGCGAACTTGGCGTTGAAGATGGTGATTATATTTGGATTGACCCAGACCCAGAAGACCGCCCATTCCGAGGCTGGCAAAAAAACTCTAAAGATTATGCTTTTGCTCGCTTGCTTTGTCGCGCTCGTTACTACCCTGGCACACCAAGGGGTGTAACTCGTATGTGGTTTAATATGTATGCAGCAACGCCAGGTTCACAAAAAGGACAAAAAGAGCGTGCCGATGGACTAGCAAAAAATCCCGCAACCAACTATCAAGCAATGTTTCGCTCAGGTTCTCATCAATCAGCTACAAGGGGCTGGTTAAAGCCTACTTGGATGACAGACTCACTTGTAAGAAAAGGTTTATTTGGACAGGGAATTGGCAAAGGATTTTTGCCAGATGTCCATTGTCCAACAGGCGCACCACGTGAAGCAGTAGTAAAAATAACTCGCGCCGAAGCAGGCGGAATTAATGGGCAAAAACTCTGGCGACCAGCGGCTTTAGGCATTCGCCCGCGTTATGAGTCCGAAGCAATGAAAAAATATCTAGCAGGAGAATTTATTAATAAGGAGAAATAGCTATGGCACGCGTTTACAATTGGCAATTAGGCCGGGAAATGTCTTATTGGTATCCAGAAAGCCGCCCAGAAAAACAATTTGCAGCCGTTTTTGACATTAATAAATGTATTGCTTGTCAAACCTGTACTCTAGCTTGCAAAACTACTTGGACATCTGGCCGAGGGCAAGAATATATGCTCTGGAATAATGTAGAAACCAAACCTTATGGTTTTTATCCATTAGCTTGGGATATTAATTTGCTTAACTCGCTAGATGGACAAAAATGGGAAAATAACGTTTACCAAGGGCAAACCGTTTTTGAAGCAGCACCAGAAGGGGAAAGGGTGCTAGGTTGGCGACCACAAGAAGAAGATTATGCCTATCCAAATGTTGGAGAAGATGATTGTGCAGGCCAAGTTGATGGTGGGGCTAGTTTATCTTTAACTCATACTATGGCTTGGTTTTACTACCTTGCACGTATTTGTAACCATTGCACTTATCCAGCATGTTTAGCATCTTGTCCTAGAGGTTCAATTTATAAACGTCCCGAAGATGGAATTGTGCTAGTTGACCAAGATCGTTGTCGGGGCTACCAAGAATGTGTCAAGGGATGTCCTTATAAAAAAGTATTTTTTAACCCGATGACAGGCACATCAGAAAAATGTATTGCTTGTTTTCCAAAAATTGAACAAGGCATTCAACCACAATGTTTTGTTAATTGTATTGGTAAAATTCGTTTAGCTGGCTGGCTTTCTAAACCAGAAGATGCAAAACCAGAAAACCCATTAGATTATCTAGTACATATTAGAAAAATTGCTCTACCACTATTTCCACAATTTGGACTAGAACCAAATATTTATTACATTCCGCCAATTCACACCCCGCCAGCTTTTCTAAGACAGATGTTTGGCCCTGGTGTAGACGAGGCAATTAAACAATATCGCAATATGCCAAATGACCCTGATTTAGCTGGACTTTTAGCCCTTTTTGGTTCAACTGAATTTATTGTTCCTCGTTGGAAACGTGTTGGTGATTGGATAATGGGAATGAATGAAAAAGGTGCAGAGCTAATTAAAGTGCCAATGCGCGAACTTGTTCAAATTCGTGGAGCTTATGATGCTAAATATGGAGTTGCACGGGTTAATTGTCCTTAATGGTTCTTAAAACTAGGAGCATATTTTATGAATAGCGCGAAAAGATATTTATCAATTTTAATGATACTAATGATTTTAGTAGTGCTAAGTTGTCGTAGTGGTGAAGGGCCAATAACACCAGAGGTTGTAATTATACCAAGCACAAATATTCCTTTAGATCCTAATGATGCTGTTTGGAAAACTGCACCACGTCATATAGCAAAACTTGTACTTCAAGATTTAGTAGAACCGAGACTCTTAAAAGCTTCAACACCAGAAGTAGAGGTAAGAGCCGTTTCAAATGGTAGTGAAGTAGCGTTTCGTTTAGCATGGTTGGATGAAGTAAAAAATGATTTACCTGGGCCAGCTAAATTTATTGATGGTTGTGCTATTCAAATACCTAGCAAAATAGAAGCTAACGTACCAGATCCGCAAATGGGCCAGGCTAATAAATCTGTAGAAATAACTTTTTGGCGGGCAGATTGGCAAGCAATAGTAAATGGACGTAAGGACTCTATTAAGGAACTTTACCCTAATGCAGCAGTGGATCATTATCCTTTTGAAGCTAAACCATTAGAAAAAGACGCTACAGCACAATCAGAAATGGCAAAACGTTATGCTCCTGCTCGTGCTTTAGGCAATAATCGACAAGGCCCAAGAGATTCTGCCGTAGAAGAATTAATTGCCGAGGGCCCAGGCTCACTTTCTCCAGCCACCACCCCAACAGGGGCAAAAGGAAAAGGCATTTATCAAGATAAAATTAAAGGGTGGTCAGTAGTAATTCTTAGACAACTGCCAAAAGAATTATCTCCTAGCAAACGTTCCCAAATAGCTTTTGCTATTTGGGAAGGTGGAAAAGGTGAAGTTGGAGCAAGAAAAATGCGTTCAGGCTGGATTCCGCTTTTAATGAAAGCAGAAGGAGAATTAAGTAAAAATGCACACTAAAGAACGAGAGTTATTACAACAAGCAGCAGAATGGCGATTAATAGGACTACTTTTTGAGTGTCCTAAAAGTGATTGGCTAGAGCAAGTTACTAATCTAGCTAAAGAAATTCAAGATCCAAACTTAAAACTTGCTGTTCAAGCAGCAGAAATAGAAGCTAATGAAGGGCTTTACCACTCGGTTTTAGGCCCAGGCGGGCCCGCTCCAGCACGCGAAATTAGCTATAATAGCTGGGCCGAACCTGGGCGGATGATGTCAGAGTTAACTAGCTACTACAAAGCCTTTTCTTTTCAACCAGTTACTAATGAAGTTGCTGATCATATTTCATTAGAAGCTAACTTTATAAGCTATTTACGATTAAAAGAGGCTTATGCAATTGCTTGTGATGCTATGGAAGAAGCAAAAATCACGGCTGAAGCCTCAGAAAAATTTATTGCTGAACACTTAAATACAATTGCAGAACCACTAGTTAATATACTAGTGGATTTAGACGTAGAATACTTAAAAAATGCTGGACAAGCTTTGTTAATGAGGGTTGGACAAGTTAAACATAAGTCATTGCCAGTTTTTGATAATTTTTCTGAAATAGATGAGTGCCAATTTTCTTGTGAAGAAGCTTAAAGCTAAGTAAAGTAACTAATTAGTTGGAGAAAATTTTATAAAAAGTATCCATTTAACTTGCTAATTTCCTTATATCCATTCTTTTACAGGCGCACATTTTGCAGGTAAAATGCTTTAGAATAATAAAAAATAATTGTTTAGCTCGCCATTTTTAAGGAGTGGATAAAAATTGAGTGCCACAAAAAATAACATATTAGCACAAGGTTTTCGCCAAGTTCGTGAATTGATGGGCATTTCTCAACCTGCCTATGCAAGGCTTTTTGATGCTGAACGAGCTTTAGTTCAAGAACTAGAAGAAGGCCGGCTTCCTGCTGTTTTAGACCAACGCTTACTTAAGTTTATGCTACTAGTTTTTACACTTAATCGCAAAGGAGATTTTATTGCTGCTCTAATACAAGAAATTCGTAACTCTTATGGTCTAGATTATATTTTTTCTAAACCATTTCCTTTGCTTGAGTTATATAAACAAGTTTTAGACACAGATATTAATAATTGGCCTTGGATTGTTGACTCTGTGCGGTTTCGCTGTAGAGCAATTGAGCGTAAACGCTTAGGTGGATTTGTTATGCTTTGGGGTGAAAAGGGAGTTCATGAACGTTTGCTAGAAGTATTTCCTAATCAAGTTTCTGCTTTTATGAGTTTTATTGATAACCGAACTATAATTGTTGTTCCTTCAATTTACTTGTTTTTAGATATCAACACAGCAAAATCAAATAATCCTTTAGTTAAAAGCTTGGAATTAAAGCTAGAACGACGTGAAACCATAGGGTTAGCTTTGCCAAAAGAATTACCTACTGCTCAAACAATGGACACAATAGCTTGGGAAAAAATGCGCTTATTTGCTTATTCACAAGATGCTATTTTGTTAAAAGAAGCTTCTTATCACTAAAAAATTTTATTAAATATTAGGAATTTAGACTTTATATTTCGCCATTTTTTCGCTATAATTGCCCATCCTAAGAGAAAGATATTATTTTATGGAAATAAATCAACTTATTGAAATATTAAATAGCAATTATCCTAATGCCCGCTATGAACTGGACTGGGACACCCCCTTACAACTACTAATTGCAACTATTTTAGCTGCTCAATGTACGGATGTTAGAGTAAATAAAGTTACTAAAACGCTATTTCCAAAATATCAATCAGCACAAGCTTTTGTTGATGCAGATATTAATGAGCTTGAAGAGGTCTTAAAACCTACAGGATTTTTTAAGAAAAAAGCCCAACAAGTTAAAAATGTCTGCCAAGCTTTACTAACAAATTTTGGTGGTGAAGTTCCTCGTACAATGGAGCAGTTAATCACATTGCCAGGTGTTGCACGTAAAACAGCTAATGTAGTGCTAAACAACGCTTTTAGAATTCCATCAGGAATTATTGTTGATACACATGTTCATAGAATTAGTCCTAGAATGGGGCTAACCAAGGAAGGAAATCCAGAAACAATTGAACGTGCATTAATGAAAATAGTCCCCCAAAGCGAATGGGTGCAATTTGGCCCGGCAATGGTTTTACATGGTCGATATGTTTGTACAGCTAAAAAACCTAATTGTGTAGAGTGTGTATTAAAAGATATTTGCCCAAAAATAGGAGTTGAATAAACGATGAAAATTAATCTACCTGCCTCTTGGCAAAGTGTTCTTACAGAAGAGTTTAACAAGCCTTATTTTCAACAACTGGATAGTTTTGTTAGTGAAGAAAGAAAAAATCATACTATTTTCCCACCTGAAGAAGATGTGTTTTCAGCTTTTGAGCTTACCCCTTATGACAAGGTAAATGTTTTACTGCTAGGTCAAGACCCTTATCATGATGATAATCAAGCTCATGGCCTCTGTTTTTCAGTTCGTCCAGGAATTAAACCCCCACCATCATTAATTAATATGTATAAAGAGCTAAAAACAGATGTTAATTTCCGCATCCCTAATCATGGATATTTAATTGATTGGGCAAAACAAGGAATGCTAATGATTAATGCTGTTTTAACGGTTCGCTCATACTCCAAACTCCCACAAAGATAAGGGTTGGGAAAAATTTACTGATGCAGTAATTAGCAAAGTTAATGAAAAAACAGATCCAGTAGTTTTTGTTTTATGGGGTGGATATGCACAAAAGAAAGAAAAATTAATTAACAGTAGCCAGCATAAAATAATTAAATGTGCGCATCCTTCGCCACTTTCAGCCAGAAGCGGCTTTTTTGGAAGTAAAGTTTTTTCAAAAATTAATGAAACACTTGAATCTGTTGGAAAGCCGGCAATTAATTGGGAATTAGCCGACCTATAATTTTAATCAAAATAATAATCATTAAGTAAAAAAGCTATCTAGTTTTAGAAATTAGATAGCTTTTTTTGCTGCAAACAAAATTTACCTGGATTTTTTCTTGATGCTATAATCTGAGATTCTCTTTAATTAACAAATTCCGTTAAATAAGCCCTTGTTATAAATCAAAAATAAATTTTACTTAGATTGGATAAAACTTATGACTAGAAGAAAGTTTTTCTATTTGTTTTTTTCTGTCTTGTTAGCTTTTTGCTCAATTTTTCCAGTGCTAGCACAAGACAAAGTTTTTACACCTGAAACAGTTCTTACCATCAGAAATATAGTTGATGCACAAATCTCACCAGATGGTGCAAATATTGCTTTTCAGGTCAGCCGCCCAAGAACTGATGCAGAAGGCCCGGGAACAGCAATTAGCGAAATTTGGATGATGTTAAAAGGCGGTCAACCAACGCGCTTTACTTATAATGAAAAAAGTGATCGAGCAATTCAATGGGCAAAAGATGGCAAATCTTTTGCGTTTCTTTCTCAACGTGGAACGGTTGCACAAACTCAAATTTATCAGATTTCTTTAGATGGTGGCGAAGCTCAAAGAATTTCTAAAACTACGGCTTCAATTAATAATTTCAAATGGTCGCCAGATGGCAACAAAATAGCTTTTTTAATGACAGATGTAAAAAGCGCAGATGAGCTTAAAAATGAAAAAGAAGGAAAAGACTGGGTAGTTGCAGATAAAAACTATAAACATACCCGACTTTACTTATTAGATCCTAAAACAGGCGAGCATAAGCTAGTTACTCAAAAAGACATGACAGTTCATGACTTTGACTGGTCGCCAGATGGCAAAGAGTTAATTTTAGCTGCGTCTGATACACCTACAATTGATGATCAATTTATGAAAAGCAAACTACTTGTTCAATCTGTTGATGGTGGAGATGCAAAATTACTAGTTAAAACAGAAGGAAAACTTCTTTCTCCGCGTTGGTCGCCAGATGGTAAATGGGTTTCTTGGTTAGGGGCTGTTTCTTTTAATGATCCTTTTGCTGGTAGTGTTTTTGTTGTTTCCTCTCAAGGTGGAGCAGCAGAAAATTTAGTGCCAGGTTTTATAGGTTCTGCTACGTCTTTAAGCTGGCTGGCTCCAAGCACAGTTGTTTTTACTGCTACAGAACGTCAAGTTAGCACATTGACCACAATTACTTTACCTGCAAAAGCAAAAACAGTCGTTAACAACCAAGAGCTAGCCTTTAGCTCAAATCCAAGTTTTACTAGCGATGGAAAAACCTGGGTAATTGCTGCTAACACACCAAAACATCCAAATGAAATTTTTATTAGCGAACTAACAAGTAAACAAGCTAATAAACTGACTAATTTTAATCCTCAACTTGCAGGTCTTAAGCTTGGTGAACAAGAAGTTATTAAATGGAAAAGTAGCGTTGATGGACTAGATATTGAAGGTGTAATTGTTAAGCCTGTTGGTTTTGAAAAAGGTAAACGCTACCCATTAGTTATGCAGCCTCACGGAGGCCCGGAAGCAGCAGAGCTAAACGGTTGGTTTGGTTCTTATTCACGTTGGGGGCAAGTTCTAGCAGGTAAAGGTTATATAACTTTTTATCCAAATTATCGCGGTAGCATTGGACGTGGTGTAGATTTTTCTAAAGCTGATCATCGTGATTTAATGGGTAAAGAATTTCAAGATATGGTTGATGGTGTAGATTATTTAGTTAGCCAAGGAATGGTTGATCAAAACCGTGTTGGTGTTGGTGGTGGTAGCTATGGTGGTTATACTTCAGCCTGGGCCGCTACTGCTGGTAGCAAACGTTTTAAGGCTGCTATTGCTTGGATGGGTATTAGCAATTGGCATAGTATGACTGGAACCTGTGAAATTTTCTTAGAAAATTCTACTGTCCATTGGGATTTAATGATGTATGACAACTACCAAATTTATTTTGACCGTTCTCCAATTGCCCATGTTAAAAATGCTAATACTGCTACTTTAATTATTCACGGCGCACAAGATACCCGCGTTCCTATAGGTCAATCTCAAGAACTTTACACAGCATTAAAATATAAAGGTGTTCCAGTAGAATTTGTTACTTATCCCCGCGAAGGTCATGGTGTAGGCGAAAAAGCCCACCAATATGATTTTATGCAACGTGTCTTTGGTTGGTTTGATAAATATTTACAATAAACTAACTATAGCAAAATCAATAGTTACAACTAGCCCAGCAAAAACACTGGGCTTTAATTTTTTATTTACAATTTGCTTGTACTAGTTTAGTGTATGGTGTATAGTGACACTATACACTTTTTGAAGTTGGTACTAAAAATATGTTTATAACAATTGATGAAAAAGATCGGCGGCCAATTTATCAGCAAGTAGCGGACGAAATTAAAGAACTAATTGCGCGAGGGGAGTTAAGCGAAGGGGCACCACTTCCACCAGTAAGACAAGTTGCTGCTAATTTAGGGGTAAACCTAAATACCATTGCTACAGCTTATCGGGAGTTACAACGAGAAGGCTTTATCACTGTCCGACATGGTGCAGGTGCAGTAGTTATATCAACAAAGGTTAGCAATAATGAACAAGATGAACTTCGTCGCCCGCTTCGTTCAGCATTGACTCAACTGGTACTAGCAGGACTATCTAGCACGGAAATTTTAGAGATAGTCACGCAGGAATTAAGGCAGTTAATCCAGGGAGGGAAATAAGATGTCTAACTTAATGATTTTTGGGGGTTATTTGATCTATTTATGCTAGGTATTCTTCTTTATATGCCAATTATGCGTAAGGAAGAGGCTTTTTTTTGGCACTAAAGTTAGTGAGGAAACCTATTCTACCGTTGGGCGAAAAATACATACTCGCTATTGTATTTGGTTAATACTTAGTTTTATCCAAATTCAAGTTATAGGTTTGATAATATCGTTTTATCGTACAGATATGCCTTATGCAAGGCTAGTAGGACTACCAATATTTGTTGTTGCAGCAATGATTTTTTATGTAGTTTTTGCTCGTCAAGTTAAGCCTTTTCAAGTAATTGAAGAAAATCAACGCTTTGCAACATCATTAAAAGTGCGTCATTTAAGTGATTATACTAGTATAGGTTTAGAAATATTGATTGGGTTAACTATAGTAATTCCTATGTTAATTTTGATTTATTATTACCCATTATTGCCTGATCGTATTCCAGTACATTGGGATTGGAAAGGGAATCCAGATCGATGGGCTGAGAAAAATTTCTTTTCAGTTTTTACGTTGCCCGTAGTGATGATTTATTTTCAAGGGATGTTTTGGCTAATTAAATATGGCCTAACACAAGTTAAAATGATGTTACCAGCAGAACATACAGCAGAATATTTAGCCGCTAAAGAAGAAGGTTTACGGGTGACTATGAGTTTGATGGATCAAATTCGCTTGCTACAAAGCATTTTATTTGGTGGGCTTTCCTTAAATATCTTGTCTGGAATTTTAAGCGGAGGTTTTTCTATAAAATGGATTTTAGGTTTAGTCGTAGTTTCAGATATGTTTATTTTGCTTATTTGTGCTTATAACATTTATAAAATGATGAAGATAGAAGATAGACTTAAAGCTATAGCAGGAAAAACTTATGTTCAACGTGAAAGCGATGCAAATCAATGGTATGCAGGCGGGCTTTTTTACTATAACCCAGATGATCCAGCATTGTTTGTAGAAAAAATGGTAGGTTATGGCTATACAATGAATTTTGCCAATAAACAAGTTTATCTCTATATTGGTTATGGGCTGTTATTGCCTGTTGGATTAGCTTTATTAGGAATTTTAGGAAAACTCTAAACTATGCGCTTTCAAGTTAAAACTAAAGGTCATCATGATTTTATTGATATTACTGATAAAGTAGCATCACTAGTGAAACAATCCGGTGTAAAAGATGGTATAGCACTAGTTTTTGTTCCCGGCTCAACCGCCGCTATTACCACTATTGAGTATGAAAGTGGTGTGATTGAAGATTTAATAGATGTTTTTGAGTCTCTAGCACCAGAAAACGCTAATTATAAACATCATGAAAGATGGGGCGATAGTAATGGCGCGGCTCATATTAAATCTGCTTTAGTTGGAACAAGTTTTACTGTGCCAATAGAAGGCGGACATTTAGTTTTAGGCACTTGGCAACAAATTGTTTTAATTGATTTTGACGAACGGCCTAGAACCAGAGAAATTGTAGTTAAAATTGTTGCTTCTATAGCTTAAAATCTTAGTCTAAGCCATTTATTATCAATAACTAAAAAGCTCAACATCAATTGATGTTGAGCTTTTAGTTTTATAGTGTATGAATTTTGTCTAAAAATAATCTAAATTATTTTTAGACAAATATTAGACAAAAGCTTGACAAACATTAAAATAACTTATACTATCCAGCCTGTTAACAACATATGACAAAAAATAAGGGAGTGTTAAAGAATGGGATTACCAGAAACATCATCGATGGATCAAAACATGCTAGAGCAATCACTTAAGCATATGTGGAATGACATACAAAGGTTAATGGCAGAAAATCAAAGGCTTAAAGAATGTTTAGCATCTCTTGGAAGATGGGATCTTATAAATCCACCAAATATAGAAAATAGCACTCAACCACAATTTTCAGTTACAGCAGAAGGAAGTAAAACCTTCCCAGCAAAACCATTAAATAACATTCCTGTAGTAGTAGAAAATCCTTCTTTAGCTCCTGTTAAAAATAAACTATCTCTTATGCAAGCACTCAATGCCACATATCAAACAAGTCAAACCGCAATAGCTCCAGCAAAAATAGATACAGGTAGACTACCAAATATAGATGTAGGGCTTGTCAAACAGTTAACAGTTGAACAATTAAATAATCTTCCTTACGGAGTTGTTACAGTTGATAGAGATGGGATAGTGCTTTCCTACAATGACACAGAAAGCCGTTTGGCAGGAGTACCAAGGGAAAGAGTTTTAATGAGGAACTTTTTCAAAGATGTTGCTCCTTGTACCCAAGTAAAAGAATTTGAAGGACGCTTTCAATCTTTTGCAAGAGGTGAAAGTAGAGCTATAGAAGAATTTGATTTTGTTTTTAATCTTCCATCAGGAACACAATATATAACTATTATTTTTACTCCAGGTCGCGCACGAGGAACTATAAACATAGTTATGACACGTCGCTAAAGCTTGTAAATTCAAATAATTAAGGAGAAACAATGTCTATACCTACAATTGAAAGCATAAATGAAATGCTAAGAAGTGATAAAAATTTTACTCAAGAAAGTCCACAAGAATTATTAGAAAAAGCTTGTTATGAACTTCCAAACATTGATGGTGTATTTTTGTTTGACCCAGAAGGTAGCACTTTTGCTTGTGCAGGTAGCCAAGCAACAAATGATGCTGCCATTCAAGCTTTAGTTGGAGGTCTTATCCAGCTTGCAGACCGCACTTCAGGCGATCTTGGCAGAGGAGCATTAAATCATATCGCGCTTCAAGGGCAATTAGGCTTTATAGTAGCAACAATACTAGATAGTGGTTATACGTTAGTTGTATTAGGTAGTAATGAAGCTCGTTTAGGGTTGCTACTTCATGATTTAGAGTGGATAGGCTCTAAAATATCGCCTCTTTTAATATAAGTAAAACAAAGCAGATGTTGAGTAACTAAAAAAATTATTTGGAGGAAAATAATGATAGAAATAGACCTTTATAGCCTATCAGCAATTGCAGCCCTTAGCACAGGTGTAGCAATGAGTAGCCTTTGGTTTTATGCTAGTAAATTACTAAAAAGCGAGCGGCAACAACGTCAAAAATTAGAACAAGAATTAAATAAAACAAAGGAATTAGAAAGATGGTTACGCTTAGATATTTCTGAGTCAAAAGCGGAAAACAAAAGGTTAAAAGCCCTTTTTGAAATACCTACATTACCCAACAAAGTAAATTATAATGAAAAATGGTCATCTTTAGCTCAAGTTTTTGAGTCACAACTAGCCCGGTTAGGCTGTGAGTCAAGAGATGTAATTTCTGCTGTTGGGTCAATGAAAACAGCCTTACCCATTGCAATGGAACAATTAAATGGTTCAGCCGCTAGACTTTATGTAGCCGCAGCCGTTTCAACAATGAATGCTGCAGACATTATAGCCAAAGAAATAGGCAAAATCTTACAGCTAAAAAAAGAATCTTCTGCTTTACAGGTGACAGTAGAAATTGAAAATGAATTAATGTTAAGAGTTGCTAGATTAGACACGCAAAAAGATGGTTTAGTGCTTTTATGTATTGGAAAACAAGCAAGATTAAATGAAACTGCTTGGATGCGTACAATGATGACGCTACACAATGCACCAGAATTAATAGGTAAAAGCTTGATGCAAGAAAGCTCAAAAACTAGTAGTTCACAAGTCCCTGAATTACCTATAGTAAAAGGTCTATCTCTTCCATATTCCTTAATTACTTCTTTATCACGTGCAGGGATCTCTAATGTAATTTTCTATTCAGACGCAGATGAGCAAGTTCAATCAACCAATTGGGTAAAACAAATATCCGAATCATTAAGACGAATACCAAAAAACCAAAATGCAAATGTATCTTTTAGAGTTAGGTTGTTTGATATGCCAGAAACGGAAATTGTTATAAATAAAGTACCTAACGGATGGCTAGTAATTCAAACAGATTTAACAAAACCTGAGCCTTGGCGTTTGATTGATCAAGTAATGGGGTTTTTGCGATTTAAGAGTCAAGCTAGTTCTGTTGCCGTTTGATTAAATTCTTGATTGTCAATAAGTTAAAAAGCGAGCAATTAATTTCAACTGCTCGCTTTTAACTTTTAGGCTGTTTTAGAAAGCGTTTGCGCCAGCTTCGGCTACGGCGTGATCTTGTTCTCCAGATCCACCACTAACCCCAATAGCACCAACAACTTTACCATCTCGTTTTAGCGGAATACCGCCAGCAAATATCATTATCCGGCCATCATTAGAAGCATGAATGCCAAAAAATTGATTACCTGATTGGCTATGTGTAGCTAAATCTTTGGTAGCAATATCAAATGCCTTGGAGGTGTAAGCTTTTTTTATGGAAATATCAATACTGCCAATCCATGCACCGTCCATTCTGACATGCGCTACTAAATTACCGCCGCTATCGGCTACAGCAATATTCATTGGTTGGCCTATTTCGGCTGCTTTTGCTTCTGCGGCAGCAATTACTCGTCTTGCATCGCTAAGAGTTACCATTTTTTCTCCTTAAGAAGTAATTAAAATAAATTTTGTTTTAATTTAGAATGGCAGTTAATTTAGCAAAGTTTATTTGTTTTGACGAGGCACCCTTATTGCCACTTTGCCTTGTTTTGTTTGTGTCAAGACAGCAAAATCAAACTATTATTTAATGATTTTTGGTGAAATATGCCTTTTGTATCTGTAACAAGATTAAGAGTAAGCTCAATTAAACATTTATTGCCTTTTATGCTTTATAACTTTAGGGCTACAAGCCAAATTAAACGATCAGAAGGCTTTCTAAAAGGTAAGTTAATGATAGGACGTAAACTTACTTTTTGGACAATGACTTTATGGCAAGATGAGCAAAGTATGAGAAAGTATAGAAATACAGGCGCACACCTTAAAGCAATGCCAAAACTAATCAAGTGGAGCAATGAAGCCTCTGTAGTAAGTTGGACTCAGCAAACAAATGATCTACCTAGTTGGCAACAAGCTTATCAACAATTACAAAAACAAGGCAGACTATCAAAAGTAAATAATCCAACAAAAAATCATCTTACTAAACAGATAGAAAAGCCTAACGATAAAAATTTACTGGAAAATGAGTTGTATCCAAGATAAATCTAAGAATTAACTCACGTGTAAGATTATTTAGTAATTTATAGTAATTAAAATTTTAAGGAGTAGAAATGCAGGAAGATATTAAAAGTTTAATCCCTACTTTTGAGTTTAACCGCCGTCAATTTGTAGTAACAAGTTTAGTTGCTGGATTTGCTCTAGCCGTTCAACCTATTTCAGCCCAAACTATTACAACAGATACAGAAGGTTTAATTGCTGGTGAAGTAAAAATTCCTACTAAAGATGGAGACATGCCAGCTTATCGAGCGATTCCAAAGACAGCTAAATCTGCACCAGTTGTTTTAGTTGTACAAGAAATTTTTGGTGTACATGAACATATTAAAGATATTTGTCGCCGTTTTGCTAAACTTGGTTATTTGGCTGTTGCTCCTGAGTTATATGCCCGTCAAGGCGATGTATCAAAAATAGAAAATATTCGAGAAGTAATCACACAAGTAGTTTCTAAAGTTCCAGATCAGCAAGTTATGTCTGACCTAGATGCCACGGTTGCTTGGGCTGAAAAGTCTGGCAATGGTGATACAAGCAAATTAGGCATTACAGGCTTTTGCTGGGGCGGTCGTATAGTTTGGCTTTATGCTGCTCATAGTCCAAAACTAAAAGCAGGTGTAGCCTGGTATGGTCGCCTAGTTGGGGATGGTACAGAACTACAACCTAAACACCCAATTGATTTTGTCTCAGACCTTAAAGCCCCTGTGCTTGGTTTATATGGTGAAGATGACCAAGGCATTCCTGTAGAAAGCGTTGAAAAAATGCGTGAAGCCTTGAAAAAAGCTAATAAACCATCAGAAATTATTCTTTATCCTAAAACTCCACATGGTTTTCATGCTGACTATCGCCCAAGTTACCGCAAAGAACAAGCTGATGAGGGTTGGAAACGCCTCCAAGAATGGTTTAAGAAAAATGGGGCTGCTTAAAAATTAATTAAATATATTTGCTTAAAAATAATAGGGCAGATGCCCTATTATTTTTTCTCGCTTAATGGAAAGATATAAACCATTTGACCTATTTGGTTATAAGCTAAGTTATGTTCTTTAAATACTTTTTCTAGCACTTCAGCCCAAGCTTGATCTTCAACTTTAACAGTTACTTTTTCATTAGAAATAGATTGATGAAGGCTAAAGCTGAATTTATAGTTATCTGAAACAAAACGTAACATAGAATCTAATGTTACATCCTTAATATCTACAGTAATTAACTCGCTTTTAAAGCCTGGATCACCAAAATATTTCTTTTGACTTTTTTTCTTGTTTATAGGCAGTTTTTTAGTAATTTTTGAATCTTTATTTATAGATATATAACATTTATTATCTACTAGTTGGTAGGAAATATTATGAGCTTCTAGAACTGCTCCTAAAACCTCTGTCCAAGGCACATCAAAAGCCTTAACAGTAAGCTTAATTTCTGGTAGTTCTTCATTAAAAATAAACTGAATTTTGTAGTTATCACCAACAAAATTTAATAGATCTTTTAGCTTTACATCTTTAATATCTATACTAATTAGATCACTTGTTTCTTCTGCAATATAGTTAAAACTATTGGTACTTTTGGGTGTCATAGCAAAACTATTGCTAAATACAAATGTTACTAAGAAGATCACGCTAAATAATCCTGCTACATAATTTTTATTAATTAAATGTCTTTTCATTTTCAAAATCTCCCTATATAATTTAATGTGTTCTCAACCAACAAGGCGGAAATAAAACTTAAAACGGGCCATTATTTCGGAAAAATTTTTTCAAATTTTACAGATTTTAATTATGAGTACAAATGTCACAGAATTATTGCGGGCTTGGGGACAAGGTGATCAAAAAGCTTTAGAACAATTGTTTCCCTTGATTTATGATCAATTGCGGTATTTAGCAATTAACCGATTTAAGAAAGAGCGTAAGGATCATACCTTACAACCAACTGCGCTAGTTAATGAGGTTTATCTACGCCTTGTTGACTGGCAAAATGTAAGTTGGCAAAATCGCGCACAATTCTTTGCTATTGCTGCACAACTAATGCGAAATGTTTTGGTAGATTATGCTAGAAATCAATTAGCGGCTAAACGAGGTAGCGGTAATAAGCTGTATATTGCTGATTTACCAGAAATTGTTGCTGAAAGGGGAGTTGATTTATTAGCTTTAGACGAAGCTTTAACAAGTTTAGAAGCAATAGATCCTGAGCAACATAAAATAGTTGAGCTACGTTACTTTGCAGGATTAACAATTGAAGAAACCGCAGAGGTTTTACAAATGTCTCCTACAACGGTAAAAAGAGAATGGAATATGGCAAGGGCAGATGGCTCTTAAAGCAGTTACATCATAAGGAAGTTTTATGACCCCTGAACGTTGGAAACAAATTAAAATGATTGCCCAAGATGCTTTAGCCTCACCTACAACAAAACGAGAGGCTTTTATTAATAATGCCTGTCAAGGTGATTTAGAACTAAGAAAAGAAATAAATTCTCTGCTACATTTTCATAATGAAGTAGGAGAATTTTTAGAGCAACCTTTGATTGAGCTAAGCAGCATAAAAACTGCTCCATCAGTTGTAAGACAACTTTTAAGCCCAGGGACTCTTTTACAACAGCGTTATTTAATAATGGAGCAAATCGGTCAAGGCGGTATGGGAGCAGTTTATAAAGCACAAGATAAACGTCTAAACAATGTTGTAGCACTAAAGCAAACCATTGTAACAGGCGAACGTTTGCGCAAAGCTTTTGAACAAGAAGCACAACTACTTGCACAACTTCGACATGCTGCTTTACCTGTTGTTATAGACCATTTTTATGAGCCTCAAGGCCAATTTTTGGTAATGGAATTTATTGATGGCAGCACTTTATCTGAGCTTTTATCAAAGCAAAAAGAACCATTTAAGCAATCTCAAATTCTTGTTTGGACAAAACAATTGCTAGAAGTTTTAGATTATCTACATAGACAGATACTGCCCGTTATTCATAGGGATATTAAGCCAAATAACTTAAAGTTAAATGAACGTGACCAAATAATATTGCTAGATTTTGGTTTAGCTAAAGGACTCTCAACAAATATTGATAATAGTAGCGTTGCAGGTTATACACCACATTTTGCACCCTTAGAACAAATTAACGGTTCTGGAACGGATTGCCGCACAGATCTTTATTCTTTAGCTGCAACAATTTATAACTTAATTACAGGTCATAAGCCGCCAGATGCTACATTTAGAGCCGCAGCAATGCTAAATGGCGAGCCAGACCCGCTAAAAGCAGCAAATTTAATTAATAAAGAAATTGATCCAAATTTTGCACAACTACTTTGTGAATGCTTGTCACCAAATATTAATTTACGTCCCAAAAGTGCTAGAACAATGTTAGCTAAACTAGAATCTTTGCAACTCTATGATAATGAGACAATTGCGACTCAAATAAAAGATACTATTAATCAAAGTGAGTCAAAAACTAGGGGTTTAGCAAAGTCTCAAGAAACTGTAAAGCTGCCTAAAAATATTTCTCCAAAATTGACTAGCAAATTAAGCAAAAGAAAAGTTTTTTATTCAGCCTTTAGCTTATTGATGTTATTAATATTGTTTTTTAGCTTTAATGCAGTTCCAAGCTTAACAAGTATAGCTAATAATGCTAACAAGTTAGAAAATAACCAAATGTTAGCAAAAACTGCGAATAATTCACCAAATAACAACACACCTACACCACTACCAGAAGATGCTAAACAAGGCTTAGATTTTGGCAAACCAGGTTTTAAGGCTAATCCAATTAGTGTAGATATTAGAGAGGTAGATGTATATGACTTGTTAAAATTTCTTTCTGAAAATTATGGCTTAAATTATGTGGTTGATGAGTCTGTCCCAAAAATGAAAGTATCAATGAAAGTTAATGATGTGCCTTGGGATAAAGCTTTAATTTCTGTACTTGAAGCTAATAATCTAGGTTATAAAGTAGAAGATACAATATTATGTATTTTTCTTAAATCAAATAGAGGTTTAGAAAAAGACTCAGAAAGAAAAAATAGCAAATCAAAAAATACACTTAAAAATTAATTTAATAGGTTGTTAAACACTTGGTAAATATAAAATATAAACGAGTAAAATTGATTTGTGAGTAAGCAAAAATATGAGTAGAGAAATTAGAGAACAAACATCGCTAAAAACATTACCAATAGCACTAGATGTAAATACAATGGGAATGACAGATGAACAATTTTATAAATTGTGTAGAGCAAACAAAGAATTAAAACTTGAACTAACAGCACAAGGAGAACTGATTATTATGGCTCCGACAGGCTCTTTGACAGGATGGAGAAATGCAAAAATTACTCACTATCTAACAGCTTGGTCAGAAAAAACTGCTAATGGATTAACTTTTGATTCTTCTACAGGATTTGTTTTACCTAATGGAGCAAAACGTTCTCCTGATGCTTCTTGGGTTAGACAGGAAAGATGGGATTGTCTTTCTGAAGAAGAAAAAGAAGGTTTTGCTCCTATTTGTCCAGATTTTGTTGTTGAACTGCGTTCTGCTGATGATGTTTTGTCTAAATTACAAGAAAAAATGCTTGAATATATTGAAAACGGGGCTAAATTGGGATGGCTTTTTGATCCTAAAAATAAAAATGTTTATATTTATCAACCAAACCAGCCTGAAGAATGTTTACAAAACCCTGAAACTATTTCGGCTGATCCTATTTTGCCGGGTTTTACTTTAAAACTAAAAAATATTTGGTAATTTCTTGTTACAAACGTTCAACTATCCACCATAAAGGTTTTTACTTAATCAATCTATGAAAAATATTTTAACTTTAATAACTTTAATTTTAGTTTTTAACCTTTTTAGCTTGTCTGCTGTTGCTCAAAAAACAAAGCCAGCTAAAACAAAATCTAATAATGTAATAACAACAGAGACAATAAAACCAACAGAAAAATCAACACCAAGAATGGTGATAAAAAAACTTGATGAGAATGGAAGAGATATAGAGCTTTGGCAAAAGGCTTTACAAATCCACCGTTCAGCCATAGTTATAGACACTCATAATGATATAACTTCACCAATGGTTGATGAAGATTATGATTTGGCTACACCATCTGAAGGAAAATTTCATACAGACCTAAAACGAATGCAAAAAGGTGGAATGACGGGCGAGTTTTTTTCTATTTATGTTAGCCGAAGCTATGCTAAAGAAGGCGGTGCAGCGCGTCGAGCATTAGATATGATTGATTCTGTCTACCGACAAGCGGAACGTCATCCACAAAAATTAATAATGGCATATTCTGCTGCTGACATCCGCAAAGCTAAACAACAAGGCAAAATCGCTGCATTAATGGGCATTGAAGGCGGCCATGCAATAGAAAATTCTTTGATGTCGCTAAGAGCGTTTTACCGTTTAGGTATTCGCTATATGACACTAACTCATAGCAATACTAATGACTGGGCTGATGCTTCAACCGATGCAGCACAACATAACGGACTATCAGATTTTGGTAAAGAAGTTGTCAAAGAAATGAACCGTCTAGGAATGCTGATAGACGTTTCACATGTTTCAGATAAAACCATGCAAGATGCTTTAGAAATCTCTACTGCACCAATCATTGCTTCACACTCTTCAGCAAAAGCTTTAGCCAATCATCCGCGAAATATTCCTGATGATTTGCTACGAAAAATTGCTAAAAATGGTGGTGTTGTAATGGTCAACTTTTTTAGTGGCTTTATTGACCAAAAATATATTGATACTAGAAAAGAACGTAACGAAAAATTAAAAACACAGCTAGAAGAACTCGACCAACTTTATAAAAATGACTCTAAAAAATTAGCTGAAGAACGGAAAAATTACTTGCAACTATTCCACTGCCAAAACCCCTTTATCCGTTTTAATTGACCATTTTGATCATATTATCAAAGTTGCAGGAATTGACCATGTTGGCATAGGCTCAGACTTTGACGGCGTTCCAGACCTGCCAGAAGATATGCAGGATATTGCACAATTGCCTAGTATTACTTATGAACTCTTAAAACGTGGCTATAGCGAAGCAGATATTCGCAAAGTATTAGGAGAAAACTTTTTAAGAGCCTTTGCACAAGCTGAAAAAGTTGCTAAAACTTCTAGTCGTCAAATTAGCGGCCAAGGTAGCTTACAACGTTTAAAAATAGAGAAAAAATAAAATTATGAGCAATGATTTACACTACAAAAAACTAGAAAATCTCTATCATAATGCACAATGTAACGAATACTACAAACCAGCTATTAAGATTTTTGAAGCTAGAGCAGAATTAATAATTCCTGTGCAAGAAAAGTTTTTTCATGCCGCAAATGCTGTTCATGGTTCAGTCTATTTTAAGACTTTAGATGATGCTGCATTTTTTGCTTGTAATTCTTTGGTGACAGAATACTTAGTTTTAACAGCAAATTTTAATCTTTATTTGCTTAAACCTATTTCTACAGGGGTTTTAATGGCTACTGGAAAAGTGCTTAACAATTTGGGAAGTTCTTTTGTTGCTGAGTCGGTTTTGTATAACTCACAAGACGAAGAAATTGCTCGTGCAACAGGAACATTTGTAAAAAGTAAAATTAAATTAACTGAAGAGATGGGATATAAATAATTTTAGGAGGCTAAAAAGTTGGTAGAACTTTACACAGTTGCATTTCCACGCTTATTAAAAAGGATGTTCCAAGAGTATGAGAAAGAAGGAAAAATATTTGATTTACCAAAAAGTAAATTCTACTATCCAGACAGCAAACTAGATTTTAGCGTCTCATTGCATGATTTAATGGCTGGAACTCCCGTCGGGCCGGCAGCAGGCCCACAAAGCCAACTAGCTCAAAATATTGTACTTTCCTGGTTAGCAGGTTCACGAATTATTGAACTTAAAACCGTACAAATTAATGATGAATTAAAAATTCCTCGACCTTGTATTGATGCTACTAATGTTGGTTACAATGTTGAATGGTCACAAGAATTAAAACTTCCTGTCTCACTCCAAGAATATGTTGCAGGCTCAATGTTAATTGAGATTTTACGCCGAGCAAATATTATTGATGGCACATCAGGCGCGGCAGGTGAAACTATTTATGATATGAGCGTTGGCTATGATTTGGCTGGAATTAAATCTGAGCAAGTTTGTGCTTGGATGGAACAGATGCGTAATGCTAGCAAAATTATTGAACAACTCCGCGAGCAAATCCCAGCAGAATTTAGCGAATTTCGAGATATTGATTTTAATAGCCAAATTAGCAATTCCATTACACTTTCTACTTTTCATGGCTGTCCTGCTAATGAAATTGAAAAAATTGTTGAATTTTTACTTGACGAATTAAATGTTCATACAATTATAAAAATGAACCCTACACTACTTGGAAAAGAAGCAGTAGAGCATCTTTTACACGATGTAATGGGTTATCAAGAAATTAGTGTTACACAAGAGGCTTTTGATAAAGATTTACAGTTTGATCAAGCCTTAGAAATCTGTGATCGATTAGGAAAAATAGCTGCAAGAAAAGGTAAAAAATTAGGTGCAAAATTTTCTAACACTCTAGTAGTACGTAATCATCGAAGTTTCTTTAGTGATAAAGAAATGTATTTATCTGGCGCACCTTTACATATAATTACATCAAATTTAGTTAAGAAATTTCGTGCTGAGGTGGGCCCAGATTTTCCAATTTCGTTTTCTGCTGGCATTGAGCAACATAATTTTCCTGATGCTGTTGCACAAGGTTTTGTTCCAGTCACAACTTGCACTGACTTACTACGTCCGGGCGGTTATGGTCGTTTGCCAGCCTATCTAAAACGCTTAGGTCAACAAATGCAAACTTTAGGCGTTGATAATATTGGCGATTATGTTATCAAAGCGGAAAATCATGGCTTAAAAGCTATTGAAACAGAAGTGTTAAATTTGTCTGAAAAATTAGGCGACTCTTGGCAACAATTTAGCAGCGAGCAACAAGACTTAATTAATAATTGGACAAAAAATTTATTTAAGTTAGCTGAAAATAAACTAACTGAAACTAGTGTAAATGGTTCTCTAAAACAGCTTTTTGCAGAGGAAGTTTCTGCTTTTACAACAAAGCTAGAATCTTCACAACCTACAATGGTATCTAGTTTATTGCCGCTAATGTCGGGACTTTATCAATCAATAGTAAGTCGTGCTGCTTGGCTTAACACGCAAACAATTGTCCCAAGACTTACAACAGATATTCGTTACACAAAGCAAAAAAATTCAGCTATACCTAAAAAAATAGGTTCTCAACTTTGGCTTTATGACTGCATTAATTGTGATAAATGTATTCCTGTTTGTCCAAATGACGCAAATTTTGTTTATGAATTAAAGCCTTTAGAAACTCAAGGCACGCTTTATCAAATTGATAGGGAAATTATTAGCTCTACAACTAGTCGGACGTTAAAAATCACAAAAACACATCAAATAGGAAATTTTGCAGACTTCTGCAATGAATGTGGAAACTGCGATGTTTTTTGCCCTGAAGACGGCGGGCCTTATATAGAAAAACCTCGCTTTTTTGGCTGGCTTGAAACTATGCGTCTGCATAGTAAACATGATGGTTGTTATTTTGAACGTGATGAAAAAGAAGATAAAGTTTATGGGCGTTTTGCTGGTCAAGATTATTTGCTAACTGTAGCACGAGCAGAAAATAAAGCTAATTTTACTAATGGAAAATTAGCTCTGGTATTTGATAAAGAAACAGGTAATTGTGAGAAAGTGGAAAAGCTCGCTGATGCTCAAACAGGCGACAGGTTGGACACTTATTATTACTATGTGCTTTCATCGCTTTTAGATGCAGTTATGAATAGCGGTAAAATAAATTATCTCAATATTCAATAAGTTTTAGTAAAAGAAAGTTTTTACCAAATTTAAGAATAAAAACTTGCAAAAATACATCTACCAAAATATTAAAATTCCTGTTTGGAGATGGTTTTTTATGCTTTCTAAATTTGTTTTAATTTTATGCTTAGTTTTACCTGCTTATACAAACTATAAAACAATAGAAGTAAACATAGATGTTGCTATTGATGATTTATATTATCAAGATAAAATTATTCGTGATATTGGCTCAAATAATTTACTAGAAGTTGCTTGCAAGTCAAACCAAGCTAAAGAATTGGTAATATAGGCTTTAGCAAAAGTCTTAAAAGATAAAAAGTTACTCACTTATCAAAAAGAAATTAGATATAAAACCTACTATCAAGCGGTTTATCTATTAGGTGAGCTAAAAGCTATTACCGCATTAGATTTACTAGTAAATAATTTAGATTACACAATTGATCAAAATAGCATTACAGAAAACTACTATCCTGCTTTAGATGCAATAGTAAAAATAGGTGATGTGGCAGTCCCCAAATTAGCAAGAAGTTTATTAGAAGATAAAAATATTATCATTAAAACTAACATTATCCGTGTTTTAGATAAAATTCATACAAAAGCAGCACAACAAGCTTTAGAGCAAACTTTAGCAGTAGAAAAAAAATCTACAACTACAACACTACATTCAAGTTATACTAAATAACTGGGATGCAATATAAAATTTGGCAACTGGTGAAGGAATAAACTACAGTTTTGTCATATTATAAAAGATATAAACTTAGCGGAGAACTTCAATTTTATGATAAAGAAAGTTTTTTCTATTTTATTTACCTTTTTTTTAACTTTTAGCCTACAAATTAAAGCTTTATCTTCAACTACAACCAAAGTAGACAACAAACCTTTAACATTTTCTTATGAAATTTATGATCAAGTCACACAAACATATGTTAATGAGCGTGGACAAGTTGACTATAAAGCTCTTAAGGCTAATCTCTCAACTTTACAAGCATTTATAGATTTGCTAGCTAAAATTAGTCCTGAAAATAGCCCAGAACTTTTTCCTAGCCCAGAAGAAAAGAAACGCTACTATTTAACGGCTTATAATGCTTTAGTAATGTTTTATGCTGCTAATGCCTATCCTGATAAACACGTGCTTTGGAGTAAGTTAGGCTATTTTAAGGATAAAGACATTGTTTTAGGCGGGCGCAAGATTTCATTAAATTATTTAGAACACGAAATTATTAGAAAACAATTTCTTGACCCTAGAATACATTTTTATATTAATTGTGGTGCAAATAGCTGTCCTCCAATTAAAAAAGGAGCTATTGCTAAAAATAAAACAGAAGATGAGTTAGAAAAAGCTGCTACAGAGTTTATTAATAGTGCCGATAATGTGCGTGTAGATACGGCTAGCAACACACTTTATCTTTCTAAAATTTTTGATTGGTTTGAGCAAGATTTTATTACTTACCTAAAAGCAAAACGAGGGCTTTCTAATCCGCATATTTCTCAATATGTTGCACTTTATCTTAATGAGTCGGATAATAAAAAACTGTCAACCATTCCACTTAGCAAGCTAAAAATCAAGCATTTACATTATGACAAAGACCTTAACGAACAATAACTAAATATTTAAGATTGTCCTGCACTAAATTTTGATAAAAATAATTGTCAAAACCTAGTTGCAGGACAATTATTTAGACCACAAAATTACGCTATGATTTGACCTACAGCAGAGACAATTTTATCTTCAGGAGGGAAATCATCACCAGTTTTTTCAATTATTTTTTTATTATCAATCCAAACTGTAAATTCGCCGCGGTTTCCTGGGGTAAGAGTAGTTGTTAAGTCGAAGTTATCTTTTAAGGTTTGTGCCACACTGGCAGCATAAGGATAATAGTTTCACATTACACAATAACGAATTTCTGCTTGACTCATTAAAATAGTTCCTTTCAAAAATAAAAATCCTAACATTAACAATATCGATTTTCTTCAAATTTTTAAAAACGCTTTTGCGGTAATCTGCCAAAGTTTTCCAAAAATCCTAAAATAAAGAAAACTATTTTTATTGCCTTTTGGTCTTATAGGCAAAACTTCCTTAATTAAATTTTAATAAAAAATTTGGAGACTATTTTATGAGGTTAAGAAAATTACCTATTTACTTCCTATTATTGATTTTACTTTTTGCCTACTCTTTAACTAATGCTAATGCACAGGTTTTAAGCGAGCCTGTAACAACTGAACAAGGATTAGTTCGCGGAGAATTACTAACAAATACTATTGTTTTTCGTGGTATTCCATATGCACAACCCCCCGTTGGTGATTTGCGCTGGAAAGCTCCCCAACCTGCTATTGCAAGAGCGCAAACACTAGATGCAGTTAAGTTTGGTGAGCGTTGCTGTCAATTTGGCCCGCCGGACGGAAATATTTTAGGCGGTACAAGGTCTTTTATGGGCAGTGAAGACTGTTTAACGCTAAATATTTGGACACCAAAGACTAAAGAAAGCACTTTACGCCCAGTTATGTTTTTTATTCATGGTGGTGGAAATGTCCAAGGTTCAAGCATAAATCCTCTTTATGATGGTCAAAATTTGGTAGAACAAGGCGGAGTTATTATTGTAACAATTAATTATCGCCTAGCCCAACTAGGCTTTTTGGCCCATCCCCAACTTAGCAGCGAAGATAAAAATAGTAGTTCTGGTAATTATGGTTTGTTAGACCAAATTATGGCTTTAGATTGGGTAAGAGCCAATATTGCTAACTTTGGCGGTGATCCCAATAACATAACTATTTTTGGTGAGTCTGCTGGCGGGTTAAATGTGTCTTGTTTAGTCGGTTCGCCACTAGCCGCCGGAAAATTCCATCGTGCAATTGTTGAAAGTGGTGGATTTGGCGTTAATGTCCCATTGAAAGACCCAGCTAATTCTTCACAAGTACAAAGCGCAGAAGAATTTGGAGTAAAATTTGTCAAAGAAGCAGGTTGTGATAGGTCTTCTGACCCAATAGCATGTTTAAGAAGTAAAGCGGCAGAAGATATTTTTAAGATTCTTACGGGCGAAGCGGGGGTCTTAAATAGATTTGATGGAAGTACAGTTTACGGGCCAAATGTTGATGGCTATGTCTTAAAGGAAAGTCCAATAGTTGCTATACAAAATAACCGTCATAACAATGTGCCAATTATGATTGGGACAAATAAAGATGAAGGCACAATATTTACAGTTGGCTTGTCAGTTGATACAAAAGCTGGTTATCGTAAGGCTGTAAAGTCTCTCTTTCCAGGCTTTAGCAAAGAAATCTTAAAACAATATCCTATACAAGATTTTGGCAGTCCAAGAAATGCTTTTAATGCAATAATTACAGATATAACTTTTGTTTGTCCCTCTCGTTGGGCTGGCCTTATGGCTTCAGTTAATCAACCTAACACTTATGTTTATAGCTTTACAAATGTATTTGATTTTCCACAAACAAAACAATTTGGAGCTTTTCACGGGCAAGAGTTACTTTTTGTTTTTAATAATTTCCTTAACATTCCACCAAATCCGGGCCAAAGACAGTTGGCCTCAACTATGCTTAAATACTGGACAAACTTTGCTAAAACAGGTGATCCAAATGGAGTAAGTTTACCAAACTGGCCTCGTCACAGCCTTCAAGCAGACCTTCATCAAGTTTTAGATCCAAATATTTCAACACAAAGCGGGCTAAGAAAAGAATTTTGTGAATTTTTCAACCAACTTATTTTAGGTGCTGATAACAAAGCTTGTGGTGGTTGAGTCAGAATAAAAAATAGTTAGTTTTATCTAACAAGAACTTTAGCCTTGGCAATAGTTGCCAAGGCTAAAGTTTTTATACTTTTGGCGGCCACAACGCCGCAACGCTGCGTAGATGAGGCAGGTTTCTCTTTAACTTTAGCCAGAAGTTTTTAAGAAAATAAAGTTAAATAAAGATTGCTAAATAAAATATAAGAAGGTATAATAGTAAGCAAATATTAACTATAGAAATAATAGTATGGCAGCAAACAAAACAATAATAAAACAACTAGAAAGCAAAAAAGTAGAAGCAGTAAGAGAAACGCGCAAACTCTACAATGAAGCGATAAAGTTTTATTTTGAGTTGCTGCAAGACCACCAAGGACTATTAGAGCTAGCCACAAAGCCATTACTAACAGAATTAGAAAAACTAACAGTAGAAACACTCTTAAACCCAACACCAGCGTTTCCATTACCTTGGAAACTGCCAGCAATGTTTCGCCGAAGTGCAATAAATGCAGCTATTGGACAAGCTCGCTCTTTTCACTCGAATTTAGAACGTTGGCACAAAAAGTAAGAAAAAGCTCAAGCTAAAGGAAAGAAATTCTTTCTGTAAAAATCCTGTGGTTAAGCAGCAATGAAGGAGATTCCAGAGTCCCTCACCTAAGCTCACGACCTTTAACCCAAAGACTTAGAACCGGGACACCAAGACATAGAGTTGTCTTTCTGGCGTTTGCCAATAACCTGATCACGCCCTTTTCCTCGCCAGAGCCAATGCGAAGCCTGCTTGCGACGCTCATAGTCATTTCGCCTGTGGCAGAAGATAAGAAATCAACTCTTCTAATTTTTACGGAAGTTTGCCAGACCTACCTTCCACGGGAGGAATTACTTCTAATGTGACCTTTCCCAATAAAGGGAAAATAAAATTCGATGATGGGTTTTCTTCTTTATTGCGTCAATCATAGAAAACCTTCTTCTCAGATGATACCAATCTGGTTATAGTAATTGTTGTGTCCATTAGCCAACTATTACGATGCTCTTTGCCTGTTGTTGCCCTATAGGTAGGCAGATCTGCTTGAATGCTCATTCATTAGCTCACTTTTACTACTTCTTCTAACTTACTAATTCATTTGCTTTTTATCGGTTCCTGCTATTAGGTATATGAGCCATCTTTTTGCTCTACATTACTATTGGGCTCTAGTTTTTGCAACTTCTTTGCCTCGTTTGGCTTTTGTTCCTTTAACTATAATCCCTCATCAAATATCAACACTTCTTCTGCTTTGCATCATAAATATTTCTCGTGTTTCTTTTTGGCATTTTTCCTTTCTTTAATCTTTGAGTACTATCTGTTGTTGGGCTTGGCTTATCTCTTCTGCTTTTGCTTTTACCATTAACCATATCCGTCGGCACAACTTTTGTCCTGTGTTTTCTTTTGATTAATTTTCTACTTCTTCATAACTCAGCGATTACTATAATATGCCGCGTATTCTGCCAATCCATCACTTACGTATCCTTCTTGCTTGCCCTGTTATGCTTAGTAATCTTCTCCGTTATCAAACCTTTGTCCTTGAACTTAAATTTTCCTGTGGGGTTTTGATTTCTATTTCCTTGTTCCATTGGTTTAATTCGCTTTTTTCTCTTGCTCTTGTGCCTCATCATACTCTTGTTCTTTTGGCAAACTGCTTCTTTTGAATTTTTCTGCCTCTATTTCTAACAAACTTCCTTGCCTACTTCAACTCACTCCTATTTCTTGCCTTCTTTATTTTCTAGCATTATTTTTATCTTTGCCATTTTCATCCTCTGGGTTTTCTCTCAGGTTTACTTTATGGCATCCAACTATCACAGGATTTTTACGAAAGAAGAAATTGCGAACGACCACCCCAACCACCAAAGGAATTTAACCAACACCAGTCCGGTTATTTAGGAATGTACCAAATAATAAACCAAGAATATGTTTTACTTAAGCTATATACAGGAGAGTCTTGGATATGGGTTTAAATACCAAATGAAAGGTAGAGACTTTCCTATAGGCTTCAAACAAATAAGCCCAAAATTAGTATTAAGAGGAAAGAAAATACTACTACACATTTCATTTGAGAAAAAAATAAAAGTTCAAAGTATAAAAAATCAAGTAAATAAGGATACTGAAAATGAATTAGTAATATGCTCAGTAGACTTAAACATTAACAACAATTTAGCAATATGCCGAATACTAAAAGCAGACGGCACACCTCTAGCCTCACGATTTATAGCGGGAGGAAAAGCTAGTAGTGGCCGTAGGAAGCGCGCTTTAGGTAGAGTGGCAAAGAAAAGGAGAAAGACTGCTACCTTACGTAAAAACGAGCAAGATAATAAGAAGCAATGGAAGTATATAAGGGACTTAGATAACTACGAAGCGCATCGTGTAAGCCGTCGCATTGTAGAGTTTGCCTGTGAGTATGGAGCAAAAGTAATAGTGTTTGAGCATTTAGGTAATTTTAAGCCACAAAAAGGCAAATACTCGCGTCGTGGAAATGAAAAACGTAGCTATTGGTTAAGGGGAAAAATATACCATTATACTCATTACAAAGCATATGAATTAGGAATACTTACCTCGCGTGTTAGTCCTCGTAATACTTCTAGACAATGTGCATACTGTGGAAAAGAAGTAGCACGTCATAACCGAAATGAAGAAGCTAATCAGTACACAGCAGGCGCACCGCTTTTTACTTGTCCAAATGGTCATCGTGGTAATGCAGACTTGAATGCAGCAAACAACATAGGCTTACGTTTATTTGCTCGTTTTAATAAAGAAGTTTCGCTCAAAAAGCCTGCTTTGAAAAAGGCAGGTGTTTCCCTTCTCTATACCGCCGAAGGGCAGGACAAGGGAGACGGGCAAGTGGCACCGCCCAGGTCAGCCGTAGTCTACTACGATAGCAATGAGGTCGCTCTCACGGGGCAAGGACTGCCGCTATCGCCTACACCGGCTCGCTTTAAGATCCCTGAGTAACCACATAGAAGTCTCGGCTTCGTACAAAAGAAGCCATCGCACTTCAGTGCGTGTGGAGTGTCACTTTAGGTATAAGTGTTTGACAACTTGACAGATATAGTTAGTGATTGGTAAACTCTGCGATCTTTAACACTCCATAATTTGGCCGACTATTTTTAAGGAGAAATTTTTATGGCATCTTATAATGGCCTACCTGTTCCTGAAGATGGGGCAAAAATAACAATCACTGATGGCAACTTAAATGTTCCAAATAATCCAATTATTCCTTTTATCGAAGGGGATGGTACTGGTCGAGACATCTGGAAAGCTTCTAGCCGAGTTTTTGATGCTGCTGTAGCAAAAGCTTATAACAATGAACGTCGTGTTGTTTGGTATGAAATCTTTGCTGGTGAAAAAGCTTATACTCAATTTGGTGAATGGCTACCACAAGATTCTGTTGACGCAATTAAAGAATTTTGTGTTGC